>JAJFGE010000052.1 GCA_021776295.1 Hyphococcus sp.
TGGGTCCAGCCCGCCTTCATGGACCCCGGCGGAATCGATGCTCGCCCTGTCACCGGCGGAACGCCGCAACAGCGCCGCCGCCATCGGCGAGCGCACCGAATTCATATTGCATGCAAAGATTACCGATTGGGCCAATGAAAATCCTTATCGCATATGGAAGCTGCAAATCAGCGTGAACAGGCGGCGCGCGGTGTTGACGTCAATCTCGATTTTGTCTTTCAGGCGCTCGGTCAGGATCTCCGAGCCCTCATTATGCATCGCGCGCCGCGCCATATCGATGGTCTCGATCTGCGACGGCGCAGCGCTGCGGATCGCGTCATAATAGCTCTCGCACAGCAGAAAGTAATCTTTGATGATGCGGCGGAACGGCGTCATTGACAGATGCACCTGGCCGAGAGCCTCGCCGCCCTCCTGGCGCACATCCAGCACCAGCCGGCGCTCAACATTCGACAGGTAAAGCTCAAACGGGCCCGCCCCGGCGCCGACCGGATGAAAATAGTTTTCCTCCAGGAGATCATATATGGCGACTTTGCGCTCATGCTCGATATCGGCGGTGGCGGGCGCGAGCGAGCGCTCGTCGAGATCAATCTTGACGATCTTGTAAATTACCGTGCTGTCGCCGTCGCCGGACATGCCGTCCCCGAATCGCTCCTGTTCTAGAATCGTTCCGCCGTTGTATATCGCATTGAATTGAAAGTTGATTCAAAAAGACTGCGACCGCAGTCCGGCGCTTATGCGCCGCGACCGCAAAGGCGGTCGAATTTATAGTTTGCGCGCCTTCGCGCGCGGCCCGCGAGGCCGGCGAGGCCGGCGAGGCCGAGTATGCCTCTGAATCTTCGCCTGTCGAGGCGAGCCCATCGATGAAAGCAACCATCTCTGGCGTCTGGTTCCCAGATAGCGTTTTCAGATTGTCCCAGTGCGTCTTAAACCCCGGTTCCCGCAACCATGCGCGGTAAGTCTCAGAAACCATGGCGAATTGCTCATCATTAATGAGGCCATCGCGGTGTTGAGTAAAAACATCCACAATAATGCCAAACTGGGTGATGCATTGCATGTAGAACTGACGATCCATAATTGCTTCTGGCGTCGGGTCGTCGCCATTGCCCCTGATATAGGCCGCACATTTATCCGCGTCGGAAAAGCCGACCATCTGGGTGACAAGGCGATCAACCCGCGCGCGATGGGTTTGCGCCCGCGTGTGTTTGGTATTCTGGCGGACTTGCAGTCCGACAAATAGCAAGGAGGCGATCAGCACGATCACTGCCACGGTCTGGCCGGTGAGGAACCCGCGACCTCTTGAGCCGAGCCCGACGGTGGCGTAAAAGCCGGCGCTATGTCCCAGATCGTTGTCGCCGCCCTTTACCAGTTCACGCCCCTGCCCGATTTCGAAGATCGCCAGGAGCCACTCCTCAACACCGCGCTGGAGCACGGCGTGCTGGGCACTATTTTGCTGGCGCCCGAAGGGATCAACGGGACCATCGCCGGGCCGCGCGCCGGCATTGATGCGGTGCTCGCCCATATAAAAACCTTCCTCGGCTGCGCCGGTCTCGACTGGAAAACATCCTACACAGATGAAAATCCGTTCTACCGTATGAAAGTGCGGCTTAAAAAAGAGATCGTCACCATGGGGCTCAGTGATATCGCGCCGGAACAAAGCCATGAGCGTTATGTCGAGCCGCAGGACTGGAACGCAGTAATCACAGACCCCGACACGGTGCTCATAGACACTCGCAATGATTATGAGGTTGGCATCGGCGCCTTTGAAGGCGCGATTAATCCGCGGACAAAATCCTTTCGCGATTTCCCCGCCTGGTTTCGAAAGTTCCGCGAAAACAACGACATCAAAAAAGTCGCGATGTATTGCACCGGCGGCATTCGTTGCGAAAAATCCACCGCGTTTCTGCGTAGTGAGGGCGTTGACGACGTGGTTCACCTCAAAGGCGGCATTTTGAAATATCTCGAAACCGTGCCGCAAGAGACAAGCCTCTGGCGCGGCGAATGTTTCGTCTTCGACCAACGCGTATCGGTGGGCCACGATCTGGCGCCCGGCTCTTACGACATGTGCCATGCCTGCCGCCAGCCGATTACCGAAGCCGATAAAGCGTCAAAACATTATACGCCGGGGATTTCCTGCCCAGCCTGTTACGGCGCGCATTCAGAAGAAACCAAACGCCGCTTTGCCGAGCGTCAAAAACAGATCGCTTTAGCGAAAGCGCGCGGCGAGAAACATATTGGCAAGGTCGTTGAAAAAACCAGCCGGGATGGATGACGCGCCCATCTTCTATTCCTTCCGCCGCTGCCCCTATGCGATGCGGGCGCGGATGGCGCTCAGCGTCAGCCAGACGCCGGTGCAGCTTCGCGAAATTGCGTTGAAGGACAAACCCGCCGAGATGCTTGCCGCCTCGCCAAAAGGCACGACGCCGGTGTTGATCGACGGCGATGAAATTATCGATGAGAGCCTTGGCGTCATGGCCTGGGCGCTGACGCGAAGCGATCCTGAAGGGTGGCTAGCGCATAAGAAGGACACGCTGGTCGCGGAAAATGACGGGGCCTTCAAGCACCATCTTGACCACTATAAATATTCAACCCGCTATGAAGGCGCCGACCGCGAGGCCCACCGTGATGAAGCCATGAAATTCATCGAAAAACTTGAGGCGCGGCTTGCAACATCGGCCTATCTTAGCGGCGGCAAACGCACCCTCCCCGACATCGCGATCTTCCCATTTGTGCGCCAGTTCCGCATCGCTGACGAAGCATGGTTCGACGCCACACCTATCCCAAAGGTGCAAAGCTGGCTGAGTGGGCTGATGACCAGTGACTTGTTTCAAGCGGTGATGAAGAAATATCCATTGTGGAAAGAGACGGGTGAAGAGATTGGGTTTCCGTGCAGTAAGTAATTTATTATGTCCACCTTGGAGCGTTATAGTGAACAAAACATCGGTTAGGGTAGCGGGCGCTTATTTAGATTCAGGCCCAAATCCCCCCCGCTCATCCCCGCTACGCGGCGAATGCGCGCAATTCAGTTTTGACCGTCATCGCGGTCGGGTGCGGATCCAAAGCCATATCAGGTGCGCGTTGTTTTGGATTCGCTAGGCTCACAAACAAATCGAACCACTTCTGATAACCAAAGAAAAGCGGGCCCCAAAGGGCCCGCAAAAGTTTACTCAGCTTACTTTCTTATTTCACAAAACGTCGGGCTCCCCCTCCCGGCCTATGTTCTTTAAAATTTTACTTCGCACTTAATAATGTCGCCGGATCGATGGATTTCAAATTCCGCCGCACTTCAAAATGCAGTTGCGGCGAGGATACCGCGCCGGACTGACCGACTTTGGCGATGACTTGTCCCTGGCGAACTTTGGCGCTTTTCTTGACCAGCATCGCTTCGTTATGCGCATAGGCGGTAACGAACCCGCCGGCATGTTTGACCAGCAGGAGATTGCCGAACCCGTCAAGCTCCGAGCCGCGATAGACCACCTCGCCATCGGCCGCGGCGCGTACCGGCGTACCGGCGGGGGCTGCGATATTAACGCCGTCATTGCGCCGGCCAAGATCGGTGACGCCATATGACGCGATGACTTTGCCTCTTACCGGCCATTCAAACATCGTCTCAGGCGTCGTCGGTTTAGGCGACGTATAGGAAACTGTCTGCGCCAGTTCAGCGACGTTGCGCGGTTTGTCGTTGCGTGGCGCCGAGGTGATTTTCGCCGGCGCGCGCGCTGCTCTTGTATTGGCCGCATAGCGACCGGATTCTACGCGCGCTTGCGGGATCAGCAATTGCTGACCGGGGCTCAGAGTATAAGGCGGGGGGATGCTGTTCGCCTGAGCGATGGCCGCTACAGACACGCCAGTGCTGCGGGAAAGGGAATACAAAGTGTCGCCGGGGCGCACCGCATGGAGCATATCCCGCGCCACAACCTTGCGCGTCGACCGGGCATTAGCTGCGCGCGCATCTGCGCTGCGGACGTCAGCGACGCGAGTGTCAGCGACACGGGCGTCAGCGACGCGAGCGTCCTTGGGCAGCTTCAAAGTTTGACCAATCGACAACGGATAAGGATGGCGCAATTTGTTCTCGGCGATCATCGCCTTTGGTGAGACGCTATAACGCCGCCCGATCGCATAGATGGTGTCGCCGGGCTGGACGATAATCTCGCCGCGCCGGATTTGTCTGGCGGTGCGTGTTGGTTGCGCCTGGTATTGCGCCTGCGCCCGCTGCTGATCGGATAAATATATCGCCGAGACCGGCTGCAACGCGACCGGTTCGACATAAGCCGACGGCGCGGTCTGTGGCGCAACGGCGCTCTGGCGCCGATAAGGATCGCTCGGCGCGGCATAGACGCTTACAGTTGGCGCGCCCCGATCCGCCGCCTTGTACTTCGCGCTCTTATGAGACTCGCACGCCGTCAACGCCAATACCGAGATAATCAAAATTGCTGTACGCAAAACCATTGCCCGCCCTTTCCAAAAAAACGCCAAAGCGATTCGATTGGAAGTTTGTCAACTTTGGTTAACAATCGGTTAATTTGTGTATGATCGGTTCGGAAATCAGTTGGCTTTCGCAGAACCATTAAGCGACTTCGCGAGGCTCGCATGGGCGCCCGCATGGGTCAGCGCCAGATGCAGCGGCGTAATCGAAATGCGGCCCTCATAAATTGCTTTCAAGTCAGTGCCTTCGGGCGGGTTCGATAATTCGCCGGAATAGCCGTACCAATAATAGGTTCCGCCGCGCAGATCTTTGCGCTCCTCGGCGTAAAGCTGGTACGCATCGCGGTGGCCTTGAGTGGTGACTTCGACCTCAGTGATCTCTTCCGGCGCGCGGTCCGGGAAATTGACGTTGATGACCACGTCTTTGGGCCAGCCGGCTTTTAACAACTGCTCGACAATAGGCGCTCCATGGGCTTCCGGCGCCGCCCAGCGCGCTTTCTCGCGCGAGAACCGCGCCAGCGACAGGGCGATAGAGGGAACGCCCATGGACATCCCCTGAAACGCCGCCGCGAC
>JAJFGE010000053.1 GCA_021776295.1 Hyphococcus sp.
CGAAGATGGGTGCGCTTATTTGACCTTAATGTCGGTCAGAAATCCGCCGCTCTTTTCGACCCGTGCGGGCGAACCATAAACGGTGATCGAACCGATGCCGCCAACGCTGGCGTCGACTGAGCGGGAAGCATAAACCGATGCCTCGCCGACGCCGGAAACACGGACATCAACATCGGCGCATTCAAGATCTGCCGCATCAAGCTCGCCAACGCCGGAGACGCTGGCGGTGAGCCCATTGCAAGTCCCGGCAAGCTCGATTTCACCGACCCCGGCCAGACGCACGGTAAAACCGTCAGCCGCCACGCCGCTAACGTCGACATCGGCAACGCCAGCGACATCAATGGCATTCAGCGCCGGCAGGGCGATTTCCGCGCTCAGGCCCATATTGCGCCAGCGGTGTTTGCCGCGCCGCAACTCTTCCTGGGTCAAATGCAGGATGCCATGCTCGACCACAACTTCCGCCCGCGCCATTTCTTCCTGGGCGCCCGAAAGCGTCACGGAAAAATCCGGACCGACGCGGATATCAATCTCATAAACCCCTCCAATATCGATTTCGTTGAAGCCTGCAACCTCATAGGTCTGGGTGATGTCATTCGTCTTATCACGTGCGCCAATGTCGGTGATATCGCCAAACGCCATATAGGCCGCGCCGCCGGCAATACCGACCGCAAGCACCAGCCCGATCAAAATACCAAAGATAAGTTTCATGTCTCGCCTCCCATTTATCCCAGACAAAACCTAGCAAACAGACCGGGTGGTGCAAATGCTCCTGGTCGCAGGGAGAAGGCGGACAGTCGTATTTTTCAGGCGCGCCCGGCGGCTTGCCCATGCAAAAAGCGGCGCGCTATAAAATGGCGCACCGCTTCTAGACCATCGGGCGATTAATAGGAATCGCCCGATGGTCTAAATTCTTTGTTGCGCGCCGGATTTTGCGAAAAACCGGTTTCCACTTTTTCGCCCGACGCTCTAATAAGCTCTGCTTTGCGCGCCCGGCGTCGTCAGTGCACGGTAATGTCGGCGAACATGCTGGACGATTTCTGCACGTTTTTCGGCGCGCCATAAACATCAATATCGCCCATGCCGGAAACACGCGCATCAACCTCATCGCGTGCAAACACAGAAGCATCGCCAACGCCTGAGACCGCAATATCAACCGACCGGCATTCCAGCGCCTTGGCGTCAAGATCGCCCACGCCAGAAACCTTGGCGTCAAAGGCGCCGCACTCGCCGGACAACTCCACATCGCCAACACCGGAAATTGCGAACGCAAAACTTTCCGCATCGATATTCGCGACAGATCCCTCAACCACGCCGGAAACTTCAAGCGCGACAAGGCTCGGCAGGGTAATCTTCGCATTGACGCCGTGGTGGTTATTATGCTTACGGCGCTCGCTGCGTTTGGCTTCACGTTGATCAAGATAGAGAACGCCGTCCTTAACCGTCGCTTCCACCCGCGCCATCTCATGGTCAGGCCCGGACAATGAAATGGAAAAATCGTTGCCTATCCGAACGTCAAGTTCGTAAACGCCAGAAATATCGATCTGGTCAAAACCGACGAGATCATAATCTTTTGCGACGCTATGGTTAGTATCTTTCGCAAGCGCCGCACCGGCAGCGGCAAGCGCCAAAATACCGGCGCCCATTACTGCATATCTAGTGCGTGCAAATTTTCTCATAACCGCCTCCCTAATAATGCGACGTTTGTAACATTACGCAGGCGGATTGATAAGGTCGGTTCATCGCAAAGCCGCTGCGGCCCGTCGCTTAAGACCGCAGGTCAGTGAAGGTGGCGCACGTTCCCGACCGCTTGCTCCTCAGCGCGCTCCACCGCCCGCCATAAGGGCGTCATCCGGCGGCCGAAATCGAAGGCGATAAAAAGCCCTGCCGCGATGATCGCAATAATCAGCGCCATTTCCGGCGCGCCGGCATTGGGCAGGCTGAAAAGCATGATCAATGAAAATCCGGTGACGCCGATCGCGGCGGCCAGGTAGGGCCAGACACTGCGGCGCTTGGCTTTTTCAAGCGCCTTGAACATCCGCGTCACGATCAGCGCGCCGGCCAGAAAGCCGATCAGAAACACCATAATGCAAAGGGTGAGCGATTTTAAAACCAACGCCAGCAAGTTTGGCGCGGAAAGCGCGCCGGCAAACACCAGCCCGGCAAAATCCAGCACAAAAAACATCGCCGCCGCAAGCGCGGCGCCGCTGACAATCGCCGCCACAAGATGTTCAAACGCGACATTGGCGCGGATTTCTGACTCAACATTTGCCGAACTTACGGCCCCTGATTTCTGCTGGCCTGTCACAATGGCGCTCTTAATAAAAAACTCGCTCGCATTTACGACTTTCTATCCGGTTGCGAGCTTGCTTTTTTAACGATTAGGTAGATTGGCAGCAAAAGAAAAACCGAGGCTGGCACAAAGAGCATTGACCCAAAATAAGTGACATAAATCGCCTCATAGTGAAGAAGCTGCAACCAATCAGCGATGTTCGTCGGAGCAAAATCCGATCTGCTTTGAGTAATTAACGCAAATACCGCCGTGCCGACATAAAGGACTACTATTGGACTAACTGCAAAAATTAATATAAGTTTTGCGTAGCGCATTATCCAATGCCTCACCTCATTCAGCCGCGAGCTTGTTCACCCCGGCAAACATCGCCGAGCACTCCGCCATCGTCTGCGATGCGCGCGCAATCGGGTTGGTGAGGTAATAATCCGTAATCGGAGAGATAAACCCGGCCTCGCTCATCGCCGCATCAGACCCGACGGCAGCGAGGTCAAAATCGGCATCCTCGCCACCGATCTGATCGAGAGCGCCGAGCGAAGGCGCATCGGCAATCATCGCCCGGCGCAACGCAAACAAATCGTCATAAGGCAGGCGATGTCCGATAGCGTCAGACAGGGCGCGAAGGATCGCCCAATCCTCGCGCGCCTGGCCCGGCGGGAACGAAGCGCGATTGGCGATTTGTGCGCGGCCTTCGGTGTTGACGTAAATCGCGCTCTGCTCGGTATAGGCCGCGCCCGGGAAGATCACATCGGCATGGCGCGCGCCGGCGTCGCCATGGCTGCCCTGATAGATGACAAAGGCGCCGTTGAGCTGTTTTGTGTCAAACTCATCAGCGCCGAGATTATAGACAACGTCGATCTCACGCGCACCGCACCCATCAATAATGCCGGCAAAATCCTTGCCGCCCGCGCCGGGTACAAACCCAAGGTCGAGCGCGCCGACCCGCGAGGCTGCATTGTGGAGGATATTAAACCCGTTCCAGTCCGGGCTGACCGCGCCGACCGCGCTTGCCAGCTTTGCCGCCGCACGCAATACCGCCGCGCCATCATCGCGCGTCAGCGCGCCGGCGCCGACAATAATCACCGGATGCTTGGCGGATTTGAGGGTTTGGAAAAATTCGCCCTCACCTTTGGCCAGCGCCGCAAGCGATGCCGGCCCGGCGCCTAGATAGTCATAGTCATAAGTGAGGTCGGCCTGCTCGCCGATCACGCCGATTTTGATATCAAGGTTAGCGATCCAGGTCTTGCGGATGCGCGCATTGACCATCGGCGCTTCGATACGTGGATTGGTCCCGATAAGGAGGATTGCGTCGGCGCACTCAAGATTGGCAATGCCGGTATTGAACAGATAAGAGCGCCGATCGGTATTTCCATTATTGGCGCCGATTTTGGCGCCGTCCTGGCGGCAATCCATATGCGGCGCGCCGATTGCGCCCATCAGATCCTTCAGCGCCTTGACCGCTTCGGTCGGAACCAGATCGCCGACCAGAGCAGCGATTTTGTCCCCGCGCGTATTGTTGAGTTTTTCCGCCGCCGCCGCAAACGCTTCTTGCCAGTTGACCTCTTGCAGCTTGCCATCCTTGCGTAGGTAAGGACGATCAAGGCGTTGTCGCTTCAAGCCGTCCCAGACAAAGCGGGTCTTGTCGGCGATCCATTCCTCATTAATTTGCTCATGCAGCACGGGAAGAATACGCAACACTTCGCGCCCGCGCGCATCAACGCGGATGTTTGATCCGACCGCATCCATCACGTCAATCGATTGCGTTTTACGCAACTCCCATGGCCGCGCATTAAACGCATAAGGCTTAGACGTCAGCGCACCAACCGGACACACATCGATCAGATTGCCGGTCAGCTCACTCATCACCGCTTTTTCAAGATAGGTCGTTATCTCCGCATTCTCGCCGCGATTGACCAGACCCAGATCATCAACGCCTGCAACTTCGGTCGCAAAGCGGACACAGCGGGTGCATTGAATACACCGTGTCATGACGGTTTTGATCAGCGGGCCCATGTGCTTTTCTTCGACCGCGCGTTTGTTTTCCGCATAGCGCGAGCCGTCGCGGCCATAGGCCATCGCCTGGTCCTGCAAATCGCACTCGCCGCCCTGATCGCAGATCGGACAGTCGAGCGGATGATTGATCAGCAAGAACTCCATCACCCCTTCGCGGGCTTTTTTCACCATCGGCGTGTTGGTGAACAATTCAGGCGGCTGGCCGTCAGGGCCGGGGCGCAAATCGCGAACATTTTGCGCGCAGGAGGCGACCGGTTTTGGCGGACCGCCTTTGACCTCAATCAGGCACATGCGGCAATTGCCGGCGACCGACAGCCGCTCGTGATAACAAAATCGCGGGATCTCCTCGCCGGCCGCTTCGCATGCCTGCAAAAGCGTCAGATTGGAGGGGACTTCGACTTCCCGGTCATTGACCTTGATGACGCGTTTATCGCTCATTGCCGCGGCTCTTTCTTGGGTTTTCGCCGGTAGATTTTCTGGCGCCAGTCGCCAGCGCGAGCGGCTTCCTTAGCGCTATTTTCCGGCGCTTTCCAGAGCCGCCATGCTGCAGGGAGGAGATTTTTGGCCGCCCACAGCTGCGCCAGTTCAGCGTCGTCGCCTTGGATTAAGCTACGATTTTTTGCCCAGCGCCGCCTCGACCTTGGTCAATTGGCCGCGCACCTCACTGACAAAGCTTTCCAACCTTTGGCTGTGCAGTCTCGCACTCTCTTGGGCCAAGCTAAACCGCGACACTGTGGTTGCGGTGCGTTGGAATTCCTGATGCAGAATTTCAATCCGGCTTTCAATCGCCGTCAGTGACGCCAGCATCCTCGCTTGGCCCTGCTCCAGCCGGTCCAGACGCCGTTCTAGCGATGGTGTATTTTCGGTCATTCCAAACTCACCCCTGTTACTGCCGTCATGATTTTTGCCTGTATCCAGTCCGCCTCATGCGAATTCTCCCAAGCTTTGACGACTTCGCTTCATGATGAATTCAGCGTCGGCATGGTTGCCGACCATAAAAAAATAATCATGCACTTTTTCAAAACCGTAGCGTTTATAGAGCCGTTGCGCGTCATGGTTTTGTGAATAAACGCTGAGATAAACAGGATCGTATCGCGCATCGAGCCACGCAAACACATGCGCCAGCATCCGCTGTCCGAGCCCGGCGCCGCGCGCGGCCTCGCTCACATATAGCCGCGATAGCTCTCCGGAATTATCCGGCATATCCGGCGCCGGCAAATGGCAGGAACCGGCCACAGCGTAGCCAATCGCCGCCCCGGCCTCGTCGCATGCGAGCCACACTGCGCTTTGACTGTCGGTAATGAGATCGCGATAGGTCTCAACGGAATGTTTCTCGGTAAGAAACGCGCAAATGTCTTCGGGCTTATAAAGATGGCCGAAGGTTTGCGTAAACGTTGCAGCGCTAAAATCGGCCAGCGTCGCGGCGAGCGCCGGATCGCTCACCTCCGCGATTGAAATCGTCTCGCAAGCCGCCCCCATCTTTGTGCTCTTTCACTTAACCAACCAAACGGCCGCCATTTAAATCATAGTGCTGCGATACGGATATGTTTCGCAACAGCCCACGATAAGCCCGGATACCTATACAAAACAACACCCGGCGCTGTTATCGCCGGGTGTTGGGAATTAAACTTTAGATACAAGACCTGCTTAGAGCCTGTTCCAAAACTAACGGAGTCATTTCAATCCGTTAGCGCCGGCGAAATCTCCCCGTGTCATTGCCGGACTTGTTCCGGCAATCCAGGGCTGCAAATAGAGGAAAATTTCTGGATCACCGGGACAAGCCCGGTGATGACAACACTGACAATGCGTACTTCTTTTTGAGTCAGACTCTTAAAGTACGCGCTCTTTGAGGTCTTTGGCGACGCGGAAAGCGACTTTTTTCGCCGCTTTGATGCGAATGCGCTCGCCAGTTGCCGGATTGCGGCCCCAACGGGCGGCGCGTTTTCTGACCTGCATAATGCCAAGGCCGGAGATACGCAGCTTTTTACCTTTTTTCAGATAAGCGCCCATCGTATCGACAAAATCGCCAAGAAATGCTTCGCAATCTTTTTTCGGATAGCCGTGTTTTTCACTCAGCTCAGCGGCGAGGTGCTTCAGCGTCAGCGTATCCGGCAGCGCTTTCTTGGCTGCTTTTTTCGCTGGAGCCTTGCGGGCCGGCGCTTTTTTCGCAGCCGCTCTTTTTGCGGGCGCTTTCTTCGCAGCGGCCTTTCTGGCAGGCGCCTTTTTCTTCGCCGGAGCTTTCTTCTTAGCAGTTTTACGTTTTACGGCCATTACTCGATCCTTTTTGATTTCGACTCATTTAACGCTTGCGCAGACAGAATCACGAGAATCGCTGCGGCACAAGCACTTTTGCGTTTTGGCACAAAGCAGATTCCGCGTCGAAGTGCAAATTTATTGAATTACTCCGCCGCAACACTCGCCATTGCGACCGGGCCACGGTCGGCGCGATAGTCGTTGATGCGGTCTTCGATTTCGTGCCGGAAGTGACGGATTAGTCCCTGCACCGGCCAGGCGGCGGCGTCGCCGAGCGCGCAAATCGTGTGGCCTTCGATCTGGGTTGAAACTTCCAGCAGCTTGTCGATTTCTTCCGTCGTCGAATTGCCTGTCGCCATCCGCTCAAGCACGCGCCACATCCAGCCCGTGCCCTCGCGGCAGGGCGTGCACTGGCCGCAGCTTTCATGTTTGTAGAAATAGCTGATCCGCGCAATCGCGCGCACAATGTCGGTGGATTTGTCCATCACGATCACCGCCGCCGTGCCGAGCCCGGAGCGCACATCTTTGAGCGCGTCAAAATCCATCAGCACATCGTCGCAAATCTCGCGCGGCAATAACGGCACGGATGAGCCGCCGGGGATTATTGCTTTGAGATTGTCCCAGCCGCCCCTGACGCCGCCGCAGTGTGTGTCGATCAATTGCCGGAGCGGAATAGACATCGCCTCTTCGACATTGCACGGACGTTCGACATGGCCGGAGATGCAAAACACTTTGGTGCCTTTATTATTGTCGCGGCCGAATTTCTGGAACCAGTCGGAACCACGGCGCAAGATGGTCGGCGCCACGGCAATCGATTCGACATTGTTCACCGTGGTCGGACAGCCATAAAGCCCGGCGCCAGCAGGAAATGGCGGCTTGAGGCGCGGCTGGCCTTTTTTGCCTTCCAGGCTTTCTAAAAGCGCGGTTTCCTCGCCGCAAATATACGCGCCCGCGCCATGATGAAGGTAGAGATCAAAGTCCCAGCCTGAACCGGCGGCGTTCTTGCCAAGCAGCCCCGCCGCATAAGCCTCGTCAATCGCGCCCTGAAGATTGTTGCGCTCATCGACATATTCGCCGCGCAGATAAATATAACAGGCATTGGCCCGCATCGCGTAAGATGCAATCAAGCAGCCCTCGATCAGAAGATGCGGATCATGGCGCATCATCTCGCGGTCCTTGCAGGTGCCGGGCTCAGACTCATCGGCATTGACGACAAGATAATGCGGGCGCTCGCCAACCTCTTTCGGCATGAAAGACCATTTCAGCCCGGTCGGGAAACCGGCGCCGCCGCGCCCGCGCAGTCCAGAATCCTTGATCTGCTGTATCAACCAGTCCGGCCCCATACGGATGAAGTCGGCGGTGCCGTTCCAGGCGCCACGCTTTTTCGCTTCCTCAAGCCGCCAGTCATGGAGGCCGTAGAGATTGGTGAAAATTCTGTCTTTATCTTCGAGCATCATTGGAACCTGTTAATCTGGTGCAGCATCGCTATTCGGTCTCGTCTTCATCGCCTCGCCATGGGCCCTCGACCAGCGCAGAAACATTGGCGCGAAAATCAGGGTTGAGCCAAAGACCCCGCCGACCAGATGGACCAAATTGCCGGTATAGAGGTAAACGCCAACCACCGCCACCAGCACAAAACCCTCAAAGATCGCAATGTTAATAAGGCCTTTGATTGCGTCTTTTCGCTTCTGGTCTCCGTGTGATTTCATTTCAACAAACATAATCCTCACCCTGAGGCGCAATCGCATAGCGATTGCCTCGAAGGATGTGATGCGGGCCTGGTGTTTGCCGCCCACCCTTCGAGGCTCGCCTTGCGGCTCGCACCTCAGGGTGAGGGATTTGCTGTTTGCCTAACATCATCATTCATTCCGCCGGCGCTAGCGGCGCGGCGTTCGGAATTTCTTTCAAGGGCTGCGCGCGGCTGCCATCATAAAGGGACGTGTCGGTAAGCGTTGTGTTGTCGCCTTCCGGGTCTGAGGTGTGGCGCTGGGCGTTTTGCGTGCCCGGTTTTACTTCTTCGCCGCGGCGCAGTTTGCCAAGCAGATCTTCAAATTTCTCCGGCGTCAAATCTTCATAATAATGATCGCTGTCATTGGTCGAGATTTGCACCATCGGTGCGTTGCAACACGCGCCGAGACATTCAACTTCCAGCCAGGACAACTTCCCGTCATCAGAAACCTGGTTTTCCGGGCCGATGACTTTTTTCGCGACTTCGCGCAGATCATGGGCGCCGCGCAGCATGCATGGGGTCGTGCCGCAAAGCTGGACGTAAAACGCGCCAACCGGGGCGAGATTGAACATCGTATAGAAACTCGCAACCTCGTAGACCCGGATATAAGGCATGTCGAGCTGGCGGGCGATCGCCTCCATCATGGCGATTGAAATCCACCCCTCCTGCTTCTGGCCGCGCCAGAGGAAGGGGATGACGCAGGAATTCTCGCGCCCTTGCGGGTATTTTTTGATTTGGCTGTCGCACCAGGTCTGGTTTTCAGTAGTCCAATTGAACGATCCCGGCTGGTCTTTGGCTGGTTTGCGGCTCGCCATGTGGTGTTCTCCTCGCGGCGGCGCCAAAAAGGGCCCGCACGCTAATGCCTCATGATTTCTGAACCACACATACTTGATTGGCCGCGAAACGAAAGGGCCTTGTTGCCGCGCTGGAGGGGGAGTCGTGGAATAGGAACCCCCTCCGTCAGCTTCGCTGACACCTCCCCCGTTTTCACGGGGGAGGAATAGGTTGAGCTATTGGCAGACGCTTTCTTCCCCATGTATGGGGGAAGTGGCCGCGAAGCGGTCGATGGAGGCTTCCTCAACTGGGAAACCCAAGCCCATAATGAGAGTGGAAAGTTCAAAAAAAACGAGCGCGGGCGGTTTTGCGCCGCCCGCGCTTGCATCACTTATCCCTGTCCGGCCGAATAGCGGGTCATATATTTGATCATGTTCTATCGCGCGGGTGGGGATTCATGATCTTTCAAAGCTTGGCTTCTTTCGAAATTTTGCT
>JAJFGE010000054.1 GCA_021776295.1 Hyphococcus sp.
TCCGTCAAATCGCTTGCAAAGCTGAGCCGGCTTCTGTCATGTTCAGCCCGAGTGGAAGGTGTCCAAACCATCTATGATCTCCATATTTGTCAACAAAATACGGTGAATCTGATTTGGACCTTTCACTCAACTCTTATTCCCGGATAGACACTGAGTGCTTCGTAAGCCTGGTCGATTTGCTCTTCAACCTGGGCAACTTTTCCTAGTTCATTTTTATTATCATGTCGTCTCTTCTGTCGGATTAGGCTTTTAATCTTGTCTTCTATTTGCGCTTTTTTAAGTGCGTAGCTGGTTTTATGAAAAAGTGAATTATCGGGTGTTATATCAGACGAATTTTCTTGACGAGATTCGTCTATTTTTTTCTCTAACTCTTCTCTTATCTCCGTGTCTTCAATTTTGTTAATTTCCTGATCCCTTATTGCCTCATCAATAAGTGCCTCTTCTCTCGTTGCCTTAATTTGTCTGCGTGTATTTTCGAAGCTCTCTTTTTCAATAAGGATTTGGTGGCTAGATTTTATCTGAAGAAATTTGCGTTTGCGTACCGGTATTTCTGCCAAATGTGCACCAGCTAACACAATCCATGGCGACACAATGGCCATAAAGAAGCCGATGGCTGCGGGAAAAAGAATTAAAGAGCGAAGGTCCGTATGTTCATCAAAGTAAATGAATTTCTCTTCTGTGAGCTGATCTGCAAAGGTCAGGTAGAAAAGTGATCGCCAATTTACTATTACGAAAGCAATTACAAACGATCCGATAATCGGTGAACGAATTCGTGTGTTGAGGGCATCAAGTACTTCTTTTATTCCATCCATGGAATAGACGGTATAACGATTCTTTTTTCAGTAAATTAGTTGGTATTACTTGAGGTTTTTCGTCATCCGTGCGCGGCGCCGCGTTTACGCCGCTCCGCAGGCTTCGACGGTAGTCGAGGCGGATCTCATGCGGCAGGTTCTGCATTTGCCGAGAGCGATCCCGGATCAGCGCAGCAATACTACGTATTGCAGCGCATCCGGGATGACGTAGGGCGTTTACCCCCGCATCTCTTTCCTGATTTTGTCTCTTAAGAAATCAATCGGCTTGCGCCCGGTTTTGGCTTCGTAGTGCCAATAGGTCCAGCCGTTGCAGGCGGCGGCGTTTTGGACGGCGGCGCCGACTTTGTGGATCGAGCCCTGGATTTCGTCTTCGCCTTCTTTGACGTAGAGCGAGCCGTCGGCGCGGACTTTGGCTTCATGGTTGCCGCGCGGGGAATAGAGTTTCGCGCCGGGCTTGATGAGACGGTTTTCAACCACCTGACCGAACGGCACGCGTGGCGCGGCTTTCGGGCTCGGCTGGGTCAGGATATCGTCGGCGCTGAGCGGTTTGACCGCCGCGATGCGCCTTTTAGCCGCCGCGATGTAAGCTTTGTCGCGCTCAATACCGATATAGCGGCGGCCGAGATATTTCGCCGCCGCGCCGGTCGTGCCGGAGCCAAAGAACGGATCGAGCACCACGTCACCGGGGTTGGTTGCGCCGATCAGCACCCGATGGAGCAGGGCTTCGGGCTTTTGCGTTGGGTGGAGCTTGGCGCCGCCTTCGTCCTTGATGCGCTCTTCGCCGGTGCAGATCGCAAACTCCCAGTCGGAGCGCATTTGCAGATCGTCATTGGCGGCCTTCAGCGCCCGGTAGTTGAATGTGTATTTCGATTTTTGGCTTTTCGCCGCCCAGATCAGGGTTTCATGTGCGTTGGTGAGCCGCGTGCCGCGAAAATTTGGCATCGGATTGGATTTGCGCCAGATGACGTCGTTCAAAATCCAAAAGCCGGTGTTCTGAACAGCCGTCCCGACACGGAATATATTGTGATAAGAGCCGATTACCCAGATCGCCCCGTCGGGTTTAAGGACGCGCCGGGCCTCAGTGAGCCATTGCTCGGTAAATTCGTCATAGGCTTTGAACGAGGCGAATTTGTCCCACTCATCATCGACGCCATTGACGCGGGAATTGTCGGGCCGCGTGAGGTCGCCGCCGAGCTGAAGATTATAGGGCGGATCGGCGAACACCAGATCGATGCAATCATCCGGCAGCGCTTTCATCGCACTGATGCAGTCGCCTTTGATGATGCTGTCGAGATATTTCTCGATGGCGATGTCGGGTTTGCTTTTGTTATTTTTGTTTTTACGCGCGGTCACTGCCGTTCCCCTGTGTTTAAGGAGAGGCAGAATGAGTCGGCAGACGACTCGCGTCAAGAGTCAGGGTGAATTTTTCAATGGATTCAAAAAGTTAATTGGTTAGTAACTATAGTTAACAAAGTCAGCATAGGGGCGGAGAAGAGTCCGCATACAACATATTGTGGATTGGTGCAAAGCTCTTGCGATGGTGTGGGGTGACGCCGTGGGCTTTGAGCGCTTCGCGATGGCGCGCGACGCCATAACCTTTATTGCGCTCCCACGCATAGGCGGGGAATATGCGGGCCAGTTCGCGCATCATCTGGTCGCGGGTGGTCTTGGCGATAATCGACGCGGCGGCGATCGAGAAGGATTTCGCATCGCCCTTGATCACCGTGTAGGCGGGCACGACGAGCCGCGGCTTGATATTGCCATCGACGATGCAGGCGGCGGCGCGCACGGGAAGGTTCGCCGCCGCGCGGGCCATCGCCAGAAGCGTCGCCTGCAAAATATTGATGTCGTCAATCTCATCGACGCTGGCGACGCCAACGCCGACGGCGGAAGTCTTCCAGATTTCCGTGGCGATTTCTGTGCGGCGCTTTTCGGTGAGGGTTTTGGAATCGCGCAAGCCCGCCGGCATTGTCGCCGGGTCCAGCACCACCGCAGCGGCCACCACAGGCCCCGCCAACGGCCCGCGCCCGGCCTCATCAATCCCGGCGATAATACCGGGAATTTGGTCCTCTATTTCAAAGCTGGGCTTATAGACGGGCATCAGAAAATCCATTTCGATACCGCAATTATCCCCCGAGTCGCGCCAGGCGCAAAAGGCGCGAGCGCCATTCAATAGCGCTTGGGGAAAATTGGTTTTACCGAGCCGCCAATGTGGGTCGCGCCTAATTTGCCAGAGTTTCCGGCGGTTCCGCGAGCGAGACAAAGACCGGCGCGTGATGCAACCACAGCCGCGCCCAAATTTGGGTTTCTGGGCCGGCATTGTTGAGAATTTTTTGTACGGCCGCCTTATCACCAGCCAGGCGTGCAATCGCCGCACGCAATATAGCTACTTGCGGCGTATCGGGCGCGTGCGCCAGAGCGAGGTAAATATCGCGGTAGCCGGGCTGCGCAGACAGAGTTTGCGGCGCGAGACGGTTTGTTACGCGTGCGAAGGATTTGATCGCTTCGTGGTGATCGCCCTTGGCGGCGTAAATCAGGCCTCGATATAAGTCGCCATTTCCTCCGAGGCGTTCTGCTTGTTTGATGGCCGGGATCGCCTCTGCGCTGTGGCCGGAGACATAGAGCACCCAGACTTTGTCCCACGCAGTCGTGGCGTTCAGAGGATCGAGCGCTTGCGCGCGGTTAATCGCGGCGACGGCGCCGTCATAGGCGCCGGTGGCGGCAAGAGCGACTGCGCGGCTGCGCCAGGCGATGGCATGGGACGGTTTTTCCTCAACAAGTGCTGAGAGAATGCCGGCGGCTTTTGCCGCATCGCCCTGCGCGAAAAGTGCAATATGGGCATCGGCTAACCGCGCCTCAAAAAGCCCCGGCGATAGGCGGTAAGCAGTTTGCAGATGCGCCATGGCCTGATCGGCGGGCCGGGCGAATGCATCGCGGAAAAACGCACCGGTTTTATGAGCGTAGAGATCGGCAAGCGCGGCGTGGGCGCGAGCGTTGTTCGGGTCGACAGCAATGGCTTCGAGCAGGAGAGCTTGCGCCTGTTTTGCTGTGTCTGGCGTTCTTAAATCCCAGAACAGGCGCGCCTTCCAATATAGACTGCCAGCGGCGATGGCGGCTGACTGCGCTAGGCGGGGTTGCGCCTCGACGCCGATCACCGACAAAGCTTCCGCCACAAGTTCACTCTGGGCAGTTGCGAAGCGGTCTTCCGAAATGGCTTTGCTCCGGGTCCAGATGGTTTGCCCGGTGGTACGGTCACTGAGTTCGAGGAAGCAGGCCAGTCCGGATTCGGTTTTGATAATGCGTGTTTCAAGCCGCCAACGGCCCGGCGCGCTTGCTATCGCGGTGTTATCGCGCCACCGAATGATGAAGAGATCATCAGCGCTGGTGACCACATCGAGTGTAATCGCGGTCAGACTGCTGGCGATTGCATCAAAACGGACCTCATTGGTGGCGTTGTCTGCATCAATAACAACCAGATTTTGAACGGAAGATTTCCCTGTGTTTTCAAGCAACGAGAAGACAACGGCTGCAATAACACCGGCCAGCAAAAGCAATATTACCAAGACGCGTTGCGGTTGCAGTGTTTTGGGCGCCGGTTCGGGCTTCCGGTTGGCTGGCGGCTTGGCTTCGGCAATCAGCCGGTAGCCGCGCTTCGGCACGGTTTGGATAAATTCAGGGTTGCGCGAATTATCGCCAAGCGCATTGCGCAAATCGCTGATCACCACCGTCACGGCATGATCGGTGACCGCATGTCGTTTCCACACGGCGCCGATAAGCTCGTCCTTAGAGACGACGTCTCCGTTTCTGTCATAAAGCGCACGCAAAACGTCCATCGCCCTAGCTTCAAGACGCCGGGTCACTTGTCCGGTTGAAATTTCATTTGTTGTGGTGTTTGCCGTCCATGGGCCGATTTGAAATTCCATAAGCTTGAAGTTTACGCGGATTTTGCCGCCTTGTCCCTCAAAAAACCGCGACCAGAGAACATCTTGAGAAATTCCTGAGACCGTGAAGAGGTGCGCAACGGCAGATACAGCCAGAACGTTAGTCAGGAGCGCTGCTGTGGCGCCCGCGACAAAAGGAATTCTCGAATGTCAAAAAGATTGATCGCATTAGCTGTTCTGGCGAGCGTTTCATCTGCCGCCGCGCTAGCGAAGGACAAGGGGGTGGAGCCCGCACTGTCCATCAGCTCGCTTGATATGCTGGCTGGCGAGTGGGCTTTGTCCATTGCCTACGCCAATGGCGCGACGGCGACGGGAACGCGTATTTGCGCACCAGCGCTTGGCGGCGTTTATATCCGCTGCGACACCTCGGTGACATTCGGCGATGATGATAAAACGGCGCGCAAATCGATAAACTATATCAATTTCAATGCGCGCCGCGGCGTCTTCGAAGATGTTGCGATGTGGCAATTTCCGCCTGCGAAAAAGATCATGGATGTCAAAGGTGATCCGCAATCAGGGAAAATGTCGGCGCGCGGTTATATCTATAGCGGCGAGGCGAGCCCTGCCCGGCGGATTATGGAAACCTGGTCCATTAACAAAAATAAAATTACCGTAACTGTGAAATCAAATCTTGTGTCTCAACGCGCCGATGAATGGCCGGTGTTTTTTACCGAAACGATGATGAAGTAGCGGGGTGAAATAGACAGATTGGAATGTCCGCCTTTGCGTTGCATTAGAATGTGGGGGCGGCCATTTTATTCGAACAAACCCAACTGCCCGGAAACTTCTGACGGGATGCGAAATTGTGTGAGGTCGAGGCGTGAGCGCTCGCGGTCAAAGCCGAGGCGGGCGCGGGCCGCCTGATTGCGCTGGCCGATCAGCAGCGCATAGGGCGTTTTAATCTCGCCGCCGCGGCTCCAATAGGGATCGTAATCCTTGCCGCCATTCATGTCGCGAATATGGCGCATGATGCGGCGCGCGCGATTGGGCGCATAGGCCTCCAGCCATTCCTGGAACAAAGGCGAGACCTCAAGCGGCAGGCGGATGATGGTGTAGGCGGAAAAACTGGCGCCGAGGTCGGCGGCTTTTTCCATGATGGCTTCCATCTCATCGTCATTGAGGCCAGGGATCATCGGCCCGGTCATAATCCCGGTCTCGACGCCGGCCTCGGCGAGGCGTTTGATGGCGTCAAAGCGCTTGGGCGGCGCGGAGGCGCGCGGCTCCATGGAGCGGGCGAGGGCTTTGTCTTGCGTGGTGATCGAGACCATCGCCCGGGTGAGGTTCTTGTCCGCCATCGGCGCTAATATATCGAGATCGCGGGTGATGAGATGGGCTTTGGTGAGGATCGTCACCGGATGATTAAAGCGCGCAAGCGTTTGCAAAATGCCGCGCATGATCAGGAATTTGCGCTCTATGGGCTGGTACGGATCGGTGTTGGTTCCAATAGCGATAACGCGGGGCTTGTAATGTTTATGTGACAGCTCATTTTGCAATAGTTTTGATGCGGAGGGTTTAGCAAACAGCCGGGTCTCGAAATCAAGCCCGGCCGACAGGCCCATATAAGCGTGGGAGGGGCGCGCAAAACAGTAAATGCACCCATGCTCGCAGCCGCGATAAGGATTAATCGAGCGGTCAAACCCGACATAGGGCGACTGATTGACGTTGATGATTTTTTTCGGCCGCTCCAGCGTCACCTCGGTGCGCAGGGGCGGCAGTTCTTCTCCGTCATTGACCGGGTCCAGCATCTGGCTGGCGTCCCAGCCGTCATCTTGCGCCTCGCGGCGCTCGCTTTCATAGCGGCCAGAAGCGTTGGACCGCGCGCCGCGCCCTTTCCCCGGGAGGGGCGGTCCCTTGGGCGAAGGGCTGTCCTCATTTGGGCTCGGAGGACGAAGGGAAAGATGCGCGGCGCGGGCCATGCGCAAAGCTATCACCAAGCTAGAACAAATCAAGAACAAAATTTCACCAGGTCAGAAAAGAGCATGAACTGGCGGCGTGCGGCGCATTACCGGCGCTTTGAGACAGTTGAAACAGGCTTTAAGAGGAGGCCATGCTCTCGGTCGTCATCCCCACCCTCAATGCAGCCGCGCGCTTGTCCTTGTGCCTTGAGGCATTGGTTGCGCCAGCAGTTAGCGGACTGGTGAGCGAGGTGATCGTCGTCGATGGCGGCTCAGACGACGCCAGCGCAGCGATCGCCGATAGTTTTGGCGCAACCGTGTTGACGGCGCCGCCGGGTCGTGGCGGGCAGTTGAAGAAAGGCGCTGAGGCGGCGCGCGGCGACTGGTTGTTGTTCCTGCACGCTGACACGGTGCTTGAGCAGGGCTGGGCCGATGAGGTGCGCCGGTTCATTTCCGGTGACGATAAAAATACGCGCGCCGGTGTTTTCACTCTGGCCTTTGATGCGGCGGGGCTCGCTCCACAGCTGCTTTGCGCCGGTGCGATGTTGCGCACGCGGTTGTTCAAAACTCCGTATGGGGATCAGGGATTGCTAGTCTCGCGTGCGCTTTATGATGCTGTCGGCGGCTATAGCGACATGCCTCTGTTTGAAGATGTCGATATCGTCCAGCGCATCATCGCCCATGAAAACCGCAGCGCGCTCCATGTCTTCAAATCAAAAGCTGTAACTGATGCGGCGCGCTATGAGCGTCGCGGTTATGTCCGGCAGGCGGCGGCTAATCTGTGGCGTTTGTTGCGCTATTACGCCGGCGCTGCGCCGGAAGACCTCGCGAAAACTTACCGCTGATGCGCGGGACGGTTATCATTTTTGTCAAGGCGCCGCGCGCCGGAGCGGTCAAGACGCGGCTGGGCGCCGGCATTGGCATGGGCCGTGCTGCGGCATTATTCCGTATCATGACGGAACGAACCATTGCTGAGGCGGTCAAAGGTGAGTGGCGGACATGTCTCGCGGTCGATCCGCCCTCGGCGATAACGGGTTGGGACATTGTGTGGCCGCCGCGCCTGCCGCGTATGGCGCAAGGGCCGGGCGATCTCGGGACGCGTATGGCGTGCGCCTTTAAGGCGGCGTATTCAGGGCCGGCCATCATCATCGGCGCCGATGCGCCGGGTTTGCGTGCGCGCCATCTGCGCCAGGCTTTCAGAGCGCTTGGCCGCGCCGACGCGGTGTTCGGCCCGGCCGAGGATGGCGGCTATTGGTTGATCGGCTTGTCGCGGCGGCGGGCGGCGCCGGATTTGTTTAAAAATGTCCGTTGGTCAACCAAACATGCGCTTGCCGACACGTTGAAAACTTTGCCGCGATATTATCGGACCGAAATGCTGGAAAGCCTTCAAGACATTGATGTTGCAAAAGATTTATCAGCCCTTGGCGCTCGCTCAACGATGCCCCGCTTAACAATCCGTTGACCGTTGCCGTTGGATTTTGCAACATGTCAGCAGCTTATCGGTTGTGTAGAGTTTAGGCCCCCGCGACAAACGATAAAGGCTGCCTTCAATTCAGGGACAGATTGCCATGATCAAGCGCACACTATTTGTCAGCGTATTTGTATCTATGCTGAGCGTTGCTCACATTCTATTACCGATCGCGCAGGCTCAAGCGGAACCTGCCCGTCTCGGAAAGCTGGAATTTATCAATTCTGGCGCCGCGAAGGCGCAGGCGGATTTCATTGATGGCGTCCTCTATCTGCATAGCTTTGAGTACGCCCCGGCGCGGGCTGCCTTTCAGCGCGCACAACAGATCGATCCTTCGTTCGCCATGGCTTATTGGGGCGAGGCGATGACCTATCACCATGCGTTGTGGGCGAGGCAATGGCCTGAAGAGGGCCAGGCCGCGTTGATGAAATTGGGTGCGACGCAAGAGGCGCGCGAGGACAACACGCCGACCAAGCGTGAGCAGGGCTTTATCCGCGCGGCTGAGATCGTGTTTGGCATGACCGAGGCTTCCAAAGGGCGCAGCAAGCTTGAGCGTGATGTTCTGTATCGCGATCAAATGCGCCAGCTCTATGAGAATTACCCGGGCGATCCGGAAATCGCTGCGTTTTATGGGCTTTCCATTCTTGGTGTCGGAAGCGCCAACCGGGATTATGCGACATACATACGCGCCGCCGCGGTGGTCATGCCGGTATGGGACGCCAATCGATCACATCCCGGCGCTGCGCATTACCTTATTCATTCGCTCGATGATCCCGTGCATGCAATTTTAGGTCTGCCGATGGCGAACGCCTATATCAAGATTGCACCGGATGCGGCCCATGCGCAGCACATGACCTCGCATATATATACAGCGCTGGGGTTATGGGATGATGTCGTTGCGGCCAATTTGCGCGGGTTCGCAGTTGAGTCAGCAAAGACAACCGATACGGAAGTCATGAGCAAAGAGGAGAGGCATTACACCTATTGGCTCCATTATGCGCGGCTTCAGCAAGGCCACCTGGCGGATGCGGAAATATTGCTTGGCAAAGTCCGCGACCGTCTTGACGATGGCGCAACCGGGCCAGAGAGAGCCTATTACGGCGCGATGGTTGCGCGTTATATGTTTGATACGGAAGACTGGAATGCGTTCGACACCTGGTTAGCGTCCGAGGGCGTGGATATTCCGACCGTGCATTATAATTTTGCCCGCGCCTTCGCTGCGATCAAACGCGGCGATTTCAAAGCAGCGAAACAGTTTTATAAAAACCTTCATCCCGGCGGCGAGGGCAATCCCGAAATATTTATCAGGCAAGAGGAGGTCGATATTTTGCACCTCGAACTTGATGCAATGCTTGCCCTGGCCAAGGGCAAAAATAAATCCGCCGAAGCGCTGATGCGCAAGGCCCATGCGAGCGCCCAGGCGATGCCGTTTAAATATGGCCCGCCACGCCTAGCCAAGCCAACCGGAGAGCTTCTCGGCGACGTGCTGTTGGAACTGGGCAAAACGGAGATGGCGGCGCAGGCCTATAAAGGTGAGCTGGCAAATTCCCAGCGGCGGACAAACAGCTTGCTCGGACTGGCGCGCGCAGCGGCGATGCATGGCGACCAACAGACGTCACAAGAGGCCTATGACGCGCTTGGCGATATCTGGCATGATGCCGACCCCTCCATGCCGCTGCTGGACGAGGTTCGCGGCGCCATCGGTGCTCGCTAATCGCGCACGCACGGGGCGCGCCGTTTAGCTTGACAAGCAGGGTCCGGAATAGAGCGCCGCCATGGGCGCCAATGCCGGATGGGCTTTTGCTGGAAAACCTGCCGGCGAAATGAGCAACCTGACTGGGCTGTTTTACCGCTCGTCAAAGGCTGTTTTTTGCAGAATTACAGGGGTTTACATTTGTGTAAATCTTTGGGCATGGCGAAAATTTCCAATCCCGCGCATCGCCTCGCATCGTATTGTCGGATTGGGCTGGCCCTCAATGGGGGCCAAAAAAGGGGTTAGCAGCGCCAAGATCCACCCTTGGCGCAACCTGTGTGGAAGAGGTGCGGATAATGCAACGATTTTTGATTGCCGGATTGGCGGCGATTGCGGCTTTAGCGTTCAGCGCGCAGGCCTATGCGCAATATGCAACGCTGTATACTTGGTATAGCGATGGCCGCAAAGACCATTTTACCACAAGCAATCCTGGCTGGGCCGGTAATATCGGCGACCGCCGGTCTCCAGACTACCGGTTGATCAGAATTGAAGGTTCAGTCCTCAGTCCTGACTACCCACAACCCGCCGATACATCAGCCATCTATAGTTTTTGGAATGGCGAACGTCAGGATAATTTTCTTTCATCCGATCCGGGCTGGACATCGCGTGTGGAACAAGATGGGTACCGACGTTTTCGCCTTGAGGGGTATGTCTATAATTCGCCAAAGGCCGGTACGGCGCCATTGATAAGCCTGTGGAGCGGGCCGCGTGTTGATAATTATTCAACAACGGATCCGCGCCTTGCCATTGGCGAAAGAATAATTGCAGGCAACCGCACCTTAACGCTGCGCGGCGGGCGCTATTCAACCTATCGCATAGAGGGCTACATGCTGCCGCCGCCGGCTTCTACGGACAGTGTGCAATCAACCCATAGTGAAAACCTGGCCAAGATAGGGTTCGGCGCCTGGCGGCCTTTGATGCCGTCCGAACGGGGAACACGGCCTGCTGATCCGTTGGCGCGCGCCAGAGCGCACCACAAAACGCCGCTGGTTATCGTGCCATTGGAGTTTTCCGATCTCGGTTTTGGTCCGGGCGATTTTGCCCGGTTTGGTAAGTTTGCCTCCACGAATGACGGGCTCAGCCTTGAGCGCGGGGTAAACGCGATCAGCCGCGGCAAGTTTTCCTGGCAAGCGCGCCTGACGCCGGTGGTGCGCGACCGGGTCACGCAAGCCCAATATGCTAAGCTAGATGACGCTTCTCGCGCCTTCTATCGGCAGGCTCAAACATTGAGCGATGGAACGGTCATCAATTGGACGCCGGCGGAATTTCAGCGCCGGCACGGATTTGCATTGTCTGTCTATGACCTCGATGGCGATGGCGTTGAGGATGATGAAATCAATCTACGAACGCGGGTGCTAAAACTCGCTGATCGATTTATCCGCTTTAATACATATGACGCGAATGGCGACAGCGTGGTCGATAATTCCGAGCTAGTCGTGTTGCGTTTTGGCGCGGACCCCGGCATCGGCGGACAGATGGGCGGCTCCAGCACCTATATTGGCGATGGCAAGCGCATCACCATTCCTGTCGGCCTTCTCGCCAAAGACACAACCCGCGCTGGGGTGATGCATGAGATGCTGCACGTTTGGGGCGGCTCGGATGTTTACGGCCCGGGATTGGCGCTCAATTTTCGCAACACGATTATGGCGGCCATGTCGGGTGATGACAGCGTGTGGGAGCTGGACCCGTGGCATCTGGCGAAATTTGGCTGGATAAGGCCGCGTTTTGTTCCCATCGGGAGCGTTTCACGCCCATCCGGGGGATCGGAAATCATTCTGGCGGCAGGTCACGATACCGGGGGACAAGAAGCGGCGCGGCCGATTGTTTTTTATGATCCGTTGCGGGGGTTGCGTGAATATTTTGTCGTACAATATCGCACGCCCAACCCGCGTTGTCCGTCAGAACCCGGCAGCTTTTGCCCGAACTACCAAGACAATGGAGCGCCGGACCAGGGATTTGCAGTGTGGCATGTGGTGACAAAAGCAAATGGCGCCCTTGAAGATATCTTTAAGCGTGATGACACGGGCAACCGTGTCGCCTGGCCAGGGGGAGCCGGCGATGGCGGCCACTGGCTGCGTCTTGGGGTGGTTGACCCTGCGGACGGCAAGCTTGGCCGCACAAGATACTTAAAACCCAGCGATGGAGAGCTAGCGCTGCGTTGGTGGAACGGGAGCGACACCGGGCTGCGGTTGCGCACAGGGTTGGTGTCGCGCACGAGCCCAGTCGCGGTCGTACAGTGGCGCGATGTCACCTCGCCGTTTGCCGCCCGGCTCGACATTTTGCGTGTCGCGGGTTTTCCGGTTGAGGAATATCCGAGCGTTAACGCCGGCCAACTGATTGCCGTTGATGGCGTCTTTGGCGCTGAACGTGCAGGCTTCAGCGCGCAATTGGTTGCAGAGGCTGGCGGCGTTCGGGCGGCGCGCGTCAACTCATGGTCGCCAACGCGGTTGACCATCGAGATACCGCGTAATGCTAGAGCGGGGCGCTACAAGCTGGCTGTGCGATCAAACGGCGGCGCCTGGTCGAACGGTTTGAAATTGCAAATTCCGCTAACCGCTATTGCGCGCGTTGATCTGCCGCGTGATTTCGATCGCCGGATCAGTGTGGCTGGTCTTCGGTCCACCCAAATTGGATCCTACCAGCTTGATCTGACGGCGCCGCAACGTATTGAAGTGACGCCGCCGCCCGGTGCGCCGATTGCGCCGCATAAATATGGAGATATACGCGACGTAACGCCGAGCCTTCAGATTAATCCGGCTCTTCAAAACCAACGCCTCCTAAAGGCGCCGATCAAACTACAGCCTGCGCCGACCCAAAAGAAGGAAAAAGACAAAAAGCCCAACGACGGCGCGAAGAAAAAATAACGCCATTGCCAGATGATGGGTAATTTGCATTGCCTCTTACCCATCATCAGGCTGTCGTTGGCGCCGTCAGGGACGCCAATGCGATCCGGGTTTTTCTGGAAAACCTGCCGGCGGAATAGGCCCTTCGAATAGGCCCAGCGAATAGGCCTTGTGCGGAAGATTCTGGCTTTGCCAAACGGCGCGTGTCGAAAGCGGGGATGCCGCCCCACGGCGCGCAACAAAGAATCTAGACCATCGGGCGATTCCTATTAATCGCCCGATGGTCTAGCGCCCCATTGGGGCAAGTTTTTTAACATCAAAATCTGCAATGAGTAGTGTTGTTCATCGACGCTCAAAGCTCGTGCTGCCGAGCCGGGCGAAAAATCAGCATCATCTTGAGCCTGTCAAAGGATCCACTTTTAGCCCGGTTCTATGATGTATCCATGTATTAATACATTAATATAAAGCCACATTCACCGAAAGATGATTATCCAGAGATCGATAGCGGTGCGATAGCGCGCTGCGGCGCCAGAATTAAAGGTGGAGCGGCAACCGGGTTAAGGGGGCGGCAGCGGCTGGGATTGAGAAATGACTGGCGAGCAGATCA
>JAJFGE010000055.1 GCA_021776295.1 Hyphococcus sp.
TTGGATATTATCGATCCGACGCCGCAAACGGTAGATGCGCTGATGAAACTTGATCTGTCGGCGGGCGTCGACGTTGAAATTAAACTTGGCGCCTAGGAGCAACCACGATGCGCACCGGATTAATCGCAAAGAAAATGGGCATGACCCGGATTTATACCGAGGACGGCGAGCATTTGCCGGTCACGGTCATGCAGATGGAAAACTGTCAGGTGGTTGCGCAACGCACGGCTGACAAAAACGGCTATACTGCGCTGCAACTGGGTGTTGGTACGCGTAAAGCAAAACGTGTGAACAAGGCTGATCGCGGGCAGTTCGCCAAAGCCAATGTTGAGCCCAAAGCCAAGCTGGTCGAGTTCCGGGTGTCGGAAGACAATCTCGTCGATGTCGGCGCTGAGCTTTCTGCGGAACATTTTCTCGTTGGTCAGATTGTTGACGTGACAGGGACATCGATCGGCAAGGGGTTTGCCGGCGCCATGAAGCGCTGGAATTTTGCCGGCTTGCGCGCCACCCACGGGGTGTCGATTTCGCACAGGTCGCTTGGTTCCACGGGTCAGTGTCAGGACCCGGGCAAGGTTTTCAAAGGCAAGAAAATGGCCGGTCAGATGGGCGCCAAACGCATCACCACGCAAAACCTTGAAGTTGTGCGCACCGATGCGGAACGTGGATTGATCTTGATTAAAGGCGCCGTGCCGGGCCCGAAAAGCGGCTGGGTGCTGATTAAAGACGCGGTCAAGCGCGCGCTCCCCGATGATGCGCCGCGCCCTGCCGGGCTTAAGGCTAAAGCGGACGATAAAGCCGCAACGCCGGCGCCAAGTGAAGCGCCCGCAGAAGAAACCACAAAAGAAGGCGGCGAATCATGAAAGCCGACGTTCTCAGTTTTAGCAGCAAAAAGACCGGCGCCATCGATCTCGATGATGCGATCTTCGGGCTTGAGCCGCGTAAAGACATTTTACATCGCTGCGTTGTCTACCAGCTCGCCAAACGCCAGCAAGGAACGCACCATGCGCAAGAGCGCAATGAAGTGCGCGGCACGTCGAAGAAGTTCGGCCGCCAAAAAGGCGGCGGCACCGCCCGGCACGGTAACCGCAAAGCCAATATCTTCCGCGGCGGCGGCAAGGCTCATGGCCCGCGCCCGCGCAGCCATGCGTTCAGCCTGCCAAAGAAAGTCCGTCGCCTTGCCTTGATGCACGCCCTGTCCGCCAAATGCGCTGACGGATCGCTGATCATCATTGACGAAGCAAAGTTAAAAGAAGCCAAGACCAAAGCGGTTGTCGATGCGTTTGCGAAACTCGACCTCAGCAATGCGCTGATTGTCGATACCGAGATTGACGAAAATCTGGGTCTGGCGGCGCGCAATATTCCCGGTGTCGATCTGATCCCGGTGATGGGCGCGAATGTCTACGATATTCTCCGCAAGGAAAAACTGGTTTTGACCAAAGCGGCCGTTGAGGGGCTGGAGGCGCGTCTCAAATGAGCAAGAAAACAACCACAACCGAGGGCCTTGAGGTCCATTATAACACGCTGATCCGGCCGGTGATCACCGAGAAATCGACGATCGCCTCGGAACACAATCAGGTGGTGTTTCTAACCCCGCTGACCGCGACCAAGCCGGAAATTTCCGAGGCGGTTGAGGCCTTGTTCAAGGTCAAAGTGAAAGCCGTCAATACGATGCGGGTCAAAGGCAAGACCAAACAATTCCGCGGCCGCAGCTTTACGCGCTCGACGGTGAAAAAAGCAATTGTGACACTTGAAGAAGGCCACGCGATTGACGTGACCACAGGACTTTAACGGACGGGTTTTAAGAACAATGGCTCTTAAAAAATTCAAACCAACGACGCCGTCGCGCCGCCAGCTTGTGCTGGTGGACCGCAGCGAGCTGTGGAAGGGCAAGCCGGTCAAGACGCTGACCGAGGGGTTGAACTCCAAAGCTGGGCGCAACAACACCGGCCGCATCATGACGCGCCGTCGCGGCGGCGGGGCGAAAAAGACCTATCGCATTGTCGATTTCAAACGCCGCAAGTTTGATGTCGAGGCGAAGGTCGAGCGTCTCGAATATGACCCTAACCGCACCGCGTTTATCGCGTTGATCAAATATCTCGATGGCGAGCAGTCCTATATTTTGGCGCCGCAGCGGGTCAAAGCCGGCGACAAAGTCATTGCCGGCGCCAAGGTTGACGTGAAGCCTGGCAATGCGATGCCGCTGAAAGCTATGCCGGTCGGCACCATCATTCACAATGTCGAGATGAAACCGGGCAAGGGCGGGCAAATCGCACGCTCCGCCGGCGCCTATGCTCAGCTTGTCGGCCGCGACGGCGCGATGGCGCAAGTTCGCTTGCAGTCAGGCGAAGTGCGCCTCATCCTCGGCGAATGCATGGCGACAGTCGGCGCGGTTTCAAACCCCGACCACATGAACCAGTCGCTCGCGAAAGCCGGCCGTAATCGCAACAAAGGCAAACGCCCGTCCGTACGCGGCGTGGTGATGAACCCCGTCGACCACCCCCATGGCGGCGGCGAAGGACGAACTTCTGGCGGCCGTCACCCGGTGACCCCTTGGGGCAAACCGACCAAGGGCGCCAAGACCCGCAAGAACAAACAATCTGACAAATACATTCTTCGTTCGCGTCATGCGAAGAAGAAGAGAAAATAGGACGCCGGAGAAAAATATGCCACGTTCTGTCTGGAAAGGCCCGTTTGTCGATCGCTATCTGCTTAAAAAAGCAGATGAGGCGCAAGACGGCAAACATAAGGGCGGCATCAAGACCTGGTCGCGTCGTTCGACCATATTGCCGCAATTTATCGGGCAAACCTTTAACGTCTATAATGGGCGCAAATTTATCCCGGTGCATGTCACTGAGGATATGGTTGGCCACAAGCTCGGCGAATTTTCGCCGACCCGGACATATTTCGGTCACGGCGCAGATAAAAAGGCGCGGAGAAAATAGTCATGGGTCAGAAGAAAAACGAACGGCGATTTGAAGACACGCAAGCCATGGCGAAGGGCCGGATGATCCGGATCTCGCCGCAAAAGCTGAACCTGGTCGCCCAACTCATTCGCGGCAAAAAGGTTGAGAAGGCTCTGGCCGATCTGTCGTTCTCGCGCAAGCGGATCGCGCAAGATGTCAAAAAAGTGCTAGAAAGTGCGATTGCGAATGCGGAAAACAACCATGACCTTGATATCGATGCGCTGGTCGTGGACCAGGCGTTTGTCGGCAAGAACATGGTGTTGAAACGCTGGCGCGCGCGTGCGCGCGGTCGGACGGGCAAAATTCTGAAGCCGTTTGCGGAAATTACAATTGTGGTCAAAGAAATTGAGGAGGCCGCCTAATGGGTCAGAAAGTAAACCCTATCGGCTTGCGCCTCGGGATCAATCGCACCTGGGACTCGCGCTGGTTCGCAAATAAGGGTCAGTATGGCGATCTTCTTCATGAAGATTTGCGCATCCGCGAATATCTGGAAAAACGCCTGGCCCAGGCCGGCGTTTCGCGGATCGTTATTGAGCGCCCGCACAAGAAATGCCGGGTGACGATTTACACGGCGCGTCCGGGCGTGGTGATCGGCAAAAAAGGCGCCGATATCGAAAAGCTTCGTCAGGAGCTATCGAAATTGTCGTCGTCTGAAACAGTTTTGAATATCGTTGAGATCCGCAAGCCGGAAACTGACGCCAAGCTGGTCGCTGAAAACATCGCCCAGCAATTAGAGCGCCGGGTGGCGTTTCGCCGGGCGATGAAACGCGCGATGCAGACATCACAGCGGATGGGCGCGCTTGGTATTCGCATCAATGTCGCGGGCCGTCTTGGCGGCGCAGAGATTGCGCGGATGGAATGGTATCGTGAAGGCCGCGTGCCGTTGCACACTTTGCGCGCCGATATTGATTATGGCGTGGCGACAGCGCGCACCACTTACGGCTCGATTGGCGTCAAGGTCTGGATCTTCAAAGGTGAGATCATGGAGCACGACCCGATGGCGCAGGAAAAAAGATTGATCGACGCACAGACAGGCGGCGTCGGCCATAACCGGCCGCATGGCGGCGATAAAAGAGTTTAGGACGCGGGACTAGTTGAGCAATGCTGCAACCGAAAAAAACCAAATTCCGCAAGATGCACAAAGGCCGGATCAAAGGTCTTGCTAAGGGCGGTACGGATTTGAACTTTGGCTCTCACGGGTTGAAGGCGCTGGAGCCTGAGCGCGTCACGGCGCGCCAGATCGAGGCGACGCGCCGGGCGATCACTCGCGCCATGAGGCGGGCCGGCCGGGTGTGGATACGCATCTTTCCCGATGTGCCGGTAACGAAAAAGCCTACCGAAGTTCGGATGGGTAAAGGCAAAGGTTCGGTCGAATTCTGGGCGGCGAAGGTTAAGCCGGGCCGGATCATGTTCGAAATCGATGGTGTTTCAGACGACGTCGCCCGTGAGGCGCTTACGCTAGGGGCCGCAAAGCTGCCGATTAAAACGCGCATCATTACGCGCGTCGGCAAGTGATTTTTAGGAGCGATTGTCATGAATGCCGGTGAAGTACGCGATCTGACGAGTGACGAG
>JAJFGE010000056.1 GCA_021776295.1 Hyphococcus sp.
TCTTATCCGGTTTCCAATTGCGACAAGCGCTTGCCATTAAATCCGGATACGGAGCAAAACAGGCCTTTTTGCTGAAGGCTCGCACATAGCGCCGCAGCTTTTTCCTGTGAGGAGAAGCCGCCGCCGATCAGCCTTAGAAAAACGCCCTTATCCTTTAGCCGCACGCGCTCAACGCGCGGCTCAAGCAGGCCAAGCTCGTCGGGATTTTGCCGCTGCAATTTACGCCAGCCGTCGCGCGCCTCTGCGGGTTTGCGGTAAGAGGCGAGATGAACCCCGAACAGCACGCTAGCGGTTTCAATGTCGCCGCCGCCGGCCTCATTTTCAAAAACCGCATCGGTGGAGGCAAATGTCGGTTGCACCAGGCGCGGCGCCGGCGCGACGGGGGCTGAGCCATTGGCAATCGCCGAGCCGTCCGCAGCTTCAACGATGGCGCTGCCGGCAACGACGCCGTCCCGGAGTTTCAATTCGCTATTGGCCAGCACGGTTGCATCGGCAAGGCTCTCCGCTTCATCAGTTGCAGACGTGTTTTCATCTGCGACGGCCAGCTTGTCGTTCTCGCGCTGCAATTCCTCCAGCTGGCTGGCGAGCAGCTCCTTGTCAGATTTCAACTGCGCAACCTCAACCTCAAGCTCGGCGGTGCGCAATTGCGCCGCTTGAACCATGCCGTCAACATCACCATTCGCACTCCCCCAGCGGTCGGTGAGGGTCGAGCAGCCGGAAAGCAACAGCATGAGAACAGAGATACGCAACACATGATACGGTAGCGCCAAGGCCGTCTCCAATCGAATTGCGCGCCGCCAGTCTTGGCTAGCTGGTCCCCGGCTAACCGGTCCTGGCGTCACGCCTACATCCCAGGCAATCATAGGCTGCAATTGCCCCGAGGCAAATACTTTGCGAGGCGGAGCGGCGCCGGGTGGACATAACACCGCGTTATATAGGCTGCGCCGCCAAAGCCGCGCGCATTTGCTCATTAGCGCCGGTCGCAATCCAACCCGCTTCAGCGCTGAAGGCGAATCATCTGGGTCTTGCCAGGCACAAAGGCGAAAGCAGCGGGCCGACTACTCGGCAACCCGCAGCCGGGCGAGATCGCGCGCGCGCTGGCGTTTGAGGTCGTGGCGGGCCGAGCGCTTCACCAGAATATAAAGGATGAAATAACACATCGCCGCACCGACCGCCGAGAGCCATAGCGGCAGGTTTTCAAAAATTGCGGCAAAGCGGTCATAGCTCAGCCCCAATGCTTCGGCGAGGCCGGGCGCTTCCTGGCCGAGCAACAAAATCACCCCTATCGCGGTGAGCCCAAGCGCCAAAATGCCAGCGAGCACGACCCCGATGGTGACGCCCATATCGGCATGCTCTTCGGTCTTGGAAATAATCATCTTCGACGGATCGCCAGACAAAGCTTGCGTCGCGGCGAACAGCGCGCGCGTGCGCGCAGCTTTTTCTTCCGGCGTCAGCGCTTTTTTCTGGTCGCGCCGCAACTCGTCAAAATTCACCAGCGGCTTGGCGTTTGATACCGCATCAGAGATATAGTCCGGCTCGCATTCCTGAGCCGGAAACACATCCGATGTCGGCACGACAAGCGAGGCGTCCGTCGGCATCAGGAACAATGATTTTTCCGCCGCGCGCCGGCGCACCAGACCGTCAAGCGTCACCAGCTCATTGCTGACAAAGGCTTTGTTCCACATCTCGAAGGCGTTGGCTGCGCCAATTTTGTCGCCGGCGTTAAGCTTGCGCAGCGCCGTCGAGCGCTTCCAGTTATCCTCGCCAATATTAAAGATCAGCGACACCAGCGCGTCATGTTCGTTCTGATTAAGCGGCGCCCGGACGGTATCGCCGAGCAATTGTTCAATCGGCTGCACATCGTCCCTTAACAGACGTTCCGCATCGCCCTCAGTGACGCTCATACCGTGACGGGCTGAAGACACATGACCATAGCCGACAGTCCACTGCTCACTCGGCGCATAATGCGCCGACATGCGCAGGCCCTCATAGCCCTTGATCAGATTAAGACCGGTATCTCCCGTCCGCATCGACCCCACAAAACCCCTCTTACCTCACCAATCCATACCAAAGTCGCTGCCGGGCCAGCGCCCCGGCAAACCCCGCATTAACCAACAAATAGCACGCCGCACCGCGATTGGGTAGACACTGGGCGGGCCAGAAATCCGTGAAAACAAAAGCCAGGCGAAGCTGTGTCAAAACTGCACATTGAGAGATATCAGCGCTGATTCGGGGTGGAATTTGAGACAAAACCTCCGCAATGCCCGCCTCAATACCCGCGAAAAGCCTGCAACCCTCTGGCAATAGGAGATAATCCAGAGCCCCCAGGCCCGCCCGGTGTTGGCACAAGACTTGGGAGGTTTGACCCCGCATGGCCCGCCCCGCGCTCCGCAGCCATGCGTCCGGAAGCCGAAATTTCACGGATTTTAGGCAAACCGGAGCGCTAGAGGTCAGGGTTTTGTTATGATGGGCAACGGCTTAGCCAACATCGTCGCCGCATTGATCGTCGCAATCGCCATCGTCTGGACCGGCGGATTTGGCGGCCAGTCAGGGCCGGCGGAAGGCGATTATGATGCATGGATGGCGCGCGCGGTCGGCGATATCCGCAACGATATTGTCGTCAATTGCGGCTGCTGCGGCGATGAAGGCCAACGGAGGGCCGCCTCCAAGTCTTTTTGACGGCCCGCCCGGTTCCGATCCGCATCGCCGGTTATAATCCGGCGCCGCCGGTCGAAGTCGGGCGGGTTCCGACAACACCGATGGAAGCGCCAGTGAGCACAGGTGCGCCAGGCGTGCGCACGCCTATCGCGCCGCCGGACCGGCCTCCCTTCGTGCCGCCATTTCTTGGCCCGCCGCCGATCCTCATCCCGCCAATTATCATTCCGCCGGGCGAGCTGCCTTGCGATCCGGAAACCGACCCCGATTGCGACGAGCCCATGCCGCCGCCAGAACCGCCTGTCGACGTGCCCGAACCCGGCATGCTTATCCTTCTCCTAACGGGGGCCATTATCACCTGGGCCTATGGCCGCCGCCGGCCGGCTTTCCGGCACTGATCAGAGTACGGAAATAACCATTACCGAGACCAAAGCAAAAACGCGGCAGCATTGCTCACGCTGTTTTATTACAGAAAGACGATTCTTGACGTATCGCCAATTGCACCGGTTATGGGCGCCAGCCATGTTCAAAAAGCTTTTTGCCATCCCACCGTCAATTTAAGATCAGTTTCAAGTTGTGGTCCGTTTAAGCGGCGATACACAGGCAATCCAACTTCAATTGCCAGACGGTGGCCTTTCAAAACGCCGCTTGAACCAACGACGTTAACGCCGAAAAGCGCCTCTATGGTGTCGCCGCCCTGATTGTCAGGATCCGCTGTTTGAACAGGCGCGCGGATAAGGGCGTCATTCCCCTCGATCCGCCCAACGCTTGCCCCGCGCAATCTTCCTGACATCGATATCCACGGTTGTGGTTCATAGGCGACCCATGCTGTCGCCTCATAGACGTCGCCCAGGGAATAGCCTTGGTCATTTTGCTCAAGGCGAACTATTGCCGAGGCCTGGCCGCCAATGCTGACCTTGCCTTTTCGGGTTCGCGCCGTGAATGACGGCTTGAGATCAAAAGTACCCGACCCCAATTGCATGGGATATGGAAGACGCGGACTGGGCGTTGTTCCCATTGGCGTCAGTATTTGATCGATCTCAGTGATGGACCCGGTTGGCAGCGACAGCGCCAAGCCGAAATTGATCTGTTGATGGTTTTTTGACCCATCATCGAGACCGATGATAGCGCCCACCGTAATGTCGCCAAATCCTGAAGCTTCGGTGGTAAACCCGCCGAGCCTGGAAGTTCCCGCCGGGCCCTGGAAGGTAATATGATCCATCTTTTTGATTACATAGGCGCCCATGGCCGTCAGCGTCACACGGTCTGTCAGACCATACATGACGCCGCCCATATGCATCTGCATGACCATGTTGGTCGGGACGACGCGCAAAGTCGGCGGCATCATGGACGCGCCTGCAAATGGATTTGGGACGGAGGTCACGATTTCTTCCGGGGTGAGCCGGTGTTCGCCGTCGCGGTTGCCGACCATCTCCATGCGCCCATATCGATAAGACGTCATCCACTCGCCCTGCTTGTGGCGGTGCTCGGCCATTACGCCGATGGGCCCATGATCGGAGGCGTATGTTATTTTTCCGCCGTCACCTTCATGGGCATAACCAGGCAGCGTATGGGCGACGCATAGCAGCGCCGCCGCAGTCAAAGTGCAGTATTTCATTGTTCAATCTCACAAAGCTTTAAAGACGCCGCCGGATCGGCGAGGCGCCAAATTAATGGTCTCGTTTTCAGGCGTTGTGATTGGCAGGCGGGGCGCGTTGACCAAGCGGAGGCCCATGGGACGAATGCGCCTTCCGCACTTGGTAAAATAGCGGCGCAACAAAGGCGTCGCTATGGCTCGGACCTGCCGCCGCGGCCGGCGGCGGCAGTACATATTGCCCCATGACGCATAGGGGGCAGTGACCAGACCCGCCAGCGCCGGTCGGCTCATCCCTTTGGGTGTGTTCTAGAAAATCTTCTATGGCCGCAATGGCCGCATCGGAGGTTTGCCCGGATGGCGCACAAATGAACGCAGCAGCTGCAAGACGGTCAGGCCCAAACGCCGCCAAAGCGCTGGGCGCGGCCAGCTGCGCCATCAAGACGACGCTCAACAGCAGGCGGGAGAGTTTATGGATGGATTTTCGCTTCACAGACCCATATTAGCACGCCCGCTCGCCTGCGCACTGCGATTTTTTATCACACGCATGACCGGCAACTGGTTTCCTCATGAGCGAAGATTTGCAGCTTTACCGCTCGCCCGGTAAGTTTCGCTTGCAGCCAACGGGGTCGCCGCCCATCTATTGGCCTTCGTCAATCGAACGGTTTGGCGACCCCCCACCCGGATCATCGGGACCTTGGAGAGTTTCAATGGCGGCGGAACCGGTGACAAATACGCTCCATGCACGCGCTGATCTTGATCGCGGATCGACATTCGCGTCTGAGCTGGAACAGGATCGCGCCCATCGCGAAAAATCGCGCAGTGCAAAACCTTTGCGGCGGCTGGCGCCTTTCATATTAAGATATCCGGGCATTTTGAGCGCCTTTGCAATTTTTCTGGTGCTCGCCTCGGGGCTGACCCTGTTATTGCCAGCCGCCTTCCGGTTGGTGGTGGATTGCGGATTTTCCGGCGCAACGACATCGGAGATTTGCACGCGCTTTACGCTTGGCGACCAGCTTGCGGGGGTGTTTGGCGCGGGGATTGTCGTTGCGCTCTTGCTCGGCGTTGCGGGCGCGCTGCGATATTATTTTATCAGCCGTCTCGGCGAGCGGGTCGTCGCCGATCTGCGGCGTGCGGTTTACGATCATCTCTTGACCCTCAGTCCCGGCTTTTACGCCAACACCCGCACCGGCGAAGTCCTGTCGCGTCTGACAACCGATACGACCCTGATCCAGACAGTGGTTGGATCGTCCATTTCTGTGGCGTTGCGAACCATGGCGACAACAACCGGCGCGCTTATCTTGATGGTGGTGGTCAGCTGGAAGCTCGCCTTGATGGTGCTGGCGGTTGGCCCCCTCATCCTCGGACCGATCATGCTGTTTGGGCGGCGGGTCCAGAGGCTTTCGCGCAGCGGGCAAGATAGCCTCGCCAACGCTTCGGCGCGGGCGAGCGAAAGTCTGCGTGCGGTTGAAACGGTTCAGGCCTTCACCCGTGAAAAAGAAGAACAGGCAAATTTCGCGAACGCCGTGGAGGAGACCTTTAACGTCGCCATCAAGCGCGTGCGCGTTCGCGCGGTGATGTCGGGGGTGATAGTTTCTTTTATCCTTGCAGGGCTGATCAGTGTTTTGTGGTTTGGCGCCGTGCAGGTGCAAAACGGCGCGATAACGCCGGGCGCCATGACGCAGTTTGTTATGTATGCGTTTGTCGCCGTCAGCGGCGTTGGGATGCTGACGGAGACCTATGCGGAGATGATGCGCGCGGCGGGCGCTACTGAGCGGTTAATGGAATTGCTGAGCGCCAAGTCTGACATCATAGCGCCGGCCAAGCCCAAAATGTTGAGCCAGCCGATTCGCGGAGAGATTGCATTTGAAAATGTCGATTTCAGCTACCCGGCGCGCCCGGATACGGCCGCGATTAGCGGCGTCTCCCTCAAAATCACACCCGGTCAGACCGTCGCCCTTGTGGGGCCGTCCGGGGCCGGAAAAAGCACGATGTTTCAACTGCTGTTGCGGTTTTATGATCCACAAGGCGGCGCCATCAAGATTGACGGCGTCGATATTAAAGACCTCGACCCCCATGCCTTGCGCAGCGTGCTTTCGGTGGTTCAGCAAAACGCACCTTTATTCGCCGGTTCTACAGCGGACAATATTCGTTTTGGCCGGCCGGGGGCATCCAACAATGAAGTGCGCGCCGCAGCGATTGCCGCCAATGCTGATGATTTTATTTCGGCCTTGCCGGAAGGCTATGACACCCAGCTTGGCGAGGGCGCGGCGACGCTTTCAGGCGGTCAGCGCCAGCGCATTGCGATTGCCCGCGCGATCCTGCGCGATGCGCCTGTCTTGTTGCTGGATGAGGCAACCAGCGCGCTCGATTCCGAAAGTGAACGCGCCATTCAGGACGCCTTTGAAACCATTTCCGCCAATCGCACCACACTCGTGATCGCCCACCGGCTGGCAACGGTTCTTAAGGCGGATGTGATTGCGGTCATGGAAGGCGGACGGATTATCGATCAGGGAACCCATCATGAGCTGCTCGCAAGGGGCGGGCTTTACGCCCGCCTCGCCGATCTGCAGTTTGGAGCACAATCGCAAGCGGCGGAATAAGAACTAGCCAATCATATGTGAACGCGTTTTCCCGGTGTTAAGACGGCGTCATAAAAACGCGTTCACCGTCACCTTCGCACTGCTTCGATGCGCCGAGGCTCTGCCCGGCGAGTAGACATCTCTGACACAAAGCATACACTCCGCTAAACAACATTAGACATCAAGGAACGACCCATGAAGCAAGACCCTTCAGGCAGGAGTAAGCAAACAACAATCGGCATTGGGCTTTCGCTTGGAATGTCGTTTGGCGTTGCGTTCGGCGCGCTGATGGGAGATGTCGGACTTGGGCTGGTTACCGGCATGATCGTTGGTATGATGGCGGGCGCGGCGCTGGCCTCGAGGCAATAACACAACCCTGACGCGGGAATGCGCCCCGTGGTCTTACAAAAGCACCGCCGCAGCCAGTCCTAAAAACACGAAAAAGCCGACAATATCGGTCACCGTCGTGACAAAGACTGCCGAGGAAACCGCCGGGTCGGCGCCGGCGCGTTGCAGGCCTATGGGCACGAGTATGCCGGCAAGGCCGGCGGCAAACAGATTGACGATCATGGCAATGCCGACAACCATTCCGAGGCGGATAGCGTCTGGTTGCTCGCCCCAGCCGGAGTAAAAATACCATGCGCCCGCAAGCGCGCCCATGATGATCGCGAAAATTACTCCATTGGCGAATCCTACCAAAGCCTCGCGGGTGATAATCCGCGCGGCGTTGGAGGCGGTTAAATCTTTTGTCGCCAGCGAGCGCACCACGACGGTGAGCGTCTGGGTGCCGGCATTGCCGCCCATGGAGGCGACAATCGGCATCAAGATCGCCAGCGCAACGATTTGTTCGAGCGCCGCGTCATAAAGCGCAATCACCAGCGAGGCGACAATCGCGGTCAGGAGATTGACCGCCAGCCATGAAAATCGTGAGCGCACGGTTTCAATCACAGTGTCTGATAGTCCGGTATCGGCCTCAACGCCGCCCAGCGCGAGCATGTCTTCCTGGGTTTCCTCGCGCACCATCTCGACCACATCGTCGACCGTGATCATCCCGACCAGGCGCTCAGACGCGTCGATCACCGGCGATGAAATGAGGTTATACTGCTCGAACAGATAGGCGACTTCCTCCTGGTCCATGGTCACCGGGATTTTACGCAAGTCGCCGCCGGTCATAATATCTTTTATCACGGTGTCGCGCGGCGCTTGTAACAGCGTCGACAGCGGCGCCGCGCCAACCGGTTTGAACGATGGATCAACGACAAAAACCTCATAGAACCGCTCGGGCAAATCTTCGGCGCTGCGCATGCGGTCAATGATCTGGCCAACCGTCCAGTAGCCGGGCGTTGCGAAAAACTCGCGCTGCATCAGGCGGCCGGCGGTGTCTTCCTCATGGTCGAGCGCGGCGCGCAGCACCAGGCGCTCTTCGAGCGGCACTTCGGCGAGAATCTCCGCGCGCCTTTCTTCGTCGAGATCCTCCAGGACGAACGCCGCATCGTCGGTGTCGAGTTCGGCGACAGCTTTGGCGACCCGTTGCGGGCCCATCGCCGCAACCACGCTTGTCCGTAAGTCATCGTCAAGCTCGGCCAGAACATCCGGCGCCAGAGCCCCGCCCAGCATCTCGATCAGCACTGCGCGCTCTTCCAGCCGCAGCAGCCCTATAAGGTCGGCGATGTCTGCGGGGTGAAGGTCTTTGGTGAGATACTCAAAGCCCAGCGCATCGCGGTTGTCGATAATCTCGGAGATCGAGCGGACAAAATCCGGCGACAGCGTCTGGTCCTCGGCGAACTGAGCGTCATCGCTGTCAACAGGCGTATTGGTGGCCGGGCGGTCCGCATCAGGACGGTCGGATTTATTGGCGGGCGATGTATCGTTCATAAAACACCTCTCGCCTCAATAAATCCATCACTTCAGGAATTGCGTTATACCAAGGTGTAAAATGAGCTCTTCATTTTGCACCTTGGCAAGGCCGGCCATTTTAAGCATCTTTGGCCGCCGCGCCTTATGGCGCGTAAGCCTGCGTGGCGCTTGAACGCACAACGGTCACCCTTTTTGGCCGTTGGTGATACTGCTATGACAGGCCATTTACCATTGCAACCGTGCGCAAATGATTAATCGCGGAAATTGAAAACGCCGCTTAAAATGATCGCCACGGTGATCGCCCACAGCCCCGCCGTAATCTTGGTTGCGAGCCAGGCCTTTTTTTTCAAATCCGGGTTAACCGGCGCGCCGGGATCGGCGCCTTTAACGCCGTCGTCCTCGGCTTCCCACCGGCCCTCGACGCCGCGCGGCAGCACCGCCAGGAACGCCACCCACCACCAGACGATAAAGATCACAATGGCGCCAGCGATGGTCATTGTCCCACCCGATGAATTTGCGTTTGAATGATCGGACGCTTGCCCCAGTTGCGGTCGAAATAGATGCGCGCGGCGCGCTTGACCGTCAGCTCGACGGCTTCATCGTCGCCGCGTTTTGGCTCGGGCATGGCGAGGATGGCGTCTTCAATGGTTTCAGCGAGCGCAGCGTCATCAAGGACGGCAGCGCCAACGCTTGTTAGCTGCGCATTGCCGGTGAGCGCATGGCGTTTGTCGAGGGCGATGGACACCACCAGCACGCCAGCATAAGAGAGTTTTTTGCGCTCGCGCATGGGCGCTGCGCCCTCGGCCATCAAAATATCACCGTCCAGATAAATCCGCCCGGCCGGAACCTCGTCGATCACTTCCGGCCCTTCCGGCGCCAGGCGAATGAGATCGCCATTGCGCGGCGCCAGCGCCTCTTCAACGCCGAGCGCGTAAGCAAGGTCGGCATGTTCTTCGAGATGGCGCGCTTCGCCATGAACGGGAATTGAAATCTTCGGCCGCGCCCAGCCATACATGGTCTTCAGCTCATCACGGCAGGGATGGCCGGAAACGTGGATGAACTCATCCTTCTCGGTAATGATGTGCACCCCGAGATCAACCAGGTCATTTTGCAGCGTATAAATCTCGCGTTCATTGCCGGGAATGATCTTCGACGAAAAGATCACCGTATCGCCATCGCCCAGCACCAGGTCGCGGTGATCGCCGCGGGCAATGCGCGCCAGCGCCGCGCGCGGCTCGCCCTGGCTGCCGGTGCACAGATAAAGCACATTCTGGCGCGGCAAGTGACCTGCGTCTTTGGGGTCTACAAACGACATATGCTCGGGCAACAAGCCGGTCTCGCGCGCCGCCTCGACGATGCGCAACATCGACCGGCCGAGCAGGCAGACGCTGCGATCGGCCGCCGCGGCGGCCTCGCAGATCGACACCACCCGCGACAGGTTGGACGCGAATGTCGTCACCGCAACGCGGCCTTCCTGCTTCTTAATCAGTTCGATCAGCGATTTTCTGACCGCGCCTTCCGAACCGGATGTGCCGGACGACAACACGTTGGTGGAATCGCACACCATCGCCAGCAACCCGTCATCGCCAATTTTTTCAATGGTGCTCGAATCGACCTTGGGACCCAGCGTCGGCGACGGGTCAATTTTCCAGTCGCCGGTGTGTAGAACAGTTCCAAGTTCGGTGCGCAAGATGACGCCGCTCGGCTCCGGAATGGAGTGGGTGAGCGTAACATATTCAATATCGAACGGGCCCAGCTCGAAGCGTTCATTCATGTCGATGATGTTAAGTTCAATCCCCGGCCCGCCCTGCTCGGCGAGCTTGCGAGCGACCAGCGCGGCGGTAAACGGCGTTGCATAGACCGGGCAACCGAGCTTTGGCGCCAACAGCGCCACGGCGCCGATATGGTCTTCATGGCCATGGGTCAGCAACAGACCGTGCAGCGCTTCTTTTTCTTCGAGAATATAGGATGGGTCCGGACAAATAACATCAACGCCGGGTGTTGAAAGATTGCCGAACATCACCCCGCAATCGATCATCAGCCATTGCCGGTTGGCGGGTCTGCCGAACCCGTAAAGGTTCATATTCATGCCAATTTCGCCGGACCCGCCAAGCGGCAAAAACACCAATTCGTTATGTGACATCAGGGTTTGGTCCCGGCAGCTTTAAGGCGGCGGTAAACTTCGTGCAGACCGCGGATCGTCAGGTCAGGGTCAAATATATCGACCGCGCTGGTCGCGCCTTCAAACAGGGCGGCAATGCCGCCGGTCGCCACCACTTTTATGGGTTCGGGATATTCCGATTTGATCCGCGCGATCAGCCCGTCAATCAGACTGACATAGCCCCAAAAAACACCGGATTGCATCGCCCCGACCGTATCGCCGCCAATGACCTTTTCAGGCCGTTCAATCGCCACCCGCGGCAGTTGGGCTGCGGCCTCGTGTAGCGCCTGCATGGAAAGGTTGATGCCCGGCGCAATCACCCCGCCCTCAAAGCCGCCATCGGCGCCGATAATGTCAAAATTGGTCGCCGTACCACTATCGACAACGATCAGCGGACCGCCATGGGCGGTAAACGCGCCGACCGCGTTGACCAGCCGGTCAGCGCCAGCCTCGGATGGTTTGGCAATGCGCACCTCAACGCCTGGAATATTGCCGGCGCCAACCACGAAAGGCTCGGCGCCAAAATACCGCCGCGAGAGGTTGCGAAAATGGAACATTGATTGCGGCACCACATTGGAGATCACGCAATCGCTAATGTCGCTGAGCTTATAATCCGCCATCGCCATCAATTGCGACAGCCACACCGCATATTCATCCGCCGTACGCGTCGATGAGGTCGAGGTGCGCCACACCGCCACCGGATCGGCGCCTTCGTATAGCGCGATCACCGAATTGGTATTGCCGACATCAATGGCTAAAAGCATAGGACAGCCGGGGTTTGTGTTTTAAAAGTTTGCGTTGGCGATAAATATTTAAAAACAAAAAGAGCCCCCTCCGTCAGCTTCGCTGACACCTCCCCCGTTATCACGGGGGAGGAATAGATCGAAGCTTGCACAACAGCTTTCTTCCCCCGCCTGCGGGGGAAGTGGCCGCGAAGCGGTCGAAGGGGGCCTGCCATTCTCATTTCCTTAGTCTTGTATCCTGAATCAAAAAAACACATCGCCAGCGCTGATGATCCGCTTTTCCGCGCCAGACTGCAATATCAACGCGCCGCTTTCGTCGATGCCTTCAAACACCCCCGACAGTTCCTCATTCGGCAAGCGGACGGTGATGGTCTCGCCGAGCCCCCTTGCGCGCGTCAGCCACAGCTGGCGGATATTAGCGAACCCGTTTGTGCGCCAGTCTTTCATATAGGCCCAGAAATGATGGTCGATGCGCGCGGCGAGATCGGCCGGCGACGGCAGCTTATCGGTATGATCGACTAGCCGCGCCGTCGGATAGGCGACATCGCTCGGCGCCGAGACGATATTAACGCCGATCCCCACCATCAGGAGAGCGCCGCCGTCAGCGTCGATATGTTCCAGCAGGATGCCCGCCGCCTTGGCGCCATTGATTAAAATATCATTGGGCCATTTGAGAACGAGTTTTTCAGGGGCGATTATTTCGTCCAGCGCCGATGCGACGGCGAGTGCGGCGATGAACGATATCTGCCCGAGCTGACTGGCGGCGGCTTGCGGCTTGAACACCAGCGTGCCGGCAAAATCACCGGTCGCCTGGCGCCAGGCGCGCGCCTGACGGCCATAGCCCGCGGTCTGGCGCAGGGCGACAAACCAGCGCGGCCCCGGCTCGCCGAGCGGCGCCCGACGGCGCGCCTCCATGCTGGTGGAATCAAGCGTTTCGAAGATGTCGAGATAAGCGCCTGAGGGAAGTCTCGCCACGCGCTAAAACAGCGCCGCCGCCGCGCGGCCGGCAAACTCGGTGAGCCGTCCCATGAAAACGGTCAGCACCGGGAACATTAAAAGCGCCGAGCCCCAGGCGGCAAATTGCAATGCCGGCGCAGGCGAGCGCTCAAACGGTTCGGCGGCTTCATCAAACCACATCAACCAGACAATGCGCAGATAATAATAGGCCGACACCGTGCTGGCGAAGACGCCGACAATGGCGAGCCACACCAGCCCCGCATCGACCGCAGCGAAGAACACATACCACTTCCCGAAGAACCCGGCGGTTGGCGGCACGCCCGCAAGTGAGAATAACAACACCGTTAAAATGATCGCCAGTGGCATATTGGTTTTTGTCAGCCCGGAAAGGTCGGCGATATTTTCCGTCATCCCGCCGCGCCGGCGCATCATCAAGATGCAGGCAAAGGCGCCGATCGTCATCGCCACATAGATCGCCATATAGATGAGCACGGATTTGACGCCCTGCGCCGTCCCCGCCGCCAGGCCGATCAGCGCATAGCCCATATGGCCAATCGAGGAATAGGCCATCAGGCGTTTGATATTGGATTGCGGGATCGCCGAGAACGCGCCAATCGCCATTGAGGCGACCGCGATCATAGCAAGCACCGGCTGCCAGTCGTCCACAGAGCCATGGAAAGACGACACCAAAACGCGCGCGAACAACGCCATGCCCGCAAGCTTGGGCGCGGCGGCGAAAAACGCCGTCACCGGCGTCGGCGCGCCTTCATAAACATCAGGCGTCCACATATGGAACGGCGCGGCGGAGACTTTAAAGGCGAGGCCGGAAATTAAAAAGACGAGGCCAAAGATAAGCCCGACATTAGCGCCCTCCATTGATGCGATGCGGGCAATTTCCTCAAACGAGGTCGAGCCGGTAAAGCCGTATATCAACGACGCGCCATATAACAGAAGACAGGTCGACAAGGCGCCGAGGACGAAATATTTCAGCCCCGCCTCAGTCGAGCGGCGGCTGTCGCGCTTAAACGCGGCGAGAATATAAAGCGCCAGGCTTTGGGTCTCAACGCCCATATAGAGCGAGATGAGGTCGGTCGCCGACACCATCAGCGACATGCCGAAGGCGGCCAGCACAATCAGCACCGGATATTCAAACCGGCGCAATTTTTCGTTGGCAAAAAACTGGTCGGACATTAAAATCGCGACCGCGGCGGCAAGATAAATAATCACCTTTGCAAAGGTCGAAAACGCATCGATGCGAAAAGCGCCGTTAAACAATGACGCTGTCGGCGCGGTTGGCGAGAACAACACCGCGAGGGCCGCGACCAGCAACAAGGCGACGCATGCATAGCCAATCTGCTTGGCGGACGTATCGCCGATGAGCACGCCGGCAATAAGCAGCGCCATCGCGCCGAGCACCAGCACAAGCTCCGGCGCGGCGAAAGACAGGGTTTCGAAAATGCCCATTACCGCAATGCTCCCGCCGCCAGCGCAGCATCATAATTTTCCATCAGCAAATCGACCGAGGGCGAGAACACATCCAGCGCCGGGCTCGGATTAACGCCAAGATAAAGCGCAAACGCCATCAACGCGCCGAGAGACAACAGCTCACGCCGGTCAACATCGCGGATCGACATCAAGGCCGGCTTGACCAACTCGCCATACATCACCTCGCGGAACAGCCGCAATGCGTAAGCCGCCGATAAGATGACGCCGAAGGTTGCGAAAAACGCAATCCAGCTATTGACCTTGAACGCGCCAACCAGAGCGAGAATCTCGCCGATGAAACCGCTGGTGCCCGGAAGCCCGACATTGGCGAGCGTGAAGAACAGAAACAAAAACGCATAAAGCGGCATACGATGCACCAGCCCGCCATAGGCCGCGATCTCGCGCGTGTGCATACGGTTATAGACAATGCCGACACACAAGAAGAGCGCGCCGGAGATAAAGCCGTGGCTCAACATCTGGAACAGACCGCCCTCAATCCCCTGTTTGGTGGCGGTGAAAATCCCCATGGTGACAAAGCCCATATGCGCCACCGAAGAATAGGCGATGAGCTTTTTCATATCTTCCTGGGCCAGCGCAACAAGGGAGGTGTAAATAATCGCAATGATCGACAGGGCGTAAATGAACGGTGCGAAGTCGGCGCTGGCGAGCGGGAACATCGGCAGCGAGAACCGCAAAAATCCATAGCCGCCCATTTTTAACAGGATCGCCGCCAGAACAATCGATCCCGCCGTCGGCGCCTGAACATGGGCGTCCGGCAGCCAGGTATGAACCGGCCACATCGGCATCTTCACCGCGAAAGAAGCAAAGAAAGCAAGCCACAACCATTTCTGCGCCCCGGCGGGGAAGTCAAATTGCTGCAAGGTGACAATATCGGTGGTGCCGGCTTGCGCATACATCCACGCCATCGCCACCAACAATAACAGCGAGCCGATCAACGTGTAGAGGAAAAACTTCAGCGCCGCATAGACCCGGCTCGGCAGAGAAAAACCGGCAAATTCTTTTGTGCCTTTAGAGCCCCAAACGCCGATGATTAAAAACATCGGGATCAGGCTGCCCTCGAAGAAGACATAAAACAAAAACAGATCCAGCGAGACGAACACGCCAATCATCAAGGTTTCTAAAACCAAAAACGCAATCATGTAATCGGCGACGCGCGACTTGATGGAATCCCATGAGGCGAGAATGCAGATCGGCATGATGAACGTCGTCAGCAAGACGAACAGGATGGAAATCCCGTCAACGCCGAGCTTGTAGGAGATGCCGCCGCCGAGCCAGGCGGTTTCCTCCACCAGTTGGAAGCCGGCCAGCGAGCGGTCGTAGAGCGCAAACACGCCGAGCGAGATCAGAAAGGCGCCGACGGTGAAAGCAAGCGCGATCATCCGCGCATTGCGCTCGACCTGTTCAAGGTCCGGTCCGGCGATGACGCCGTCGTCATTTTTCTTGGCCATCATACGCGAGGCGACGATAAACAGGGCGCCGATCAGCGGCGCGAAGGTTAAAAGGGAAAGCCAGGGCTGGGCTGCAAAACTCTCGATCATTGTCAGCCCCCCGCCCGGATTAACACAAAGGTGATGAACACCGCGATACCGATGAGCATGGCGAAGGCGTAGTGATAGAGATAGCCGCTCTGGATTTTGACGATACGCCGCGCGCCCGCCGCAACGCTGGCGGCGATGCCGTCGGGGCCAACCGCGTCAATCGTCTTGCCGTCGCCCTCAAGCCAGAACAATCGGCCAATCCGGAACGCCGGCTTGACCAACAGGAAGTCGTAGATCTCGTCGAAATACCATTTGTTCTTGAGGAAGCCGTAAATCATCCCGCCTTCGCGCAACAGGCCCGGCCGCAACGGATCGCCGCGCAGATAATGATTGGCGGCTAGAGCCGCGCCGGTGAGCATCGCCAGGAACGGCGCCCATAAGACCCAGGTCGGAACATGATGGCCGCCGCCCTCGCCTTCGGCGCCCGCATCTTCTCCATGCGACGACGCTTCAACGGGCGCGCCATGCGCCGCATCGTCCGTATCCGCATGATCGAGGCTTGCCGCGCCTTCAACATGTTCGGCGGTTTTGAAATATAAAGCCTCGCCCCAGAACTCTTGCTTGTTGTCGCCGACAAACTGACCGTAAAACGCCATGCCGACGACCAGCGCGCCAATCGCCAGCGGGATCAATGGCGCCATCATCGCGTCAGGCACTGCATGGGGGTGTTTCCTGACCGCCTCCGGCGCCCGGCTCGGGCCCCAAAAGGTCAGGAAAATCAGCCGCCAGGAATAAAATGCGGTCATCACCGCGGCCATCAATCCGAGTACGAAGGCAAAATACCCGAACGTCCGTCCAACCTCGCCCGCTGCAAACGCGCCTTCAAGGATCATGTCCTTGGAGACAAAACCGGCCGCGCCAAACGGCGCGCCAAAAAGATACAGCCCCGGAATGCCAACGCCGGTAATCGCGACGGTGCCGATCACCATCAAAATATGCGTGAACGGCAGAACGTCCTTCACCCCGCCCATTTTCTTGATGTCCTGCTCGTGATGCATGGCGATAATCACCGCGCCGGAACCGAGGAACAAAAGCGCTTTAAAGAACGCATGGGTGAACAGATGAAACATCGCCGCGTCATAGGCGCCGACGCCGGCGGCGAAAAACATGTAGCCGAGCTGCGAACAGGTAGAATAGGCGATGACTTTTTTGATGTCGTCCTGAAGCAGCGCCACAGTCGCGGCAAAAAACGCCGTCACCGCGCCGACCAGCGTCACCATCGCCGCGGCGCCCGGCGCATATTCATAAATTACCGAACAGCGCGAGACCAGATAGACGCCGGCCGTGACCATGGTCGCGGCGTGGATCAGCGCTGATACCGGCGTCGGGCCTTCCATCGCATCCGGCAGCCAGGTGTGAAGGAAGAACTGCGCCGACTTGCCCATCGCGCCGATGAACAACAACACGCCGATCACTGTCAGCGCATGCCAGTCGTTACCGAGGAAGTTGATTGTCAGCGCCTGGATCGGCGCGCCGGCATTCTGTCCGAAGGGGGTAATATCCGTGTTTGCGGCAATCGCATTGAACACCGTGTCAAACTCGACCGAGCCGAATACATAAAACACCGCGACAATGCCGAGCGCGAAACCAAAATCGCCAACCCGGTTGACGATAAACGCCTTGATCGCCGCATCATTGGCCGACTTCTTCTTGAACCAGAAACCAATCAGCAAATAAGACGCGAGCCCGACGCCCTCCCAGCCGAAAAACAATTGCAGAAAATTATCCGCCGTCACCAGCGTCAACATCGCGAAGGTAAATAGCGACAGGTAAGCGAAGAACCGCGGCTGCTCGCCATAGTCTTTCATGTAGCCCATGGAATACCAGTGAACGAGAAACGAAACCGAGTTCACCACCACCAGCATCACCGCCGACAATGCATCGAGCCGCACCGCCCATACCGCTTTAAAGCCGCCCGATGATATCCAGGTGAACAGCTCAATCGTCCGCACGCCGCCGCCATCACCGCCCATCAGCGAAGTGACGTCGAACAACAAAAACCATGCCATTACCGCAGCGATCAGCAACAGACCCGTCGTCAACAGCTCCGCCGCCCTGGGCCCAATAGCGCGCCCGACCGGCATCGCCAGCATCGCGCCGAACAGGGGCAGTAAGACGACAAAAGATTCCATCGATGCGGGGCCCTAGTTCTTCATCAAGCTGGCGTCGTCAACGGCGATGTCGCCGCGATTGCGGAAGAACGCAACAAGAATGGCAAGCCCGATCGCGGCTTCCGCCGCCGCCACCGTCAACACCATAAAGGCGAAGACCTGGCCGGTGAGGTCGCCAAGAAATTGCGAGAACGCAACCAGATTGATGTTGACCGCGAGCAGCATCAACTCAATCGACATCAAGATGACGATGACGTTTTTGCGGTTGAGAAAAATACCGGCCATGCCGATCGCGAACAAAATCGCGGCGACAGAAAGGTAATGCCCAAGGCCAATCTCTAGCATCCTATGAAAGTCCCATTTTTACGAAAGTCCCTGGCCGGTTGGAAGGTCGACAAGTTCCACGCCGTCTTCGCGCTTGCGTCCGACCTGAGCGGCCGCATCCTGCTTTTTAACGCCATCGCGCGTCCGGAAAGTCAGGACAATCGCGCCGATCATCGCCACCAGAAGGATGATCCCGGCGATCTGAAAATAATGCACGTAGTCGGTGTAAAGTATGAGGCCAATAGCCTCGATATTGGTCGGCCCGTTCGGATCGGCGACCGTTTGCGCGGCGGTCGGCGAAGGATGCGCGAGCGCCAGATCCGCGTCCGACGGAAACGCCCACACCGAGACCACCATAATCAATTCGACAACCACCAGCACCGCCACCGCGCCGCCAAAGGGCAGATATTGTAAGAAGCCCTGCTTCAGCTCGACAAAATCGACATCAAGCATCATCACCACGAACAAAAATAAAACCGCAACCGCGCCGACATAAACCACCACCAGCACCATCGCCAGATATTCAGCGCCCATCAGCACGAACAGGCCGGCCGCGGCAATGAAGGTGGAAATCAGGAACAGCACCGAATGCACCGGGTTCTTGGACGCCACCACCATCAACGCCGATGCGATGACGGCGAAGGAGAAGACATAAAAGGCAATAACGGCAATCGACATAAGAAATGCTTCGCGTGGCCTTTGAAAATTTCGATACTCAGTGGGAACAACAATGGGCGGGAACAACAATGGGCGGGAACAAGATAGGCAAAAATAAGACCGATAACGCTGCATGACTGGCATCCGCCCGGCTTGCAATGCGACTCACACGCACGCACGAAATCCGCTGCGTTTTAAACGCCTTGGCGAGGCTTTGCAAAGGGTTGAGACGGGTTATTTCAGGGATATTTCAGGGGTCTTGAGGGCGGCGGCGGAAGCTTGGCGTCGATGGTTTTCAGTTTGGACGAACCCCCTCCGTCAGCTCCGCTGACACCTCCCCCGTTATCACGGGGGAGGAATAAGGTTGAGCTTGAGGCGCGGTCTTTGCTTCCCCCGTATACGGGGGAAGTGGCCGCGAAGCGGTCGAAGGGGGCTCTTCAATGTAACGTCGCACGCAACATTACGCTGCTCAGAGTTGCTCCTATCCAGTAAAACTCTCGTGCAACGTGTGTGTTATAAGGCTTTCGTCGCGCAGAATCGTCAAATGGGCCCCCACCCCCAATTAACTGGTGAAAAGTTATCCTCACGCATTCTGGCGGCCTTACAGTCTCCCCAACGTCGATATGCGGCCTGCCAGATAGGCGATCAACTCCCCAACCCAGAGGGGCATCGCAACACCCCAAATGGCCCTTCACGGCGTTCATGCGCGAGAAGCCTCAAGCTTGCCCGCGTGGGCTATTTGACATTGTGAACCCTTGCGCCGTCGTCGGTCCCATTCAGTTGGCTGTCACGGCGCGGACCATCTCGCCCCCGGCGCTCAACAGAGTGAAACGCCCGGCCCGAAAACTGCGGCCAATTTTTGGGCCGGCGTTTTGCCTCTGTTGGGCGTTATGCTAGAAAGAATTATTCGTCATCCCGGATGCGACGCAGCACCCGCGCGCGAAGGCGCGCAATTTATGATTCGACCGCCTTCGCGGTCGGGGTGCTGCTTCGCTGGGCCGGGATCGCTCGCAATCGGTTGGAATACACTGATAGCGATCCCGTGTTAGCAGTGCATCACTTCGTGCTGCACAGCGCACGAGATGACCGCGATGAAGTAGGTTTTGCTCTGAGCGTGTCTACCGATACGGCGCATCAAGCTCAAGGTTCTTGGCGATTTCCCGCTCCCAGCGGTCGCCGTTTTCGAGCAGGCGGTCCTTGTTGTAGAACAGCTCCTCGCGGGTCTCGGTCGCATATTCAAAGTTCGGACCTTCGACAATCGCATCAACCGGACAGGCTTCCTGACAGAAGCCACAATAGATGCATTTGGTCATGTCGATGTCGTAGCGGGTGGTGCGGCGCGAGCCGTCGTCACGCGGTTCGGCCTCAATCGTGATCGCCTGCGCCGGGCATATAGCCTCGCAAAGCTTGCAGGCGATACAGCGCTCCTCACCATTGGGATAGCGCCTGAGCGCATGTTCGCCGCGAAAGCGCGGAGACAAAGGCCCCTTTTCAAACGGATAGTTCAAGGTCGCCTTCGGGCGAATGAAATATTTCAACGCCAGCCAGAAAGCACCGAGAAAATCCTTCAGCATGAAACCGTTCAGCGCCTGGACCACGCGCGACATCTAGTTTCTCCAGCTCTGGAAGTGGGCGGCAAGGTCAGGCGCCATAATCAATACGCCCGCCACCAGCATCACCCAGAACAGCGACAGCGGCAAAAAGAATTTCCAGCCAATGCGCATCAACTGATCATAGCGATAGCGCGGCACAATCGCCTTCACCATCGCAAACAGGAAGAAGAAGAACACAATCTTGGCGCCAAACCAGAAGATCGGCACGCTCTCCAGCGGCGCCCACGGGATCGGCGCATGCCAGCCGCCGAAGAACAAGATCGTCAACATCGCGCACATAAGGACGATGTTGAGATATTCGCCGATCATAAACAGGAGATAGAGCGTTGAAGAATATTCCACCTGATAGCCGGCGACCAGTTCCGATTCCGCTTCCGGCAAATCAAACGGCGGCCGGTTGGTTTCCGCCAGCGCCGAGATGAAGAAGACCACGAACATCGGGAACAGCGGAATGAAATGCCAGTTCAAAATCCCTGCGCCGCGGGCCTGACTGGAGACAATGTCGGTGAGGTTCGCCGAGCCAACAAGCAACAGGACGGTGATGATGACAAAGCCGATTGAGACCTCATACGAGACCATCTGCGCCGCCGAGCGCAGGGCGCCCAAAAACGAATATTTCGAGTTCGAGGCCCAACCGCCCATGATGATGCCGTAAACGCCAAGCGAGGAGACAGCAAACAGATACAAAATCCCGACATTGATATCGGAGACCACAAGCCCCGGCCCGACGGGTATGACCGCCCAGCCGATAAAAGCGAGGACAAACGAGATAATCGGCGCGATGATAAAGATGGTCCGGTCGGCGCCGGCCGGGATGACGATTTCCTTGAACACGAATTTGAAGAAGTCGGCAAAGGATTGCAGCAAGCCAAAAGCGCCGACCACATTCGGGCCTTTGCGCATCTGCACCGCCGCCCACACCTTGCGGTCAAACAAGAGCAGAAAAGCCAGCGCCACCAATAAAACCACCACCAGCGC
>JAJFGE010000057.1 GCA_021776295.1 Hyphococcus sp.
TATGACAAGGCGCTGACCCGGCCGGTGGCGAAAAAAATGAAGGCGCTTGGCATCGAGATTGTGCTTGGCGCGAAGGCCAAAGGCGCCGGTAAGGGCGGCCTTCAGATTGAGACCGCTGACGGCAAGGCGGAGACCATTAAAGCCGACAAGGTTTTGGTGACGGTGGGGCGCGCGCCGCTGACCGAGGGCTGGGGCCGCGAGAACCTCGTCATCGATATGGATCAGCGTTTCATTGCGATCGACAATCAATGCCGAACATCCATGAGCGGGATTTACGCCATCGGCGACGTCACCGGCGAGCCGATGCTGGCGCACCGCGCCATGGCGCAGGGCGAAATGGCAGCGGAAATTATCGCCGGCGAGAACCGGGCGTGGGACAAGGTCGCTATCGCGGCAGTGTGTTTTACTGATCCGGAGATTGTCTCCGCCGGCCTCCTGCCGGACGAGGCAATGGAAGCTGGTCATGAAATCATTACACAGAGCTTTCCCTTCGCTGCCAATGGCCGGGCGATGACGATGGAATCAGAAGACGGCTTCGTGCGGATAGTTGCGTGCGCGGACAATCATCTGGTGCTCGGCATTCAGGCGGTCGGCGGCGGGGTTTCGGAACTGGCGGCCGCCTTCGGACTGGCGCTGGAAATGGGCGCAGCGCTGGAAGACATCGCCGGCACAATCCACGCGCATCCGACGCAAGGCGAAGCCTTCCAGGAAGCTGCGCTCAGAACGCTTGGCCAAGCGTTGCATATCTAGAGCGTGTTCACAAAAAGTGTGAGCGGTTTTTGGGTTCGAGTGAGGCGAGAAAGCGCCGAACGCGACCACTAAAGACTCTAGACTGCGTCCCTGATTCGACAAAAAGTGAACGCAGTCTGGGATTTTTCGAAAATTCTATTTCGTTAGGCCGGTCCATGCTACATCACTTGGTGATTCAGATGCTGGATCGAATGAATCCACACCCTAGATCTACTGGTAGGCGCACATGCAGCGAAAAATAATTATTGATTGCGATCCGGGCCAGGACGACGCGCTGATGTTGTTTTTGGCTTTTGCCTCGCCGAGAGAATTGAACATTCTCGGCGTTTGCGCGGTGGCGGGGAACGTGCCTTTGGAGAAAACTCAACGCAACATTTGTATTTTGAGTGACATTGTCGGCAACGAAAAAGTTCCGATATTTGCCGGATGTGACAAGCCTTTGACGAATGTTGGCCTGACGGCGGAACATGTGCACGGGCGCGAAGGCATTGACGGTATAGATATTTTCAGCCCGAGAACAAACTTGGAGTCCAAAGGCGCCGTCGATTTTATCGTTGATACGTTACTCTCAGCGGCCGACGATGAAATTACGATTGTTGCAACCGGGCCGTTAACGAATATTGCCTCGGCAATTTTGCGCGATCCTGCGATACTACCGAAAATTCGCGAAATTGTTGTGATGGGCGGCGCCATGAAAGAAGGGGGGAATATTACACCCTCCGCAGAGTTCAATATTTTTGTTGACCCGCATGCAGCCAAGATTGTGTTTGAGTGCGGCCGACCGATTGCCGCATTTGGTTTGGATGTGACCCATCAAGTCTTCACTTCGCCGAGCGTGCTGGAGCGTATTGCAATTCTCGACAACCGCGTTGCAAACGCATCCCATGGCATGCTGTCATTTTTTGGGCGCTACGATGCGCAAAAATATCGAGCGCAAGGCGCGCCATTGCACGATCCGTGCACGATCGCATATTTGCTACGGCCGGAATTGTTTGAGTTGAAGTCCTGTAATATCCGTGTAGAAACGAATTCTGAATTGACCATGGGCCATACCGCTGTAGATTTTTGGGGCGTTACCGGATTGCCCGCCAATACGGAATGGGCCCATAGCGTCCATAGAGACGGCTTTTTCGACCTTTTGATTGAGCGCTTGTCTCGATATTAGAGCGTGTTTGAAAAACTACTTACACTTTTGTGCCCCATAACCCGTCATCCCGGATGCGTTGCAACACGAAGTGTTGCTGCGCTGGTCCGGGATCTTCTGCATCGGGTTGGAGTTTGCCGTTAACGATCCCGTGTCTGCAACGCGGCATTTCATGCCGTGTTGCGCACGGGATGACGGTGAACGAAAACCGCACAACCTCCACACGAATCGAATCTTCGATTTTACAACCCTGAGAGGGTAGTTGGCCATAGTTCGCGTTGACCGTTTGCGGAGCAAACGCAGCAGCGCGGACATGCATTTTTCTTTTTTGGTACGCGGCGCGTGACAAATTCTCCGCAGAAGTTGTTTTCAACGCAATTTTTCTCGTTAGCCGTGTATTCAACACGGCTTCACGTCGCAAATTTTGTCAATTGGGGCCCCGCGCCCCAATTGACTGGTGAAAAGTTATCCTCACCGATTCCAGCGGCCCTATCATGCCTTTCGAGTAATTTTCTGACTTGAAAGGAGGGCTACGAAAGAAATGTTATTGGCCGCTACAAATGCCGCTTATTCCGGTGCAAACCGAAACCATAGGGCGCTGAATTTTCGAATTGCGTTAGCGTTTGGCGCCAAATCTTTAGGCGGCGTCTTTGCCAGCGAGCTGATCGCCAGCGCGTTGGTTGCCGGCAAGCCGGTTGCTGGCGGGCCGGAGTTTTTTTATCAAATCCGACATCGTTGCAAACGGATTTTCGACTTGCGCCGGCGCGTCTTCCTCTTCGTGCGTTACGCCGTCGAGATTGTGCGCAATCACGGTCTCAGTATTGGCGCCGAGCACGATAAGATGTTCCGCATCGTCACATTTGACAATCGCGAGCCGCCGTCTTCCGTCCAGCGCCAGGCTTTCTACAACGGCCAGCCGGCGTTTGCGGACAAAACCGCCGGACGCTGTGGCGAGGCCCGCCTTTTTGGCGGCGTAGGCGGCAATGCCGATCATGCCGATCACGGCGGCGAGACCGAACAAGATGCGGGCGAAATCCGCGAAAATCATGAGCCGATGTCCTTTAGACGATACAGGACAAAAATTACCGCGCCTATGCTTAACGGGGTGTTAAGCGCGGCGGTTTTGCCCCGGGACTTCGTAAAGCGCGGCGAGGTCGTCGAGCGCGATGATGTCGCCGCCGATAGGGCCGCGAAACCAGGCGAGGTAGCGCCGCGTTATATTGAGAATATCGGCAACGGCGGCGGCGTCTTTCGCATAGGCGTTGGCGCCAGGGCTTAAGCTTGTTGAATGAAGGGTAAATGTGATGACCGGGATTTTGTCGGTGACCAGCCGATTGGTGAGGGCCTTAAGGTCATTAAATTGTGCGCCTTCCGGTGACAGCCGCATCGGCACGGTGCGGCGCGAGGGTTTGGACGCAAGGTTCACGAAGCCGGGCGCGCTTGCTTCCTGGCTCAGGAAAACCCGGCTGCGCCGCAGGGCGCGTGCGCCGCTGACCGGGGCGACGAAGACTTGCCGCCCGGCAGAATCGACTGTGAACGGATGGTTGGAAAGACGCGTAAAATCAGGCCCGCCGGCGGCGGTGAAATCAAATCCGGCGCTGGGGCTGAAATCAAACCGGACGCCGGCGGCGCTGAGGAGGTCGTAATCGGGCGCCGCGACGCCATAGCGCCCGGCGCGATGGGCGCAAGCGCGCGTCCCAAAAGCGGCCGCATAAGCATTCGCCAAGACATCCAGCTTGGCGCGATAGACATCGCGCGGCAGATTGTTTTGAAACGAGAAATAGGCGCCGGAAAAATTCGCGCCCGGCGGCGTTGCCCATTGATGGAGATGCAACCCGCAATCGGCGGCGCGGCTGTCTTTAAGGCTACGAAAATATCCGGTGGTGTTTTGGTTTTTCAACAACGGATAGGTGAGGAGATAGAGTGGTTTAGCGCCCGCTTCAGCGCAGACAGACTGGAAGCGGTCGATATCGGCGGTTGTGCAAATGCGATGCGTGTCCGGGCGGAACTCCGACCAGTCGAACTGTTCTTCCGTGTCCACCGTAACCAGCAGCTTGGGCCGATAGGGGGTCTGCATGGACGCCATCGGGGTTATGACGGTCGCCGCCGCCGCGCGCGATTTCGCCGTCAATTCAGAGGCGATGGCCGCCATCGCGTCAGCTGTCTCGTCCCAGGAATGACGTTCCGCATAGGCCCGCACTTGCGCGGCGCCCGGCGGATGGGCGAGGAGGGCGTTGATTTCGCGGGCGATGGCGCCCGGCGTCCGCTCATGGACAATCCGTCCGGCGGCGGGCTCGCGGATAATCTCCGCCACACCGCCGACATCTGTCGCAACACATGGCGCGCCGCAAGCCATTGCCTCAAGCAGCACATTCGGCCAGCCCTCGCGCGAAGAGGCGAGCGCCAGAATATCGGCGGCGCGATAAATCTCCGGCATTGTTTCCGGCGCGACGGGCCCAAGGAAACGCACGCGATGGGCGAGCCCCGCATGCCGCGCTTGACGCTCAAGCTGCGCACGCCGCTTGCCATCGCCGACAATCAACAGCGTCGCATCCGGAATTTTCCCGAGCGCATCAATGATGAGGTCATGACCTTTGCGGGCGATAAGATGGCCGGCCGAGACAATCACCGGGCCACAAACGCCCAACGCCGTGCGTGCAGCCTCGCGCTCGCCGGGGCTAAAAGCCTCCAGGTCAACGCCGTTGCGCAGAACATGAATTTTTTGCCCCGGGGCGCCAAGCGTGACCAGCTCATGCTTCAGCGACGCCGCAACAGTGATGATGGCGTCGGCGCCGAGAGCCGCTTTGAGAATTTGCGCGCGCGGCCGCGGATGTTTTGCAAGCAGCGTAATGTCCGAGCCGCGCGCGGTAATCACCAACGGCTTGCCGATTTCCTTCGCCACTGTCGCCGCCGCGACGCCGTCGGGGTAGAAATAATGTGCGTCGATAAAGTCGAAATCCCAACCGTCTTGCGTTGCGTCTTCAATGGCGGCGCGAAAACAACGCGCCAGCGACAGCGGTGCGTAATTCATGCCGATTTTTGGCGGGATGACATAGCGCGGATGGAAAACCTCAATCCCATGGCGGGTCTCGCGATGGGGCGTGCGCGCCCAGCGGCCATATTTACCAAACGCCTTACCGCCGAACGGGAACCATGGAACCGGGGCAATTACCCGGACGTCGTCCCCCCGGACATCCGCGCCATGGCGCTGCAAAAATGCGCGCAAACGGTTCTCAACGAAAATACCGTGAGCGGGCATTTGCGCATTTGGATAGAGCGTTGTGAAAACCAGAAAGCGCATCGCTCCCACATCAAAACACACAATCCGGCTGGAGCGCCGGAATGGAACACCGCGCGCCGGGCGAAAAAGTGGAAACCGGTTTTTCGCGATATCCGGCGCGCAACAAAGAATCTACAGCATCGGGCGATTAACGAAATCGTCCGATGCTGTAGGCCCATTCATATATCGCGCCGTTTTAGGAACTCTGCGCGCGGCGTTCTCCAGTTGCCCCGCCAGAACATTAACGAACCGTTAGGCACATTTACTGCTTCGTTTCGGGCGTTGTTCCAAACTGAAACAGCCGGCAACCGAAGTGCTGTTCCAGCTTGCAACCAACATCGCGGCGTTGGAGGCGTTGGGGAGATGATCATAATCTACGGCATCGCGGCGGGCCTGTTGGCGGCGTTGATTGCGATCCGCTCCGGCCCTTTGTTGGTGAAAGTGGGGTTAGTGAAAACGGTGCTGCTGAAAACAGCGGTTGATGACCCCGCAGCGCCATTGACGCATGCGCCGGTTTTTTTGCGGCAATCCCATGACGGCCTCATCGGCGCGGGCGCAAACGCCGGCGCTCTCGATCTCGACACGGTCGATATGCGCGCGGTCAATAGCGCGGCGGCGGCGATGACCGGTCATGATATTTCACAATTCAAGCGCGTCCTTGATGTGGTTTTAAGCCTCGGTCTGGTCGTGTCGCTGGCGCCGCTGCTGGTGTTGACGGCGCTGGCGATTAAGCTCGACAGTCGCGGGCCGGCGCTCTACCGGCAACGCCGCGTCGGCAAGGACGGCAAGCTGTTCGAGGTGTATAAGTTCCGCTCGATGCGCATCGATGCGGAAAAAGACGGGCCGCAATATGCCTGCATTAACGATGATCGGGTCACCCGCATCGGCCGGCTTATCCGCAAGACCCGGATCGATGAAATTCCGCAAGCGATGAACGTGCTACGCGGCGAGATGAGCTTTGTCGGCCCACGGCCCGAGCGCCCGGAATTTGTCGCCGAACTTGAGCGCGCCATCCCGCATTACCGTTCGCGCCAGCTCGTCAAACCCGGCATTACCGGCTGGGCGCAGGTGAAGTATGAATATGCAGCGACCGTTGAAGGCGCCAGCGAAAAGCTTCGCTATGACCTTTACTACATCCGAAATTTCACCCCGCTGCTCGACATCATCATCATCGCGATGACCATTAGGGTGGCGGTGTTCGGCATTGGCAGCCGCTAAAACCGTTGCTGGTGGAACCAAGGCGAGCGTTCTGATTCGGCGATTGCGCAGCGCCATTTGGCGCCATTATGGCGAGCAATCGCTTGAAGCCTGGCAAACCTGGCTGCGGCAATTGTTCCGCACCCCACGATTAACACCGCAAGTCACTGAATTTATTGAGGTTCACGTGTCTTACCAAGCTTTCCGCAACCCCGCGTTGCGCCATGGCAAAGAATTTGCGGAGACACTAAGCTAGGCGCGTAATTTTGACGTGCACGCCGACAAATGGCGGCATTCTGGAAAGCCTGAGGGAAGGAACCATGACACATATTTACCAATTTTGCCGCATCGCCATTATAGGCGCCGCCGCTGCTCTGATCGCCGGCTGCGCGGTCATCGATGGCGGAGAAAAACTACAAGCCGCCCCGGCGTCGGCGACCGACGTCGCCGGCTCATCGCCGGACTATGTGATCGGGCCGCTCGACAGGCTTGAAATTTTCGTATGGCGCGCGCCGGAGCTTTCAACCAATGTCACTGTCCGTCCGGATGGACGTATTTCAACCCCGCTGGTCGAAGACATGGTCGCTTCCGGCAAGACGCCGACGCAACTGGCCGCAGACCTTGAAAGTTCTTTGAAACGGTTTGTCAAAGCGCCGGAAGTGACGATCATCGTCAGCAATTTCTCGTCAACTTTTGACCAGCAGGTGCGGGTGCTCGGCGAAGCGCAACAGCCGGTTGCGCTGCCGTATCAGGCCGGGATGACGGTGCTTGATGTGATGGTGGCGGTTGGCGGGCTGACAGAGTTCGCCGCCGGCAATCGCGCGGTGCTAATCCGCGGCAAGGGCGCGGATCGCAATTCCTATCGTCTGCGCCTCGATGATTTGCTGCGCAAGGGCAACATCTCTGCGAATGTGCCGATGCTGCCGGGCGATGTTGTGTTAATTCCCGAAAGCATTTTTTAAAGCCGTAGCTTTTGGGTGGAAAAGGACGCGTAGTGTTTGAGTTTTCGGATCTGCCACGGCCGATCATCCGGCATTTAAACGGGCTTTGGCGCCGGCGATGGACTGTCATTGCCGGCGCCTGGGTCGTTGCGCTCGTCGGTTGGTTCGCTGTCTGGATGATCCCGGACAAATATGAATCGCGTGCGCATGTCTTCGTTCAGACCGAGACCATATTGGAGCCGGTGCTAAACGGCTTTACAGCGCGCCCGGATTATTCGCGCCGGGTTGAGGTGATGCGGCTGCAGCTCCTTACGCGGCCGAATGTGGAAGAGGTGATTTTGCGCGCCGGGATGGACCGGATGATAGAGGCGCGTTCCGATATTGAGCGCCGCACCAAGATGGAAGCGCTGATCAACGAGCTGTCGCAAAAAATTAAAATCGACAGCCCGCGCGACATGTATTTTGTGATCACCTATAAGAACCCGAACCCTGAAATGGCCCGGGCGGTGGTTGATGCGGTTCTCAACATGCTGATCGAACAGGACCTTGGCGCCACCTTGTCGGAAAGCGAGGCGGCAGTGCGGCGTCTCAATCTTCAGATCGAGGCGTTTGAAGAAAAACTCACCGCCAATGAACGCGCCGTTGCCAATTATCGCCGCGCTAATGCGAGCGAGCTGGCCGGCGCGCTGGGCGCGGCGCGGCGCCGCGACCAGAAACAACAGGACCTGGCTCGCGCCAACGACGAGCTTGAGCGCACCGCGGGGCGCATTATTACCTTGCAGAATTTGATGTCGACGACATCGCAGACAACCTCTGGCGGCGAGCTCGATAAACTCAATATCGAACTTGCTGATCTGCGCAGCCGGTATGAAGAAACCCATCCCGATATTCGCGGCGCGACAGCGCGTATTGAACAGCTTGAGGCGCCCGGCGCGGCTTTGTCGTCAAACCCGGACTATGTGCGTTTGCGTTCTGAACTCCAGTTGGCGCAAAACGCGGTCGGCATTCTCAGCGCGCGCGCGCAACGATTGCGCCGCGAGCTTGAAGCGCTGGATCTGACCGCCGGGCTGGCGCCAGAGGCTGAAGCGGGCTTGCAGCAGATCGTCCGCGAATATGAGCAGACGCAAAAAACCTATGACGAACTGCTGGCCCGGCGCGACCGGCTTCAGCTCACCAGAAATCTCGGCGCCGCCGGGCGCGGCGTTGATTATCAGGTGTTCGAGCGTCCCGAAGCGGCATTGGCGCCAACCGATCCGCCACGGATGCTGCTGATTATCGGCGTTTTGGGAATTGCCGCCGGCGCCGGCGGCGCCGCCGCCTGGCTGCTGACCATGCTCGATAAAAGCTACACCCAGCTCAGCGAATTGCAGGATGCGTTTGGCCTTCCAGTGCTTGGCGCGATTAGCGAAGTTCCATCGCCCGCTATTGTCGCGGCGCGTTACCTCGATCTCAGAAAGCTCGGCGCTGTCGCCGCCAGCCTGATGCTGGTCGGCGCCGCTTATTCCTATGTCACCGTTCTTAAACTGCCATCCGATACGTCCGACGCTGAAAGAGCGGCGCCGGCGAACTATGGGGAGGCGTTGTGATGGGCGTCATCGAAAAGGCCGGCGGCACGGTTCACAACATTGCCGCCAAGCGCGCCAAGAAACGCAACAAAAAAGCCTCCCCACGCATCATCGCGGAGCAGGCTTTCAAGCTCGACTACGCCATGCTCGCTGAGGCTGGCTATTATCACCCGGACGCGAAAGCGAGCCAGTTGGCGCTGGAGTTGCGCGCGGTCAAGCGGCGGTTGTTGCGCCGCGTTGGTTTCCTGCGCGCCAGCGGCGAACGCCAGTCGCATCGCATGCCCGGGCGTCAGCGCAACCTGATTATGGTGACATCGGCGCGGGCTGGCGAGGGCAAGACCTTCAGCGCCGTTAACCTGGCATTGAGCCTTGCGCTCGAAGACCAAATCGAAACGCTGTTAATTGACGCCGATGTACCGCGCCCGCGCGTGCGCGAGAGGTTTGATCTCGCCGCCGGTCCGGGGCTGACCGACAAGCTGCTTGATCCGTCGCTTAATATCCGTTCGCTGCAACATCGCGCCAGCCAGGCGCCACTGTCGATCCTGGCCGAAGGCGCCCGAATTGAGCGGGCCTCAGAGCTATTCGCCAATCAGGCCTGCCAGCGCCTGTTGAGCGAATTGTCGACGCAAACGCCGGACCGGCTCATCATTCTGGATGCGCCGCCGGTTCTGGCGACCACCGAGGCGGTGGTTTTGGCTAAATATGTCGATGAAATCGTCTTTGTGGTGGAGGCCAACGCCACGCCTGAACCTGCGGTTGCATCGGCCATTGACGAACTCCTCGACATTAACCCCAATCTCAGCTTGATGTTAAATCGGTGTTTGATCGGGGCGGGCGGATCGCATTATGGATCATATGAATATTACGGGCCGGGCGGCGAAGCGAAAAGCGCGACGCCGCCGCGCGTGGAGGGGGTTTGCAATGGAACAGTCTAAAATCGCTAGAAATACGATGCATGGCGTCAAGGGCGCACTGATGGCGGGTGTTTGCGCCAGCGTTTTGGGTGGGACGGCTTTTGCACAGGTTGGCGGACCGGAAGCGCCGCTGAAAATGAAATCCCAATATCTCGGTTATTCTGCGGCGGTGTCGACGCGGTTTACCTATTCCGATAATTTGGACCTGCGCCGTGACGGGTTGAAGGATGATGAATATATCCTGTCAACAATTCTGACGGGCGGGGCGATTATCAGTACAAAACGCTTAACGGCGTTGGTGCTGGGCGATCTCGATTTTTCCTATCTGATCGATCGCAGTGATTTTTTAGTCAATCAGAATATTGGCGCCACCGCGACGGCGACGGTTTCAGAAAACCTCGCCTATGTTGACATCTCTGCGCAGACATCGCGACAGCTTGTCGGCGACAATGCGCGGTTTTCCAGCAGTCTGAACAACGCGCGCAATCAACAGGCAAATGTCCACTCTTACTCCGCCAGCCCTTACATCTACCACCAGATGGCGGACCAGTCGTCGGTTGAAGTGCGTTACCGCTTCTCGCAGGTTTTTGTCGATGATTCCAGAACGGCGGCGAATTCATTTCGCAGTAGTTTTCTGAATGATTCAATGTCTCACGAGGCGTTTGCGAGTTATCAGACAGGCTCCGCGCTTGAGCGGGTTCGTATTCGCGCATCCGCCTACGCCAACACTACAAAAGAAACCGGGTCAGGTGATTTGCCGAACTTTGAATATGAACAAGGCTCGCTCTATACCGATTTGCGATATGCGATTGACGATAAGTTTTCGCTAAGCGGTGCGGTCGGCTATGATGAAGTCGACACCGATGCTGCAGCGGCGTTGTTTTTTAATGATGATGAGCTTTCCGGAGTTTTCTGGCGCGCCGGCTTTACGGTGCGGCCAAACCGGCGCGGCAGCGCGCGGATTGAATATGGCGAGCGCTACGGTGGTGACTTCATTGATGCAGATATAAAATATCAACTTACAAGACGGCTGGTGTTTTCTGCAAGCGCCGGGCGAACTTTCCAGACGCGTGCGCAAGGCGTTAATTCGCAATTCAAAAGCGTGCAAACGCAGACGCTGGATTTTGCCGACCGCTTGCGTGACGGTGAAGAAGGCTCGCCGCGCAATGTCATCAATGCGGCAAACAGATTTGCACGCACCTTGTCGGGACGCTCGGCCCAGACCGTTGGCGTTAGCGTAACGGACCGTGCGAGCGCATCGATTTCGGCGGTTTATGACCGTACAGATGTGACGTTAAGCGCTTATGGTTCCGATAGCGATTTCGGGTTTCGCCAAATCGAGACCTATGGCGTGGCGTTAAGTGCAAGGCATCGTCTTTCGCGTCGCCTCACCGGCTATGGAAATTTCCGGTTCCGCCGCTCAGATACGACGATTGACACCGCAATATGCGAGGCGAATCCTGTTATCTTTGGCCTCGACACGATGGATATTCTTTTTGATCCCGTCGCTGATTGTGCTGCTGTCGCCGCCGGCAACGGGCTGACAAACACAGTCATTGGCCGGGTCGGCGGGTCCTACCGGCTTTACAAGAATGTTTCGGCATATACGGAAGCGTCGTATACGAAGCGGTTTTCCCCAATCGCTGCGCTCGAATATGATGAGACCTCCATTTTGGTGGGGGCCACGCTGGAATTTTAAACCATGTATGAAGAGTATTTTCAGCTGTCGAGCGCGCCTTTCAAGCTCAATCCGGACCCGCGATATTTCTTTGGTAGCCGCAGCCATAACAAGGCGATGGCCTATCTTCACTATGGGTTGAAACAGGCTGAAGGTTTTATTGTTATTACCGGCCCCGTCGGCGCCGGGAAAACGATGTTGATCGGGCATCTCTTAGACCAGCTTAATCGCTCCAATATCGTTGCTGCGCAGCTCTTAACATCGAATGTCAGTCCGGACGAACTTCTCGGGCATATTCTTTCAGCATTTCGCATCGTCCCCGAAGGCGAGGGGCGGACCGGTCAGTTGGAAGCGTTTGAGGATTATCTTTTTGACCAGCTTAATCGTGGTCGCCGCGTTTTGCTGATCATGGATGAAGCGCAAAACCTGCCGCGCGAGACGCTCGAAGAACTGCGCATGCTTTCGAACATCGACTATGACGGCACGCCTTTGTTTCAGGTGTTTTTGGTCGGCCAGCCGGAGTTTCGCGAGGCGATGTCGGCGCCGAATATGGAACAGCTCAAGCAAAGGGTGATTGCGTCATACCATCTTGAAAACCTTACCCGTGAGGAAACCCAGGAATATATTCTGCATCGCCTGGTAGTCGCCGGCTGGAGCGAGGACCCGGTTTTTACCGCCGGCGGTATTGACGCAATCTTTGTAGAGACCGAAGGCCGGCCGCGTCGCATCAACACCTTATGCACGCGGCTGATGCTCTATTGCGCGCTTGAAAGGCGCCATGAGGTTGATGCTTGCGCGGTTGAGACAGTGGTGTCGGAAATGCGCGAAGAGCAAATTGACGAAGCTAAGCGCAATAATCAGACAGCGCAGGAAGCGGGCGTGCGCACGCCAAACGATAGTGCGGCGGTTCCAATAGAACGCGCGCTGTCAAAGGCTAAGGCGCCAAAAACGATGAAAGCGCCGATGCCGGGCGGGGCTGGGAATATGTTTGATCGGTTGCGTGCAAAGCGCAGCGCGCCACAAACAGCGACGCTTCAAGATGTGGCGTCTGCGATTGCGGCGGCGAGCACGGGAGAAAATTTTAACAATGGCGACAGTGATGAAGCAGGTGGGTTTGACGCTGCCTTGCTTGCGGATGACGCGCCGCCGACAGCGCCAAAAGGCAAGGGCGGCTGGCGCAAAACCGTTGCGCGCTCGATAGACGAGGCGCGCGGCGAGCTGAAACAGGCCCATGCCAGCATGCAGCGCGTGCGATGTTCATTGGAAGAAGCCGACGACAAGCGCGATGAAAGCCGCGAGACAATATCGAAAAGTCTTTCTCGTGCGGAAAGTTTGCTCGACGAAATTCGCAGCGCATTGCGTTAAACAGGTAGGCGCGCCGCGACCCAGATGATGACTTTAGAACCAAATCCAAGGACAGGCGTGGGAAGTTTTTCGCTGTCGGTTGACGTTGAGGACTATTTTCAGGTCTGGGCGTTTTCCAATGTCATTAAGCGTGACAGCTGGGATGGCTTTCCGCTGAGGGTCGGCGATGCGACGCGTGCGGTGCTCGACATGGTCGACGCGCGCGGCGCCAAAGCAACGTTCTTCACGCTTGGTTGGGTTGGCGAACGCGACCCGGCGCTGGTCCGCGAGATTGTCGCGCGCGGCCATGAATTGGCGAGCCACGGATATGACCATACCAAAGTTAATCAACAAAGCCGCGAGGCATTCGCCAAAGATGCAGCGCATGCCAAGAAGCTCCTGGAAGATATTGCCGGTGTTGAGATAAGGGGCTATCGCGCGCCGGGATTTTCGATTGATCGCACAACCCCGTGGGCGCACGCAACGCTTGCCGAAATCGGGTATGCTTATTCGTCGAGCACGCATCCGATTACCCATGACCATTATGGCGATGCGTCTGCGGAACAAAATCCGTATCGCCCGGTCGAGGGGGCGGCGCTGATCGAGGCGCCGGTGGCGACCGTCAACATATTCGGCCGGCGCGTCAGCTGCGCTGGCGGCGGCTGGTTTCGCGCAAGCCCGATAACAGCATCGAAAATGCTGTTGCGCCGTGCCGCAGCGACGCTGAAGGGCCCGGTGATATTTTACTTCCACCCCTGGGAGCTTGACGCCGAACAACCGCGCATCAAAAGCGCGTCGGCAAAATCGAAGTTTCGCCATTATCTGAACCTGAAGACGATGCCGCGAAAGCTCGACAACATGTTGCGGAGTTTTTCATGGCGGCGGATTGACGACCAACTCGGCCTGGCGCCTATGGGCGGTGAAGCATGACGCATGCGGCTGAAATATCCAGGCCGGAAACCGCGGCGCCGATTGAGATTACCCGCGCGACATCGTCAGAGGCGCGCTGTTGGGATCGCTATGTTGAAGGCCACGCCGAGGGCGGATTTTTTCATCTTTTTGGCTGGGGCGAAGTCCTTGAGGCGGCCTATGGCTATGAGCCGCACTATCTGATTGCGCGCCGCGCGGCAAAGACTGTCGGCGTTGTTCCGGTGGTCGACGTTAAGGCGCCCTTATTGGGCCGCTCATTCATCTCAACAGCGTTTACCGTCGGTGGTGGTCCGTTGGGCGATGATGGGGCGGTCGTCGCCAAGCTTGCAGCAGCTGTGGTTGAGATTGGCCAAGCGCATGGGGTTCGCTATATCGAATTTCGAAGCGGCGAGACCATATTGGACGGCTGGCGCCAGAAGAACGACGCCTATGCAAATTTTGTGATGTCGCTGCCTGCCGGCGAGGAAGACCATCTCGGTCTTATCCGCCGCCGCCGCCGGGCGGAAATTCGAAAAGCGCTTGCCGCTGAAGCGGCCGGGCAATTATCGCTGCGGCTTGATGGTGATGCGGATGAATTTTATCGGTTCTATGCAACGTCTTTGCGCAATCACGGCACGCCGGTTTTCCCCCGGAGATTTCTTGATGCATTGTTGCGGGTCTTTGCCGGCAAGACGGAGATTTCAGTGGTTGAGGTGAACGGGGCGTCCGCCGCCGCGCTCTTTAGCTTCCGGTTTAAGAATTCTTACCTGCCTTATTATGTCGGCGCCTCTGCGCTGGCGCGGGGCGCCCGCGCGCATGAATATCATTATTGGAAGCTGATGCGCCTCTGCGTTGCGCGCGGGATTGAACGCTTTGATTTTGGCCGCAGTAAAATCGATACCGGCCCCTATCGTTTCAAAAAACTATGGGGCGCCGAGCTGGAGCCGGTTACCTATCAGTATAAGTTGATTACGGCAGCTGAGATGCCGAATATCAATCCCAAGAACCCGAAGTTCGAGCCGCTGACGAGGCTGTGGCGGCGATTGCCTTTGCCGGTCGCCAACGCTCTCGGGCCGTTGCTGGCGCGGAATTTTCCATGAATGGGAAACCGGAAATTTTGTTTCTCGCACACCGCATTCCCTATCCGCCGGACAAGGGCGATAAAATTCGGTCGTGGCGATTGTTGCAACATTTAACGCAAACCTATGCGGTGCATCTTGCCTGTTTTGTCGATGAACCCGATGATTTTTCCCATGCGGAGTTCCTCCGCTCCGTTTGCGCCAGCGCGACGTTAATCGCACTCAACCCGACGGCGGCGAAAGCAAAATCAGTCAGCGGATTTTTTAACCGTGAGCCACTCTCGATAGCCTATTACCGCAGCAAGAAGATGCAACAGGCCGTCGATGCATTGCGCGCCCGCCCGCTGGTCGCCGAAGTCGTCTTCTCCTCGACGATGGCGCAATATATTGAAAAGCCTTTGCCGGGCCGCAAGCGCATCGTCGATTTTTGCGATGCGGACTCCGAGAAATGGTTGCAATATGCGCAAGACGCGACGGCGCCGCTGCGCTCGATCTTTGCACGGGAAGGGCGCCTGCTGGCGGGCGCGGAAACCGACATTGCCAATTGGACCGATGCGAGTTTTGCGATCACGCCGGCGGAGGCGGGGCTTTTCAATCGCCGCCGCGGGCTGGATAACCAAGTCGCCTGGTGGTCGAATGGAGTTAATACGGACTATTTCGCGCCGGCGGTTGAATTTGATGAATTACCCGCCCCCGCTGACGTGGTTTTTGTCGGCGCGATGGATTACCGCGCCAATGTTGAAGCGGCGACATATTTCGCCAAGGCGGTGTGGCCGCAAATAGTGAAAGCCGCACCGGATGGGCGGTTTGCAATTGTCGGCGCCAATCCGGTCCGACAAATTCGTGCGCTGGGTGGAAAAAATCAGATTAGCATTACCGGCCGCGTTGATGATGTCAGGCCCTGGCTCGGTCAGGCGAAAATTGTCGTTGCGCCGCTACGGGTTGCGCGCGGGATACAAAACAAGGTGCTTGAGGCGATGGCGATGGCGAGGCCCGTTGTTGCAACAACGGCTGCGGCGACAGGCCTTGGCGTTACGCCCGGCGAGGATATTCTCATTGCCGATAAAGCAGATATCATGACGCAGGAAATTTTGTCGCTGCTTGGCGATAGCGATAAGCGCCACCGGCTTGGCGTTGCGGCGCGGCGGATGGTTAGCGCGCACTACCGCTGGAGCGACCAGCTCAAGCGTTTCGACACCGCGCTTGGCGCTGGCGCCTATTCGTCTTCATCAATGGAATCGTCAGAGAAACTGGCGTCGTCCGCATAGTCCGTCTCACCGTCATGCAATTGCACGCGCGGTCCGGCCGGACGCATATTGACAGCGAAGTCAAAAATATCCGGGCGCGAATAATGGCCGGCAATATCGCACGCCGCTTTTGCCGCCCGCACCAGATCGAGCGAGCCTTCGGCGATTAAAATTGTTTCCTCAGCGCCGGCGACGGCGATAATCTCCCCCCGCGGATCAATGATCGCCGACTGGCCGGTATGTTCCCATACACCCAGCGGGCGCCATCGTTCGGGAATGTGCTGTTCAAGGCGCAGACCGGCCGCGCAGATAACATAAGCACAAGCCTGGCTGGCGAAAGCGCGCGACAGAAGATGTTGGCGCGCCCAGCAGATCTCGCCGTCGCGCGGCGTCTTCTCCCAGCCCGGCCAGAGCGCGGCATGAATTTGCGTGCCCTGCGCCGCCAACGCGTATGACGGCAGCATCATCTGATGCTCCCAACAATTGAGCGCGCTGATGCGCCCATAGGGACGTTCAAGAACGCGCAAGCCCGCGCCGTCACCATCGCCCCAGATAATGCGCTCGCCATGTGTGGGTTTGAGCTTGCGGTGCCGGTTGAGAATTTCGCCTTCGCGGCCAATGGTGAGCGCCGTGCAATAGGCGGTGCCTTCCGTAAACGGATCGGCCTCGGCAACGCCGATAACGACTTCTACGCCCGCCGCTTTCGCCGCCGCGCAGAGGGCGTCGGTTTCCGGCCCGGGAATGGCGATTGCGTTTTCAAGATAGGCCGCGCTTGCCTCCCAGGTGAGGTCGATCACCGGCCCGTCGACCCAGAACGGATAGCCCGGCAACCAGCTCTCGCCGAAGGCGACAATATCCGCGCCGCGCCGCCCGGCGTCGGCAATCAGCGCGCAGGCTTTCTCGGTCGAAGCGGTCTTGTCGAACAGGACAGGGGCAGCCTGGATCGCCGCGAGTTTGAAGGTTTTGTTGTCGTGCATGTTTGAACCACCGGTCATTTTGACGCGTTCCACCATAAGCCGAGGACGCGGCGGCGTCACTCTATGCGGCTTGTATGGCTGCGATTTTGTGAATGAAACCGTGCGTTTATGCAGCTTCTGGCTGGCCCTGGCCAATTCGCACACGCCCCCAAACACCCTCATTCCAGCGCTTGGCTAAAACCTTAACAAAGGGTAAACTGCCCGCTGGTTTTGTAGTTGGGCAATGAGGGGGGTCTTATGACTCGCATTTTACTACCGCTAGCGATTGTGGCGGCGATTTTCTTTGGGCCGATGTATAATGTTTCCGGCAAGCTTGCCGATTCCGGCGAGACAGTGATTACCCGTTCCGGTGAATATTTTATCGGCGAAGCGGTAGGGTGCCTTCGCAAGTTGCAGGTTCCGTTAGGTGAAGAGTGCGCTTCGGATGGCGTGCTTAACGATTCCACCATGGTCGGAGACGTGATGTCTTGGGCGTCTATGCTGGCGGTTGCCGCAGCGGGCCTCGGCATAATTGGCATGCTGCCCTTTATTGGCCGGCTGACCAGCATCGTCACCATGCTTGCCGGCGGCGGCGCCGTTGGCGCTGTTGGCTATATGGCGCTGACCTTGATGGGGACGGACGGTATCGGCCTGCCGGGCATGCAATGGGGCGCTTATCTCGCCGCCGCGCTCGGGCTGTTGACGTTGATATCAGGGCTTGCAGGGCTTCGCGGCAGATAGCCGGGCGAAGGACAATTTTTGCGACAACAAAAAAGGCCGCGCAAAGCGGCCTTTTTTTATACGATATCAACTTACCGTTTTAGCGCAGCGGCGAGCGGTTCTGATTTAGAAACGACGGCGCATCGGCTTTAGAGCGTGGCTCTGCGTCATCATCGAGCGAGGCTTTGACCGGACGCGGCGCCGGTTGCGCAGATGATGGCCGCGAACGGCGAAAGTCTTTTGCCGATGCGTCAGAAAGCGGGTCGTCGGAATGTCGGCAATTGCCTTCGAAATGCGCCCCGGTTTCAACCGATAGCGAGCTATGCAAAATATCACCGTGAATGCGCGCGGTCTTTGCCAAAGACACGGACTTGGCGCGGATCGCGCCCTCGACTTTGCCGCGCACTGTCACGGTCTCGCAAATAACCTCGCCCTTAACGCTTGCCTTTTCGCCAATGATCAGCGAGCCGGCTTTCAAATCGCCTTCAAGTGTTCCGTCAAACTGAATTTCACCGGACGAGTTAATATTGCCGCTCATCATGACGTCAGCGGAGATAATCGAGGGAACGCCAGAAGGCTTCATGGACCCGGACCTTTTCGAGGAGGACGATTGAACACTGGCTTGCGGCGCCGGCGTCTCATTAAGCGAGCCGGATTGCGCTTTCGCGTCGGATGATTTTTTAGTCTTAGCTTTCGAAAACATATCTACCTGCCTCGATAAATCGACGTGGGTTTATGGGTCGTTTCTTGAACAGGACTTCGTAGTGAACATGCGGACCGGTGGAACGGCCGCTGGAGCCCAACTCGCCTACCTTGTCATGAAGATTAACCTTTTGCCTCGTCTTTACGGTGATCCTACTCATATGCGCGTATCGGGTTACAAATCCGTTTCCATGATCGATTTCGACCACACGCCCGAACCCTGATCGTCTGCCCGCGAATTTCACCACCCCCGCGGCGGTCGCCGTTACCGGCGAGGCCCATGGTGCAGCAAAATCGATGCCGTAATGGCTGGAATGGCGCCCATTGATAGGGTCGCGGCGGATGCCAAAGCCGCTGGTATAGCGGCGCGCCACGGTTAGCGGCGACGACAGGGGAAGGTGAGTGAGTGCGGTTTCTACCGCTTCCAGCTCATCAATGAGGGTGGCGGTTCGATTTGCGTGCTGAAAAAATCGGACCGGCGCGCCATCATCGCTTGTCGGGTCGATAAACGGGCCGCCTTGCGCCAGCACGATGTTGGAAATTTTCGCTGGCGTGATGAGCGCATCAGGCGAGATGCCGGTGCTGTCGATGACGCGGCGCAGTGCGTCAATGTCGTTGGCGGTTTTTTCTTCAACCGAGGCCAGAAGCAACATCTGCTCAAGATACAAATCCGCCGCCGCTTCTTCCATCGATTCAATTGCGCCAGCGGCAAGGCCCTCTTGCGCGGCTTTTTGTTTATCGAGCGCTGCTTCCGCCGCCGCTTCTTTGCGCAAAACCGACATGCGCGACTGGCGCGGGGTTGGTTCGCCCGGCGCGATGTCGATCATGATGCGGTTGCCGTTGGTTGGCTTTTGACCGTTTGGCCCGCCCGCGGCGGACAAACCGTCAGCTTGCGTATCAAGCAGTTGGTCAATGCCGGCTTTGCGTTCAACCATATTGGCGAGCATGCGATGGCGCGACCAGATATCGTCCATTGTTTCGTCGAATTCGCGTTCAATCGTATTGTTCAGATAGTTGACGTCGTCATAGGCTTTTTGCGCTTCGTGGAGACGCTTGGAAAGATTGGTCTGCATCACCAGACGTTCGCGCTCCTTGGCGACGATAATCTGTTCTTTAAAGACGACATTGACCGAAGAATAGGCAACCCAAAGCAAGGCTGCGAGCACCACTGTGGCAAGCGCAATCTGGGTCTTGGCGGACATCGAAATAAAATGAACAACACCATCGCTACGATGGTAGATTTGCCGCTCTTTAAAAAGCCGGCTCAGTACGCGTTTCATTTTACTGGAACGACGACTCATTCAACAAACGCCCCTTGAACACACAAATCCGATTATGCGCTGCCACCCCTTAACATATTGCAGCGTAAAACCGGGCATTACGCAACAGCTATGTGATGGTGTAACGTGTTTTTTTTCAATCCTGGACAGTGTTAGCTCCCATAGTCCCTATTTGTTTCATATCGGGTCATAATACGCTCTCGCCAGGCCGGCGCGCTCCCTGGCCTCATGATTGAACGGCGGTTTCAGGGCGCCGGTGAAATATTCAGCCCGCAGCCCATGAAAAGCCGCTTCAGGCTCTAAGGACTGTGCATTGCAAATAGCATGAAACCAGCTTCTTCCACAGGCCACATGGCTAATTTCTTCTTCATAAATGACTTCCAGGACAGCCGCGCTTTGGCGGTCGCCAGCGCTGCGCAGGCGGGCGATCATGCCCGGCGTCACATCGAGGCCCCGAGCTTCGAGAATGAGCGGCGCTACGACCATCCGGGCGAGGAGGTTTTCCGAAGTATTTTCCGCCGCCTCCCAGAGGCCGTTATGGGCGGGAAAATCGCCATAGGCAGCGCCAAGGTCTGACAAACGTTGCGTTATCAGTCCAAAATGACGCGCCTCATCGCCGCCAACGCCGAACCAGTCGTGTAGGAAGACCAGGCTGTCGAGACCCAGAGAGTTAATTTCACTAGCGAAACGGGCTGCCATATCAAAGGCGAGGTCGATGGCGTTAAACTCGATATGGGCGATGGCGTGGAGTAGGGCGATACGCCCCTCCAGCGAGCCAAGGCGGCGGCGGGGGACATCTGCCGGGCGCGTGAGAACAGGCCTGGGCGGTCGCGCCGGGCGTATCGGTGGTCGCATGCGGGCGAAATCACCTATCGCTAAGCCTGCGCCGAGCGCTGCTACAGCCCGCTCGGCCGCTGCACATTTTGCTACCGCATCATCAATTTTGAGGACCGCAATTGCAGCTTCCAGCAGGGTTGGCGGCGTTGGCGTCAAAGCGCTTTGACCGCATCAAGAACTTCGCGGGCATGGCCCGCCACTTTCACCTTGCGCCAGATCTGACGGATGACGCCCTTTTGGTCGATCAGAAAGGTTGTGCGCTCAATCCCCATATATTTGCGCCCATACATGTTCTTTTCGACCCAGACGCCATATTTCGCGACGACCTGGCCATCCTCGTCCGCGCCAAGCATCACTTTCAGCCGATGTTTGTCTTTAAATTTCTGATGCTTAGCGGGAGTATCTTTGGATACGCCGATGACAATGGCGCCGGCGCGTTTATACTTTGCGATGTCCTCGGAAAAGCCGATCGCTTCCTTTGTGCAGCCGGGCGTGTCGTCTTTGGGGTAGAAATAAAGGACGATTTTCTTGCCCTTCAGGTCTTTAGACGCAATTTTAGCGCTGTCACCGGTTTCCAACGAAAAAGCTGGCGCTCTAGCGCCGGGTTCGAGATCCTTTGTCATTGTTAGTCCTTGAAAATTTGAATTCAAACAGCGCACAATATCCAGCTTTTGGGATTCCGCCAGAGCGGCGCTGCTCTTGCAGCAAGGCGCTTTGGTATGTACGCCTACCCGCTTGGACGTTTTTCAAGGGGGCGGGCGTCTGGGTATATTGGGTGCAGTAACAGGGCGGCCGGAGACGGTCTGGTATCGATATGAGAAAACGTGCTGCGAAAGCCGGTCTCATTATTATCGAGGTCGCCGCTATCGCAATTGCCGTTATCGCCGCCAGCGGCGCCTTCCTGTTCTGGCGGCTGGAGAGCGGTCCGGTTTCTCTCTCGATTTTCAAACCAAGCATTGAGCTTGCCGTTCAAAGCCGCCTGCCGGAAGGCTATCGCTGCGACGTTGGAGCGATCAAGCTTGCTCGCCAGGAAGGCAAGGGCGCATATGTTGTCCGCCTGAGCGGTATACAGATTATTGACGATGAGGCCAATGAAGCGGCCAGTGCAAGACAAGTTGGTTTGACCTTTGCGCTGGGCGATTTTTTTACTGGGGAAGTTGGCCCACGCACGATTGTCGCGAGCGGCGCGAAATTTCGCATTATCAGAAACGCTGAGCAGAATGTAAAACTGCCGACGGTGCGCAGCGGCGCCAAAAAGTCCCTGTTTTCACGCCTTTCCTCATTGCTTGATCGCAACGTCTTCAACCACGCATTTGAAAACGCAGAAATGACCGATGCAGAGATCACATTCATTGATATCGCTTCGGGCCGTTCCTGGATGACGCGCGATGCAAGTATTGCGATAATAAGACAGGCCGACGGATTATCGGCGACAATCGGCGGCGCTATCGAGACCGGCGGCGTGCCAGCATCCATCGCCGTCAACGCGGATTATAGCGACAACAGCGGTATTATTACGTTGGATATAGACGGCGCCAATTTTCCTATCGGCGATATTTTGAGCATGTTCTATGGCGATCACGCCGCCATTATCGATGCGCCGGTTTCTGGCGCCGCGGTCATTTCCCTGACGGCGAGCGGCGATGTTTTGGCCTCAAGTTTCGTCGCGCGGCTGGAGGGGGGAAGTTTGCGGCTGGGACCGACGCCGACGCCGGTCAAATTCATTGAATGGGAAACGCAATTTGATCCCGCAAAGAACGAATTTATTATCGAGCGTTTTGCGTTTGATGTGAACGGCAGCAGTGGCGCGCTTGGCGGGGCGGTTAACCTCCAGTTCGGCGATGATGTTCGCAAGCCGGCATGGGTTGGGTTTGACCTTGAAGGCGAGGCAGTGACGCTTAATATTCCGAGCCGAATGGGTGCGCCATTGTTAATCGACAAAGCGGCGATCTCGGGCGGTTACCATGTTGCCCAAAGGCGTCTTGACCTTAGCGATATTGCGCTGTCCTTGCTGGATGTTACGGCAGGCGGAAACTCCTCCATGTCATTTCCGCGCGCGGATGAAAACGGCGCCAAGCCATCGCCCGGCGTGAATGCGCAAATTCGCATTGACGACGCGCTGGACCTTGAGCGTTTGCTAAAGCTGTGGCCATTGGGCATGGCGATGGGCGCGCGCGACTGGGTTGAAGATCGTATGGAAGCGGCGGTGATAGAAAACATCAACGCGGAAATGGCGCTGGCTGAAGGCGCGGTGGTCAAGGGTCTCCCGCTACCCGACGAAGCATTGACGGTTAGCTTTGATGTTCACGGCGCCAAGGCGTATTTCGTCAAACAGATGACGCCGCTCACAGCCGGCGTCGGCAGCGGCGTTTTGCGCGGGAATAGTTTTTTATTGAAAGCAACCAGCGGACAAGTCGGCGCGGTGGCAATTTCCGAGGCGGAAGTTGAGTTTCCGGTGTTCACGCCAAAATGGCAGCCGACTTATATTCGCTTTCTGGCGACCGGAAAATCTGAAGATATACTAGGCGTACTTGACCAGGAGCCAATGCGTCTGATGTCGAAAATCAATCTCAAGGCGGATCAGTTTCATGGCAAGGCGCGTGCGCGCATCGAAATCATGCGGCCCAATAAGCGTGATGTCCCCGCGGAAGATTATCGCTATAGCGGCAAGGCGACATTTGAGGCGATGCGTATTACTGGGATTAGTGGAGACGCAGAGCTTACCGATGCGATGGGACGCGTCGATTTGAAACCGCGCTCGGTGATGATTACCGCGGAGGCGCGGCTTTCGGAGGCCCCGATTGATATCGTCTGGCGGCAGAACTTTTTTGCAGAGGACGGGCCGTCAAGTTTTTCGATTGCCGGAACGGTGGATTCCTCGACCGGCGATCTATTCGGCATTGCCTCGCGCCAATATATTCGCGGGCCCGTAACCTTTACGGCAAACGCACTTGGCAAAATTGGAAATTTTGAAACCCTTGAAGCGACGGCGGATTTTGGAAACGCGGTTTTGGCCATCGATGCGCTGGGTTGGCGCAAACCAGCAGGCGCGCCGGCCACCGGAGCGGTTCGCGCAAAGTTTTCAGACAGCGGCGTAGACATCGAAAACATCGAACTGAATGGCGACGGCGTCGCCATTTCTGGCAGTCTTCAATTCAAAGACGGTGCGTTAGCGGGTGCGGCGTTTCCTCAATTTGAACTGAAAGACGCCGCCAGCCTCAACCTTTCCGCCGAGCGCAAACCGACTGGCGAGTTCGCCGTCACGGCTATCGGCAATTTCTTGCTGGCGGCGCCGGTACTGGAGCAGCTGGTCGGCGGCGCCAATGGCGGCGGTGCAAACGACGATGACGCGGCAGTGAATTGGGGGCCGGGATTATTCCTGACCGCGCGCATCGACAAGATGCGCATGCGCGAGAATGTCGACTACAATAATGTCAGCCTCGACCTTTGGCGCGACGCAACCACACTGCAAGCATTGGATCTGTCTGCGTTCTCCGCTGGTGGCGCGCCGTTGAAGGTAATGCTGTCGCTCACCGGCGAAGACCAGGGGCCGGGCCAGTCGGTTGAGGCGCGCACCAGTGCGTTGGGTGAAATGTTAAGAGCGGTGTTCGGCTATAAATCGATTAGCGGCGGCGAGGGCTCGATGCAGATCGGTCTCTCCGCGCCCGGTCGTAAGGGGCTGTCTGGCGTGATTGAAGCCCAAAACCTTCATGTTGTTGATGCGCCGTTACTGGCAAGATTGTTCTCGGCTGGATCTTTTGAAGGTCTCGCCGATTTGCTGAACGGCGAAGGCATTGACTTGTCAAATGTCTATGGCGAGTTTGACCTAACCGACAATGTTCTTTCCATTGATAAATTTCGCGCCTCCGGTTCGTCGGTGGGGTTTACGGCGGCCGGCGACATTGAAATCTATGATGGCGGCGCGGTGAAGCTTAATGGCGCTGTTGCGCCGGTTTACCAGATTAATTCCGTATTGGGCAGGACGCCAATTATTGGCGATCTCTTTGTCGGCAAGAAAGGCGAGGGCATTCTCGCTCTGTCATACAGCATCTCCGGCGACCGCGCCGCGCCGGATGTGTTTGTGAACCCGCTCTCGGCATTGACGCCGGGTATCTTCCGCAATCTGTTTGAACCGCTACGGCCTGCAAATGATAATGCGCCGGCGTCACAATCTGAACAATCGCCCAATGAAATTGGTGATCCGCCGCCCAAGGACGCCAAATCCAATCAGTAGTCAGACGATATTGATAATCGCGTGTTTTTTCTTGCCGATGGAAAGCTTAACGGCGCCGTCGATTATGTCGCCGGGCGCGAGATTGCGTTCCTCGCCAACCGGCTGGTCGTTTATCTTCAACGCGCCCGCCTTGATGTGACGGCGCGCTTCGCCTTTTGAGGCGCAAAGGCTTGCAGCCAAAAACTGGTCGATGACCGCCGCGCCGGCTTTCATATCCACGCCGCTGAGCTGAATGGTCGGCAAGTCGCCGCCAGCCCCGCCTTTTTCAAATGTCTCCTGCGCGGTCGCCGCCGCCCTCGCGGCAGCCTCGCGGCCATGCAGCATCGCCGTCGCCTCGCTCGCCAGGATTTTCTTTGCGTCGTTGATTTCCGCGCCCTCAAGCGCGCCCAACCGTCGCACTTCGTCCATCGGCATGGTCGTAAACCGCGCCAGCATGGTCGCCACATCGGCGTCTTCAACATTGCGCCAATATTGCCAGTAATCATATGGTGAAAACATATCCGCATTGAGCCATACGGCGCCGGCTTCGGTCTTGCCCATTTTCTTGCCCGACGCCGTCGTCAATAACGGTGTCGTCAAGCCGAACACCTCTACTTTGTCTTTGCGTCGGCACAGCTCAACCCCGTTGACAATATTACCCCACTGATCAGAGCCGCCGAGCTGCAGCGTGCAGCCGGTGCGATTGTAGAGCGCATGGAAATCATAGGCCTGCATCAGCATGTAGTTGAATTCGAGAAATGTCAGCGGGTTTTCACGGTCGAGGCGCAGTTTGACGCTGTCGAAAGTCAGCATGCGGTTGATGGTAAAATGAACGCCGTAATCGCGTAGGAATTCTACATAGCCGAGCTTTGACAGCCAATCATCATTGTTGACCATCATCGCTTCTTGCGGGCCGTCGCCGAAACGTAAAAACTGTTCGAACACGCCTTTGATTGAGGCGATATTTTCGTCAATCTCCGCATCCGATAGCAACGCGCGCTGCGTATCCTTGCCCGACGGATCGCCGACTTTGGTGGTGCCGCCGCCCATCAGCGCAATCGGTCGGTGGCCGGTCTGTTGCAGCCAGTAGAGCAGCATAATCTGGATCAGGCTGCCGGCATGGAGACTTTTGGCGGTCGCATCAAACCCAATATATCCGGTGAGGACGCTGGCGGCGGCCTTCTCGTCAAGGCCTTCGAGGTTGGTTCCTTGCGCAATAAAGCCGCGCTGGTCCAGGGTGTTCAGAAATTCAGATTTGAAAGACATTTGCCTAGCTTGTTTTGGGTGCGAATGAGGCCTTGCCCGCGTCTAGCATGGCGTGCGCGGATTTCCAATTCATCTGGCAGCAGTGTAGCGCATCAGTTTGAAACTCATTGTTTATTGTAGGGATTGGGGATTAGGAAAAGAGTGACCCACTAATCCCTAATCCCCAATCCCTACGAAAAAAGTCTTCAGATAATTTTACGACTCTTGGTATGCAATATTGAGCTTGGCTAGTGGACCCCGCCGATGACTGAAAATTTGACCGCAATTGGACTGATGAGCGGCACCTCGCTGGACGGCATTGATGCGGCGGTCATCACCACCGATGGCGAGAATGTGGTCGAGGCCGGTGCGGTGATGCATCAGCCTTACAGCCGTGATCTCAAAATATGGGTCCGGCGGGCGATCAAAGCCGCGCTGGAAGGGCGCGACGGCGCGGCGGAGATCGGCAAAGCCGCGGGCGAGGTCACCTATGCGCATGTGAGGGTTGTTGAGGACATAATTAAACAGGCCGGGCTCACGCGGCAGAATATCGACGTCATTGGTTTTCATGGCCAGACTATCCTTCATCGTCCGCCGCGCGATGGCGGTAGTGTCGGGCGAACCTGGCAGCTCGGCGATGGCCGGGTGCTGGCTGATGAGACCCGTATCGATGTCGTCAGCGATTTTCGCAAAGCCGATGTCGCCGCCGGCGGGGAGGGGGCGCCGTTTGCGCCGATCTATCATCGTGCGCTGGTGGCGGCGATGACGCCGTCGCGACATCATGCGGTAGGAGTCATCAACCTCGGCGGCGTTTCAAACATTACCTATGTGCCGCGCGATGCGCGCGGAATTGATCTGGTTGCTTTTGACTGCGGGCCCGGCAACGGGCTTGTCGATGAATGGGTCGAGCTGA
>JAJFGE010000058.1 GCA_021776295.1 Hyphococcus sp.
ATCCGTTTAGCAAAACCATTGTCGTCAAAATCAGGATTAAACGCATGACATCTTTCTCCACACCAATTATTTCTGCGCACTCGCCATGGCGGTGAATGCATTGTCGATATCGTTCTTCAAATCGTCAATATCTTCAAGCCCCGCATGGAAACGCAGCACCGGCCCGTCTGCTTCCCAGGTCGTGGCGTTGCGATAGCGCTCGGGATGGGCGTGAACGCAAAGGCTTTCAAACCCGCCCCAGGAAAAGCCCATGCCGAACAGTTTCAGCGCGTTGAAGTAGGTCTTGAGTGCGGCGAGCGGCGTCGGTTTTAAAACCACGCCAAACAGCCCGGACGAACCGGTGAAATCGCGTTTCCAGACGGCATGGCCGGGACAGGATTTAAATGCCGGATGAATGATGTGGTCCACTTCATCGCGCTTTGAAAGCCACTTCGCCAACGCCAGCGCATTTTCTTCATGGCGTTGCAGCCGCGCGGACAGCGTGCGCAAGCCGCGTAACGCCAGATAGGCGTCATCCGCCGATACGTTCGATCCGAGTTGCAACAGCGCATAATAAATTTTCTTCGCTATGCGTTCGTCGGCGGAGGTGAGCGTGCCGATCAGACAATCGGCATGGCCGACAATATATTTGGTCGCCGCCTGAACGCTGACATCGGCGCCGAGCGCAATCGGTTTGCAAAAATAGCCGCCGCTCCAGGTGTTGTCGACGATGAGAACTGCGCCGCCCGCATGCGCAGCTTTTGCCAGCATCGGGATATCCTGCACCTCGAAGGTCAAAGAGCCGGGCGATTCCGCGAAGATGACTTTGGTGTTGGGTTGCATCAGCGCGGTAATCTCCTCGCGTGTCGCCACCGGGTCGTAATAGGTGGTTTCAACACCGAACCGTTTCAGAAAATTATCACAAAATTTTCGTGTCGGGTCGTAAGCCGCGTCGGTCATCAACACATGATCACCGGCGGAAATGAACGCCAAGAGCGCGGCGTTGCAAGCTTGCAGGCCGGAAGGCGCCAGCCGGGTTTCATACCCGCCCTCGAGTGCGGTGACCGCTTCTTCAAAAGCGCGATGCGTGGAGGTTCCAAGGCGGCCATAATTGATGGTTCGCGCGCCTTCAAGATAGTCGTCATAGGTCGGAAACAATATCGTCGAGGCGCGCTCGACCGGCATATTGACCGGGTGCGCATGACGCTGATGCGGGCGTCCGGCGGCGATGAGTTTGGTGTTGTCTTTCATCAATGGTTCCGTCGTCAAATCGGGTTCGGCAATCATCTATCAAGCGGCGCAATGCCTGGCAAACTTAACGCGGTGTTGGCGGAGTTTCCATCTGCTCCACCACACCCTCGCGGCGGTCATAGACCCGAAAGCCCATTTTCTGATAGAGCGGCAAGGCGGCGGAGTGGTCAAGCGAGCAAGTCTCAAGGCAGAGCCGCTGGCCCCCATGCGACCAGGCAAGATCGATGATATTGGTCAAAAAATACCGGCCGAGCCTGGCCCCGGTCTGGTCCGGCGCCAGACCGAAAAATTTCAAGTGGTGGGTATTTTCGTCGCGCCCGTCGATTTCCGCAAAGCCGCCCGGCGCGCCATTCACATAGAGAACATAGACGTATACGGACGGGTCGTGAATGATCTGGGTCAGCGCCGCATCGTCAATCCGGCGCCGGCTCACCCAATGATAGGGATCGCCAACCAGCCGGTAGAGATAGCGATAAAAATGAACCGGCGGCTGTTCGGCGCGCAAAATTGCGATCTTGCCGTGCGGGGTGATCGGGGTCGGCAGTATCGGGCGCTCGGTCTGCTCAAGATAAGTAATCGTCACATCGACGCGCTCACCGTCGCCCTTTTCCGGCGTCGACTGGAAAGTCTCGCTCGGCATTTCCTAGATCTCCCCAATGCGCCCATGAACCGTCATAAAGACTGTGGCGGCGATGGCCGATAGTTTCAAGAGCGAGCGACAATACCGCCGCAGTAACGCCGGAGCCGCAGGTGGTGATGACGGGGTGTTTAAGATCAGCGCCGGCGCTGGCAAATATAGCGGCGATTTCATCAGCTGCGCGCATGGTTCCGTCATCATTCAAAAGCGCGCCAAAGGGGAGGTTGTGGGCGCCGGGCATGTGGCCGGACCGCAGACCCGCGCGCGGCTCCGGGGCGTCGCCGAAAAACCGCGCGGCAGGGCGCGCGTCAACCACGCACGATTGCTCGCTGTTCAGCGCTGCGCGAATGTCGTCGGCATTGCTGACCCTGTCGAGCTGTGGGGCGGCCTTGTATGTTGCAGGTGTGATCGCGGAGCTTTCACTGGTGACGTTCCCGCCGGCGTCCAACCATTTCGGCAAGCCGCCATTGAGCACTGCCGCCGCACGATGGCCCATCGCCCGAAACGTCCACCAGACGCGCGCGGCTGAGAAAATCCCCTGGTCGTCATAGATGATGAGTGTATCGTTGTGGCTTAACCCCAACGCGCCCGCAGCGGCTTCGAATTCAGCCGTCGTCGGTAGCATATGGGGCAGGGGGCAAGATCGATCAGCGATGGCGTCTATGTCGAAAAATACCGCACCATTGATATGGCGCACATCATAATCGCCGCGCGCCGGAGAGCTGCCCGGCATGCGCCAGGATGCGTCGATGATTTTAACATCTGAGCGGCCAAGGTTTTCGGCCAGCCAGGCGGTCGATACGAGCGGTCCAAACTCTGGCATGTCATCTCACCGGTTAAATCATCCAGGGCGGTGGCGGCAGATCCTTTGTGCGCAGGAACTCAGGATTATAGAGTTTCGACGCATAGCGGTTGCCGTAATCGCATAGCATCGTCACCACGGTATGGCCGGGGCCAAGGTCGCGCGCAAGCTTCACGGCGCCGACAATGTTGATGCCGCTCGACCCGCCAAGGCAAAGCCCTTCTTCAACCGTTAGCTGATAAAGCGCCTCCAGCGCATCGCGGTCATGGATGCGGTAGGCGTCGTCGAAGGTGACGCCCTCAAGATTGCCGGTGACGCGGCCCTGACCGATGCCTTCGGTGATGGATGAGCCTTCAGTTTCCAGGCCGCCGTTTTTAACCCAGCTAAAAATTTTCGACCCACCAGGATCGGCGACAGCGCATCTGACGCTCGGATTGCGTTCTTTTAACGCCGTTGTCACGCCGGCAATGGTGCCGCCGGAACCAACAGCGCAGGTGAAGCCGTCAACCTTGGCGTCGGTTTGCTCCCATATCTCCGGCCCGGTAGTGGAATAGTGAATGTCGCGATTGGCGGTGTTGTCAAACTGGTTCGCCCACAGAGCACCGCCGGCCTCGGTTTGAGCGAGTTCTTTAGCGAGCCGGCCGGAATAATGAATGTAGTTATCCGGGTTCGCATAAGGAACCGCATCAACCTCGATCAGCTCCGCGCCAAGCAGGCGGATGGCGTCCTTTTTCTCCTGACTTTGGCTGCGCGGGATAACAATTTTGACCTTATAGCCGAGAATGGCGCCGATCATGGCCAGCCCAATGCCGGTATTGCCTGCGGTGCCCTCGACGATGACGCCGCCCGGTCTGAGCGCGCCGGAGGCTTCCGCATCGCGGATGATGCCGAGTGAGGTGCGGTCTTTCACCGATTGGCCGGGGTTTAAAAATTCCGCCTTGCCGAGAACCAGGCAACCGGTCTCCTCCGATGCGCGCTTCAGTTTGATTAACGGCGTATTGCCAATCAAATCAAGGGCGTTGTCGCTATATTTCATGCGTTTACTCCGGTTCGGGGAGGTGTCTATCGGCCTGGCGACACTGGGCTTTGTCGGCATATGGCCATCGCGGGCGCAAATTCTACCCGAGACGGTCAGAATGGCGCATCTTGCCTGCTTCGGCGCGCGATCTCGATGCAAAATTTCTAATCCATAGTGAAGGCTAGGTAATAGTTAGTGCGGCCACAAGAGCGTAGGTGCGCTCGACTTCTGACTAGTCAGTTAATCATCTGTATACGTAATATAAACCTGCATTCATTCTGACTCACTGGGAGCCAGAAGCAGAAACGTTAGAACACGATGAAACACTGCATGCCCCCATCGGCCCTTCGGGCCACTTCCCCCGTAAACGGGGGAAGAATACCCTTGCCGCAAACTCAACCTAATCCCTCCCCCGTGAAAACGGGGGAAGTGTCACGTAGTGACGGAGGGGGTAACGGCGCTGCAAGGGGAGCGATACGTCAGAGCATAGTTTTCGCGAAACTTATTCACTAGCCTTGGCCTGGTTCCAAAGCATTTCCATCTCATGCAGGCTAACCGTATCCATGTTGCGTTCACTGCGCGCAACCTCGCGCTCGATAAATTGAAACCGGCGGATAAATTTCGCGTTGCTCCGGCGCAGCGCCGCTTCGGGGTCGACTTTTAAATGCCGCGACAAATTGGCGAGAACGAATAATAGATCGCCGAACTCGTCTTCGATGGCGTCCGGGTCGGCGCTATCGATTGCCTCGGCAAGCTCGCGCGTCTCCTCGGCAATTTTGTTCAGCACATCGCCTGCATCGGTCCAGTCAAAACCAACGCGCGCGGCGCGCTTTTGCAGCTTCACTGCACGGGTGAGGCCGGCATGGCCGACCGGCACATCGTCTAGCAGGCTGTTATAGCCTTTGGCGTTGCGCTCCTCGGCTTTTTGACGTTCCCAGGCGTCGGTCTGTTCATCGGCGCTGCGCAAATCCGCCTCAGCAAAAATATGCGGGTGGCGGCGAACCATCTTGTCGGTAATCGCTTCAACGACATCGCCGAAATCAAACAGCCCGCGTTCCTCAGCCATTTGCGCATGAAACACCGCCTGAAACACGAGATCGCCAAGCTCTTCTTTCAGGGACGCCATATCATCGCGGGTAATCGCGTCGGCAACCTCATAGGCCTCTTCAATCGTATAGGGCGCGATGGTTTTGAAATTCTGCTCAAGATCCCAGGGGCAACCGCCTTGTGGATTGCGCAGCTGCGCCATAACCGCCAGCAGCGTGTTGATATTGCGGTTATCGGATGGCTCGCTCTGGCTCATTTTTCACTCGTGATTTTGGATTAATCTGCTGAATTGGCCGAAAAATTCACGCCGGTAACTCAGATATCCCCTGTTGTATGCTGAAAGACAGAATGTAGCGCAATTGGGGCATTTGCTAGCGGCGATGTTGGGTGTATGGCTGGGATGAAACCTAAACGAATTGCGACACAGAGCAAATCTGTGCCGCAACGGATGCGTTTGAAGGAGCTGCAAGATGCCGATCCAGGAAGTCAAACATATCTGGCGCAATGGCGCGATGATCCCTTGGGCGGAAGCGACGACCCATGTGCTCACCCATGGCCTGCAATATGGCTCGGCTGTATTTGAGGGCATGCGCGCCTATGACACAAAGCCCAAAGGCGTCTGCGTGTTCCGCAACCGCGATCATATTGAACGGCTGATGTTTTCGGCGCGGGTCTATCAGATCGAGATTGATTACAGCGTTGAAGAGCTGATGCAGGCTTGTCGCGATATTGTTCGCGAGAACGCTCTCGCCGGCGCCTATATTCGCCCCGTCGCCTATCTCGGCTATGGCGACATAGGTCCGGCCTCGACGGCTGTGAAATCGGAAATCGCCATCGCTGCGTTTCCCTGGGGCGCCTATCTGGGCGAAGACGGAATGAAGAACGGGGTTGATGTTGCGGTCTCAAGCTGGCGACGCATGGCGCCGGGGACGGTTCCTGCCGGGGTGAAAGCGGCGGGCAACTACCTTTCAAGCCGGCTCATCAGCTTAGAGGCAAAAGACAACGGCTTTGCCGAAGGCATCGGCCTTTCCCATGACGGCACGGTCAGCGAAGGCGCGGGGGAGAACCTTTTCGTTGTCCGCAAAGGTCGGCTTCATACGCCGCCCGCCTCGTCTTCCATCCTCTCCGGCATCACCCGCGACACTATCATCACGCTTGCCGGCAGGCTTGGGTTTGAAGTGGTCGAGCAGGCTTTCCCGCGTGAATTCCTATATGGCGCCGATGAGATTTTCATGACCGGCACGGCCGCGGAAGTCACGCCCGTGCGGTCGGTTGACAAGCTGGCGGTCAACAATCTGGATTTCCCGATCACAAGGCAAATTCAGCGGACCTTCTTCGGCCTGTTTAACGGCGAGACCGAAGACGAATGGGGCTGGCTCGATCCGGTGGGTTAAGCCTTACTCTTCCAACTCAAGCGCGTCGGCGATGACATGGAAAATATAGTTCTGTTCGAACACGCCGCTAATCAGATACGCCCTTGGCCCCGAGGCGTAAACCGGCACATCCTGACCGCCATGGGTTTCTCCGCCGGTCGGGATGAGGGCCTGTTGGCGGTAGCGCGGTTTGCTGAGGTCTTCTTCGGTCGGGACGGGTCTGCCGCCCGATAAATCGACTCCGTTAGCAAAAACAGAACCGGGCCCATTGGCGTAAACAAGCGTCGTGTAAGGTTTCTTGTCCCCGGCTGCATTCATTGGTTCATAAACGCCATCATCGTTTTTGCCTGCGGCGAGCCCTAAAATATCGTTGCCTTTCGCGGGGTATCCTTGAAACGCCAATGTATGACCGTGATCGGCAGTGACTATAATCAGCGTATCCTTTGCGCTGGTCATCGCTCGTGCGCGGGCAACGGCTTTGGCGTATTGTTGTGTTTCTGTAAGGGCGCCGCGTGCACTGCCGAAATGGTGTGCGTGATCGATGCGTCCGGCCTCCACCATCAAGAAGTAACCGTCTTCATTGCGCGACAAAACCTCAATTGCCTTTTGCGTCATGTCGGCAAGCGAGGGTTCACCGGCTTTATCTCCCGCCCGCTCCATTTCGAGCTTAAGATGAGAGGGCTCAAACAAACCAAGGAGTTTTGACGAGCTTGGCGCGGCGTCGAGTTCTTCCTTGTTCCAAACATATCTGTGGTTGTCAGACTTCTCCACCCATTCCGCCGTCAAATCGCGTCCATCCGCGCGCCGTCCTGGATTGCCGGTTTCGGGATCTGCCGAGGTTGAGGGCAAAAATCTCCGACGTCCTCCGCCGAGAGCAACATCAATTCCATCTCCATACGGAAAATCGATGAGCTGTTGAGCGATGTCTTTACAGCCCGCCTCCTTGGCGTCTTCCGGCAACGCGCTATCATCAGCCCAGTCCCGATCCGGCGAGTGGGCGTAAACTGCGCCAGGCGTTGCGTGCGTGATAGCCGCTGTTGAAACGACGCCGACGGAAAGACCTGCGCGCTTGGCGATTTCTGCCAGTGTTGGAGCCACCGCATTAAGCGCCGCTGCACAATCGCCCCGCGGCGCATCAGCGCTGATCGACAGAACGCCGGACCGGGTTTTCACGCCGGTCAACATTGCCGATGCCGTGCCGGCAGAGTCAGCAACCTGATAATCCGTGGTGTAGGTTTTGGAATAGGCGACGTTGGGAAACTTTTCGAATGACAGCAGGTTTGCCTCACCATCCTCGCCGCGCGATTGCCCGTCAAATATCCGTGCGGCGGCGACCGTGGTCGGGTCCATGCCGTCGCCGATAAATAAAATCACGTTTTTCGCGTGTTTCTTGTTGCTTTTTTGCGCTTTACGCGCCGCCAGCGCGGCTTGACCGTCTTCATACCAGCTGTCTGGAGAGATGGCTGAGCCAGCATCATTCTCATCGGCAGCACCCGCAGACGCGCATCCGATAGCGCCGAGCGCGCAAGCTGTAAGCGGTAAAACCAGGGTCAATTTCACGGTATTTCCTCCACACCATCTGGGTGCTGTTGTACAGCCTATGCGGCTACAGGCAAACCGTGACAGGATAGCGCCGCTGACAGTAAATTTGGGAGTTATGGCTGTTATGGGAAAACTATTGTCCGGGCTTGGCGTAGTCGTCGCCCTCCTATTGCTTGGCGCCGGGCTCTATCTCAAAACACCTGCGCCTTCGGCTTTCGACCGCGAGGCGGCTGTTGACGCTGCGATCACCTATGATGCGCGGGTCATCCGCGACCGTTTTGGCGTTCCACATATTTATGGCAAGCGCGACGCTGATGTCGCCTTTGGCCTTGCTTATGCCCATGCGGAAGATGACTGGGCGACGATTGAGGAGGTGGTCTTCTTCTCACGCGGCGCGCTGGCTGAGCGCAAAGGCAAGGACGCGGCGATCCCTGATTACCTGATCGGCGCTTTGAGGGTTGGCCGCGATGTTAAAGAGAAATTTGCAGCCGACCTCGCGCCAAAGACCCGTGCTATCGCCGAAGCCTACGCCGCCGGTCTCAATCTTTGGTGTGCGCAAGAGCGCGGCAATTGTTCTCCCGGCGCTGCACCCGTCACACCCTATGATGTCATCGCCGGGTTCACATCGCGCACGCCGTTTTTCTATGGCCTTGATGTGCAGCTGAAAGCAATTTTTGAAGGCGACGTTAAAATCACAAAAGCTGCCGAGACCGCGCGCGAGGCGTTCTTGCGCATTGATGAGGAGAACGAGCTTGGCTCCAACGCCATGGCGGTGGCGCCCGCCCGCTCAAGCGATGGACATACGCGGCTGATGGTCAACTCTCATCAGCCCTATGAGGGACCGGTCGCATGGTATGAAGCGCGGCTCAAATCGGAGGAGGGGTGGGACATTATCGGCGGATTGTTTCCCGGCGCGCCGGTGGTTTTGCTTGGGGCAGGGCCCAATCTCGGCTGGGCGCATACCGTCAACCGGCCGGATCTGGTCGATGTCTATGCGTTGACTGTTGATAACCTCAAAAAACCTACAAAATACAAATTTGACGGCGAATGGCGCGATTTTGACGCCGAAAAGATAAAATTCCGCGTCAAACTGTTTGGACCGTTCAGCCTGCCGGTAACGCGGCGGTCTTTATATTCCGTTCACGGACCGGTATTCGTAACCGACAACGGTGTCTTTGCAGTCTCTTACGCCGGGGCCGGCAATATCAAAACCATTGAACAATGGTATGCAATGAACAAGGCGCAAAACTTTGACGAATGGCGCGCGGCGATGGCGATTGGCGCGATGCCGAGTTTCAACGCCGTCTATGCCGACCGCGAAGGCAATGTCGGTTATTTTTATAACGCTGCGATCCCGGTGCGCGATGCGGGGTATGACTGGTCTGGCGTCGTTCCCGGCGACACCTCGCAAACGTTATGGCGCGGGCGGCGGCCGTTCGCCATTGTGCCCAGCGTTGTCAATCCCGTATCCGGTTATGTCGTCAACGCCAACCATACGCCGTTTTTGGCCTCCGGCGCAGATGACAATCCCGACCCGGCGGATTTCCCGCCGCATTTCGGCATCGACACCCGCACCACAAATCGTGGCATCCGGCTTCAGGAGCTTTACGGCGCCGATACACAAATCAGCGAGGAGGAATTCCTTCGCTACAAGATGGATTTCACATACGCGCAAACCTCGCGGGTGATGGAACTGGTGCGCGCGCTATTGCTTGAGGAAACCGATGAGCCGTTGCTTGTTGATGCCATCGCCACGCTGAAACAATGGGACGGCGCCGTCGATCATGACAATCGCGCCGCCGCGCTCGCCATTCTTACCGCGCAAAAGGCGAGGGGCTATCTCATCGATGACGACCACCCGAAAGAGCCCGATTATGTCGAGGCGTTGCGCCAGGTCGCCGGCGCCTTGAACGCAAAATTCGGGCGCGTTGATCCGAGCTGGGGCGAGGTGTTGCGGTTCCGGCGCGGCGAATATGACCTGGCGATTGACGGCGGGCCGGATACGTTGCGCGCGGTTTATCCGAGCGGCGCTGAAAAAGACATCCCGCTAAAGGCGGCCGGCGGCGACACTTATATTCTCTATGCGGATTGGGCGCCGGACGGGGCGGAAGAAATTCAAACCATCCACCAGTTTGGCGCGGCGACGCTTGACCAGACATCGCCGCATTACGCCGACCAGGTGGAAATGTTTGTGCATGGGCAATGGAAAAAACCGCCAATGACGCTAGAGGCGGTTCTTGCTGAAGCCAGCGCCGATTACCGGCCGGGACGCGCGCAGGAATAAATCAGGACCGTTCCGGCAAGCC
>JAJFGE010000059.1 GCA_021776295.1 Hyphococcus sp.
CAATGAGAGACATACAGAGGAAAACGGCATGATTGCGGCTGGCTTGATAGACCTTGATCACCTTGAGAAATACGTTGTCGGTGATGTTGCGCTCAGAGATGAGATTCTCTCGATCTTTGGCGATCAAGTTCAGCTATTGAGCGAGCAGTTTTCTATCGATCAAAGCGACGATGGATGGTGCGACACCGCGCATTCAATCAAAGGCGCGGCGCGCGGTATCGGCGCCTGGGTGCTGGGCGATTTATGCGCCGAGGCCGAAACTCTGACGGGGAAAATCCCCGGCAAGAGCGAGAAGCGCGCGGCATTGCTGGTGTCGTTGCGTCGCCAGCTGGAGACTACCCTGGGCGAGGCCAAACGCCTGCGTGACCTAAACTAGATCACGTTCACAAATTCTAGAATCATAGAACGTGGTCTAGATTCTTTAGTGGTCGCGCATTCGAACCCAGTGAGGTTCGATAAGAACCGAACGCGCACACACTTATTGTGAATGCGCTCTGATCAGCGTTTCAGCTCAGCCATCGCATTGGCGATCCCGCCAAGCGTTAGCGGATACATCCGATCACCGACCAGCTCCCGGATCAGCTGCGTTGACGGCACATAGTCCCAGCTGTCGTGTTGAATGGGGTTGAGCCAGACCACGCTCTCATAAATATCAGTCAACCGCTTCAGCCAAATCGCACCCGGTTGTTCGTTGAAATACTCAACCGAACCGCCCGGCACGGTAATCTCATAGGGGCTCATCGAGGCGTCGCCGATAAAGATGATTTTATAATCATGCGGATATTTGTGCATGATCTCCCAGGTCGGAATTTTCTCGGTCCAGCGCCGACGATTGTCCTTCCACACATAATCGTAAAGGCAATTGTGGAAGTAGAAATATTCCATATGCTTAAATTCTGTCCGCGCGGCGGAGAATAACTCCTCGCAGGTGCGCACAAACGGGTCCATCGACCCGCCCGCATCAAAGAACAACAACACCTTGATGGCATTGCGCCGTTCAGGGCGCATCTGAATGTCGAGATAACCTGAACGGGCGGTTGCATCGATTGTGCTGTCGAGGTCGAACTCGTCGGGCGCGCCCTTGCGTGCGAAGCGGCGCAATCGGCGCAACGCCACTTTTATGTTCCGTGTGCCAAGTTCTACACTGTCGTCGAGATTTTTGTAGTCGCGCTTTTCCCAAACCTTAACCGCGCGACCCTGGCGTTTGCCTTGATTGCCGATGCGTACGCCTTCGGGGTTATAGCCGCCTGATCCGAACGGCGATGTCCCGCCGGTCCCGATCCATTTTGAGCCGCCCTGATGGCGTTCTTTTTGTTCGTCGAGACGCTGTTTCAGCGTCTCCATGATTTTGTCCCAGCCGCCGAGCGCTTCGATTTGTTTTTTATCTTCTTCGGTAAAATATTTTTCAGTGAGCAGTTTCAACCACTCTTCAGGAATTTCCGCAGCGGCGCTATCTTCGAGGCTCTCGATCCCTTTGAAAACGTGGCCAAACACGCGATCAAACTTGTCGAGATTGCGCTCGTCTTTGACCAGCGTTGACCGCGACAGGTAGTAAAAGTCCTCAACCTTGCGGCCGGCAAGGTCAGCGTCCATCGCCTCCATCAGCGTCAGATATTCGCGCAAAGAGACCGGCAGGCCCGCAGATTTCAACTCATGGAAAAATTTTGTGAACATCGCGCCATCATACAATCCGCCGCGCAGAGGGAAAGCGGCCTGCGCAGGTGAAATTACCCGGCTAGAGGAGATAAGCGCTCAATTCGGGCTCCAGCGCCCAGATTTCGATAAAACCGGCCCCGGCAATTGATTTCGCCGCGAATTTGCCGTTAATTGGGTCCTCGTTAACTATAGTCGTGTCTGCAAGGGGTAGGGGCAATGAGAGTACTTCCAGTTCTATTCGCCGCGATGATGCTGGCGTTTTCACCGCTCAACACAGCGTTCGCTGCGGGTGTTTCGCAGTCCCAGATAATCTCAATCCTCACCGACCAGGGCTATAATGCGCAAGAGTACGAAGCCGACAAAGTTATTGTCGATGCTAGCGGATATAGAATCATTGTCTGGATTGACGGCGCCGATGGCGATATCTCCTATATCACCTGGCTGCCCGGGATTACCGCCGACGATGTCGGCTATAAAATTCTCAACAAGTTCAATAATGACGTAAAATTCGGTCGGGCTTTTGCCGATGGCGATGGCGATATCCGGCTGCAAATGGACCGCAATTCCAGCGGCGGCGTTTCGGCGGAAAATATTGAATCGGATTTCGACGTCTTCCTTATGCTGATTGGAAAGTTCCTGTCGGATCTTGAATCACAAACTATCGCTTGATCCAGACAGGGCTCGCCCGCAGCCCCATGTGAGTCTGCGTAATGTTATCTAATAACCGCAACTTTCTGGGGAAAATCCGAAATAAATAAACGAAAAGGGTGTATTCTTTGCGCCGAAGGGAATGACCTGTCGGCGGTTCTCGACTATAGTTAACCGAATAAGGATAAACTCAGCGCGTGACTGGGGGGTTAGGCCAAGTATGGACGAACAAGTTGCATCGACGTCGGACATCGATCAGCCAGAGGACGAAGAAGAAGAAACATTCACGATGAAGGGCGTTGTGAAATGGTTCGACCCGACTAAGGGGTATGGATTTATCGTCCCGGACAACCCCGATGGGGAGGGCGATGTCCTCATACACTCGTCCTGCCTCAAGGCGGCCGGACGCGAGACTGCGCGCGAAGGCGCGACCATCGAATGTGAAGTTATTCGTCGCAACAAAGGGCTTCAGGCGCTGAAGCTGCTGGACCTTGACGAATCCACTGCCACGCCGCTGATCGCGCAAACACCGGTCATCAGTCAGACCCCTGCCGGCGACTTCGCCCGCGCCGAGGTCAAGTGGTTCAACCGCGCCAAGGGCTTTGGGTTTTTGACCCGGGGCGAGGGCACAGCCGATATCTTCATTCATATGGAGACAGTGAGAAACTGTGGCATGGGCGAGCTTGTTCCGGGACAGCGCCTTCAAGTCTCCTTCGGCGAAGGCCGCAAAGGTCTGTTGGCCGTGGAAATAAGACCTGACCCTGACAATTAGACAAGTAAAGCCATGATCCAGTTTCGCGTAGCCGTTGCTTTTGCAAAATTCATATTCCTACTGACGATTTTCGCGACCAGCGCTTGTGCGCAGTCCGACGGTCTTGGCGGCGCCTCCAATAAGGCGGCGTCGAAGCTGGTGATTGAATCCGCCACCGGCAAACATGTCTTCAAGATTGAACTGGTCGATACGCCGGAAACCCGCCGGGTGGGGTTGATGTATCGTACTGAGCTTGCTGCGGATGCGGGCATGTTGTTCGATTTCGAAGAACCGCAGACGGTAAGCATCTGGATGAAAAACACTCTGATCCCCCTCGATATCGCTTTCATCGATGAGAACGGCGTCATCAAGCGCATCACCGCTGACGCAACGCCAAAGTCGCTGGAAACCATGCCGTCAGGCGCGCTCGTGCTCTCGGTGCTTGAGGTCAATGGCGGAACCTTTGCAGCGCTGGGAATCAAGGCGGGCGACCGCGTCCGCCATCCATTATTCAACAATGAGTAACCGCCTTAATTGTCTTTACATCCGCGCCAAGATAGACGATGACCCGGCGCGCGGCTCTCATCGGCCGCCAGCCTTGTCGGGGCGTAGCGCAGCCTGGTAGCGCATCTGGTTTGGGACCAGAGGGTCGCAAGTTCGAATCTTGCCGCCCCGACCATTTTGAACGCGCCGAACACCGGCAGCCAGCAAGGACAGAAAGAGCAGGCCTCATGTTTGCGCGCATTTACCGCCCGTCAAAGACTGCAATGCAATCCGGCAAGGCGCACACCAAATCGTGGCTTTTGGAGTTTGACGCCGAGACCGCCAGGCGCATCGACCCGCTGATGGGCTGGACCAGCGCCGAAGATATGACCGCCAGCGAGGTTCATCTGTCCTTCGACAGCCAGGACGAGGCGATCGCCTACGCTAAAAATAATGGCATTGCGTTCCAGGTTGAGCCGGACCATCGCCCGACCGCCGCGCCCAAGGCCTATTACGACAAGTTCGCCTTCCACCGGCGCAAGCCCTGGACGCATTAAGGGCCGGCGTGGCTTTTACTTCCCTTCAGACCTGCTCTAAATTCTGCGCGCACGCGTTACGGCCCCGTAGCTCAACTGGATAGAGCACCGGCCTTCTAAGCCGGGGGTTGCAGGTTCGATTCCTGCCGGGGTCGCCATCTTTTATCTCGCGGCTATTCGCTTCGCGAAAGCCTCCGATGGGGCGCGCTACCGCGCGGCGTCCAGTCGGACGCGTTTGGCGCCGCGCCATCGCTTGCGTGGCATATAGAAGACTGCTCGCCATTCGGTCCGAGCAGCTGTATGACACGCGGGCTGGCTCCGTAGCTCAATTGGATAGAGCATCGGCCTTCGAAGCCGAGGGTTATAGGTTCGAGTCCTATCGGGGTCGCCAGTATTTTTTGATTTGATAAATTACAATTATATTTGACGCCTCTGCGAGGATGTCGAACTTTAAGCTGCTACTGCACATATTTTCCGAAAACCGGCTCGCTTAAATATGTAAGCAGCGCCAGACCTAGCGTCGTATAAACCACGATAATCAATCCATCTTGGCCAAGAGAAATAAATTTAAACCCTACTAAAAGGATCGCCAGGGCGCCGGCGAGAAAGATTATTCGGGAGTAGTAACAGTGTCTCCTGCGGCAACGACGGGTGTTGAGCCAGCAAGCCAATCCCATCCATAGGAATGATCCGCTCATGATGAGTATGATGGCTGCAAATGGAAAAGTTCCCTCAGCAAAATTCATTGAAAACAAAATGAGTAGAGGCATACCCCATGAGATAAAGAAAGGTAGCGGGCGTGCTGCTAAATCTTTCGGTGTTGGTTCACCCACAGCATGTTTCTCCTGCTTGAATGGGCGGGCATTTCACGTCGCCATAAGAACAGTAAACACAACAATCGCCGGATTTTGGCTTCAGGACCGCTCCGCAACTTTTGCAGTCGTAAAACCACTGACAAGCATCTGTTGGCATCAAATCCAACGATTGATGACCGCACACGGGGCAAGTGATCGTAGATTTTGGAATAATGCCAGTCACTGAGCGTTTATCCATCTTAAGAGCTGTCCCTCGTAAAAGGGCATGATGTAGGCGCCCACGACCAAAAGAGCGGCGATGATAAGCATCGCTAAAACCCGCTTGCTTGGCCTTCTACCTTTCCAGAAAGCGGCGATAAATGCTGTGCTAATGAGAATGCCGGTGAGCGCCATGAAATAGGGTTGCGCCCGGGCAAAGAACGCCAATTTGCCAACCAATGCCGAACTGACGCCAATATTCACCAGGAGGAGGGGCAACACACAGCACGAAGCGCCAACCAATGCAAAAACCCCTGATATTGCCCCGCTACCAGCTAACAGCCCATCCTTTGTTTTTTTCGTTGGGGTTTTTCTTTTCTCTGTCATCCATGCATTCTAATATCTGTAGTCGCTACAGGTACAAGCAAAATGATGCGTTCTGGTATTACAATCGGCAAATTAAGCGCTGAGACGGGCGTCAATATCGAGACCATTCGATATTATGAAAAAATCGGCCTTATGCAGAAGCCCGGACGAACAAATGGCGGGCACCGTATTTATACGCCCGTGGATATGACCCGGCTGAGATTTGTTCGCCGCGGGCGAGAGCTTGGATTTTCCTTAGATGATGTGCGTTCGCTTTTAGGGTTGGAAGATGAACAACCGTCTTGTGCTGCAGTCCATGCCATTACGGTTCGACACCTTGATACGATAAGAGCAAAAATCAGGGATTTAAAAAAACTCGAAAAACAGTTGGCGAAAATCGCCAAGGAGTGTGGAAAGGGGGACGTTTTCGAATGCCCCGTCATTGATGCTTTATCAGCGCAATAGCAGCAATACGGTTCGTTTTCTATTCCGGGTCAGAACTGAATATTAAAGATCCGGAAGCGTCTCTGCGTCAACCACGCCCGCAGGTGCGGCGAGTTCCAATATGACGTTTACGGGGGCGCCGCCGGGTTTGACGCCGAAGCGTTGGGCTTTGTAGCCGGCTTTGGCCACCGTTACTTTGCGATCACCGTCGAGCTTGACGGTGCAGGGCGTCTCGCATGCGCCGTAGCCATCGATAGTGACGGTCGCGCCAGACGGCGTTGACGTAAAGCTCCGCATAGCGCCGGATGTCGCCAGGCATCCGTTTAGCAAAACCATTGTCGTCAAAATCAGGATTAAACGCATGACATCTTTCTCCACACCAATTATTTCTGCGCACTCGCCATGGCGGTGAATGCATTGTCGATATCGTTCTTCAAATCGTCAATATCTTCAAGCCC
>JAJFGE010000060.1 GCA_021776295.1 Hyphococcus sp.
TGGAGCCAATCTCGCAACGCTCGCAACGGTGGTCGGTCGCTCCGGCCTGCCGGACCGGATCGGCGAGGGCGCGCTGGTCGGGCTGGCGTCGGCGGCGCGCTGGCCGTTTTCGACCGCGGAGAAGCTGGTGATGGAGAGCCGCCTGCCGGCGATTGAGGATATGCCGCCGCCAGTTTTCATCCTTGGCCATTGGCGCTCGGGCACCACCCATCTTTACAACATCATGTGCCAGAGCGGCGCCTGGGGATTTGTCCCTCCGGTGGCGACGGGCCTGCCCTGGGACTTGTTTGGTCTCGCCAAAGTCTTCAACCCGTTGCTGGAGCGCGCGCTTCCCGAGCACCGCTATATCGACAACATCCCGGTGCGCCCGGACAGCCCGCAGGAAGATGAAATCGCTATCGCCAACATGTCCGATGTCTCGTTCTATCACGGCATCTATTTTCCCCGCGCGTTCGCAGAAAATGTTCAGCGCGGGCTGTTTTTTGATGGATGTTCAACGGCGGATATCCGCAGCTGGCGCAAACAGTTTACATATTTTCTGCGCAAGCTTTACCTGCATCAGGGTGAGCGGCCGCTGCTGATCAAAAATCCGGTCTATACGGGCCGGCTGGCGATGTTGCGCGAGATGTTTCCGGGCGCAAAATTTGTCCATATTCACCGCAATCCATATGACGTATTCATCTCGATGCGGAATTTCTATACCAAGCTATTGAAGGAGCTGGCGCTCCAGATCTATGACCATGTCGATATCGATGAGACGGTTTTGTGGGTCTATGACCGGATGATGAGCGCCTATGAGAACGATGTGCAATCAGTGTCCTCTGAGCAGCTGGTTGAGCTGCGTTATGACGACCTTGATGCGAACCCCTTGCCGTCGGTTGAAAAAATCTATGGCGTTTTGGGACTGCCGGGATTTGAGGCAAGCTGCGGCGCATTTGAGCGCTATCTTGCATCGGTCGAAAGCTTTGAGAAAAACAAATTCGACTATAGCGATGCGGCGGCGGCAAAAGTTGAAGCGCGGCTTGGCCATTGGATTGAAAAATGGGACTATCAGCGTCCCGGAGAAGAAACTGAAACAAGCGGCGAGGGGACGCGGAATGCGGAGACGGCGGCTTAACTTTCTTGTTGTCCTGGGGATTGGCGCGCTCAGCGCTTGCGGGCGGGCGCAAATCGGCCCGGTGCACTATTCCGACGCGCAATGCCGTCGGGTGGCGCTGGTTGACGCCGTCACCGGCGCGAGGCTGGCCGGCGCGGAAGATTTCGCATTCGAGCGCACTACCGGGCGTCTGTTTGTCTCCGTCTATAATCGCCGCAATGTTGAGCGCGCAGCGCGCAAGCGCGAACATAAAATACCCGAAGGCGGCGTCTATGAGGTCTCACTGCCGGAGATATTTGCGGGCAAGGCTGCATCAATCAAAGTCCGATCGTTGATTGCGCCCGGCGAAATCGCCGGCGGGCTCCGGCCGCACGGAATTTCTTATGATTCGGCGAGGCGCGAGTTGGTGTTCATCAACCGCGCCTATCACCGTTCCGGCCGCGGATGGAAAATGGAGCCGCATTTGCAGCGCGTTGGCGCTGACGGCGCATTAGTAGTTGCGGAAAAAGACAGCGTTCCCTGCAACGCTAATGGTGTTTTAGCGACCACCCGTGAGACCTATACCAGCTTTGACCATAGCGCTTGCAACTGGATGGCGGGCGTTGAGGATATATTCCACCTGAAGCGCAGCGGCGTCATCGATGGTAGCGGCGCCCGGCTTTATGAGCGCGCGGCATTTGCCAATGGCCTTGCTCAAACTATGAGCGGTGAGGTCGTCATCGCGGCGACGCGCGAGCGCGCATTGATTTTTTTGATGGAACGCTCCGGCGCGTTGAGGGAGAATATGCGCATCAAACTCCCCGGCGGTCCTGATAATTTGACCCTAGCTGATGATGGCGGCGTCGTTGCGGCGGTGCATCCGTCGATGTTGCGCCTGGCGCTCACCCGCAAGCTTGGCATCGGCAAGGCGCCGTCGCGGATCGTCAAGGCGGACCCGAAAACCGGCGCGCAGCAAACCCTTTTTGATAATCCATCGGGCAAGTTGTTCAGCGCCGCGACGGTTGCGATCCAGACCCCGGACGGGTTGGTCGCCGGATCGGTAACTGACGAGGGCCTCCTAGTCTGCCGGGCGGCGGCGTGAGCGATATTACACTGGTCACTGGCGGTGCGGGCTTTGTCGGCAAGCAGCTTGTCGAAACTTTGCGGGCGCGCGGCGAGACCGTGCGCAGTTATGATATTGCTGCTGCGGCGCATCCAGATGATGTGCAGGGTTCCATCACCGATAGCGACGCTATGCGCCGCGCCATGGCCGGCGTTGCAAAGGTTTTCCATCTTGCGGGCAACGCCCAGCTTTGGTCGCGCGATGCGGGCGTCTTCGATCGTGTTAATCGTCTGGGAACGGAGCTTGTTGTTGGCGCGGCAATGAAGACCGGCGTTTGCCGTCTGGTGCATTGTTCGAGCCTGACGACGCTGGTCGGGCGCGCTACGCCGATCGGTCCGTCGAGCGCCGATGAGGCCGTGCGGCTGGAGCCGGGCGATATGCTCGGCCCCTATCCGCGCTCAAAGCTGGCGGCGGAGCGTATTGTTGAGGCGGCGGTGCGCGAAGGACTGGACGCCGTCATTGCGCTGCCGACCGAACCGCTGGGGCCGGGCGATGACAGCCTGACGCCGCCGACGCAAATGGTCCTCGATTTCGCCAATGGCGCGACCCCGGCTTACATCGATTGCATCTTGAATTTTGTCCCCGTTGAAAGCCTGGCCGAGGGGCTGATCGCCGCCCGCGATAAAGGCAAGGCAGGAGAGCGCTATCTGCTTGGCGGTGAAAATATTGCCATGAAACAGCTTCTCGACAAGCTGGGAAAGCTGACCGGCCGGGCGATGCCGAAAACCCGGATGCCATATGGTGTTGCGCTGGCCGCCGGGGCGATTGACACCGGGCTCATTGCCGCCATCACTGGTAAACCGCCAAAAGCGCCGCTGACCGGCGTGCGCCTGGCCGGCAGGCAGGTGTCGTTCTCCAGCGAAAAGGCGCGCTGTGAATTGGGCTGGGCGGCGGGCGATGTTGATGCTGCGATGGCGAAAACGCTGGATTGGATGCGACACAAACAACTGCTGAAACCGGTTTGAATAATCGTTGTGCTGCGCGATCATGACGCCAAGAGGTGATTTATGAACGCTGCAATTGCGCGCCAAAACGACGATGTCATTGCGCCCTGGCTGAAAGGCCGCTCGGTGGAGGACTGGCGCCGCCAGTTTGACCGCGACGGCTATATCACTTTCGAAAAAGTGCTGACGCCGGCTCGGCTTAAGGAAATTCGAACAGCGCTGGCGCCTTATCTTGGAGCAAACGTCACCGGACGCAACGAATTTGAAGGGCGTAAATCAAACCGGGTCTATGCATTGGCGGCAAAGTCGCAAGTGATGGCTGAGCTGGTCATGCATCCGCTGACGCTCTGTTTCGTCGAAGCGGATTTGGGGCGCGATTGTCTGTTGTCGGCGTGTTTGGCGATTAATCTACAACCGGGCGAGACCGCACAACCCTGGCATTTCGATGACAGCCATTACCAATGGCCGCGCCCGCGTCCGTCGCTTGGCGTTAGTGCATTTTGGGCGATTGATGCGACGACGGACAATAACGGCGCCACGGAAATTTTGCCGGGCAGCCACCTGTGGCCAGAAGACCATATTGAAGGCGCGGTCGCAGAAACCGATTTTTCGCGCATTGAAAGCCGTGACGGCGACCCTGGCGCCCGCGACGATGCGGTGAAGCTGGTAGCGCTGCCCGGCTCTTTGACGTTGGCCAAGGGCACCTTGTGGCATCGCGGTGGAGCCAACCGGTCTGATGCGCCGCGGCTGATTATTACGCCGCAATATTGCCCGGGCTGGACGCGGCAGCTGGAGAATATGTCGCTGGCGGTTCCACCCGAGGCGGCGCGGGCGCTTCCTGAACGGGTTCAGGAGCTTCTCGGCTACTCGATATGCTCGCCCTTTATGGGCTATGTAGATGGCCGCCACCCGAAACGAGTGCTAGCGCCTTGAAGATGCGGTAGCCTGGACCGAAATAATTGCGGCGTCTTGTCTCATGGGATGCGCACTATTTGAGCCCATCTCTGGGTTATAGCGGACAGGGAGTACTTACAGATGCAATTTAAACGCATTATCGCCGCGGTTGATATTTCTGATGAGTTGGCTTCGGATGTTTTGCGGGTTGCGGATAGTTTCGCGCAAAAAAACGGCGCCAACCTCCGTGCCGTGAGTGTTTGGCCTCCGCTGAGTGTTGAGACATCCGCCTTCGCCACCGATATGGGCGTGACCGGCGCGGTCGCCGGGCGAACCTCCGTTGATCTGCATCAAGAAGGGCGCGTTGTGTGTCAGGAGCGTTTGGGCGAATTGGTGAATAAATATGCGCCAGGTGCAAGCGCCACTATGCTTGACGGCGACGCCTCTCAGGCGGTGTCGGATTTCGCCGAGGAAGTCGATGCGGATTTGATCATTATCGGCTCGCATCAACGAGGCTTTTGGGGCGCCCTGTTCCAGGGCAGCACGTCAAAACATTTCATCCATGATGCGCCTTGTGCGGTCTTTATCGTCACAAAGGCTTATGCGGAAAAACTGGATTGGTAGTTTTTACTCGCCCGCAAAGATGAATGCATTTGTCGGCGCGGCTTTAGCGATGAACATTTGCAACAGCTGAGCAGGTTTAAGGAATATACTCTCACCGCCCATGGAGACCGCATCAAAAGGCTCGCGGCGCAACTGTCGGCAGGCGCGCCAAGCTTCCGCCTCGCTGGAGAAACCGTCAACGAAAGCAGTGGCAATGGCGTTGGTGGCGGCTTTGCCGATTTTTTCATAGACCAGTTCGACGTAAAACGGTCCCAATGGCTGAATATCGTCACTCATCATCACATCCTCGCATGTTCTGCGTATGTAATCAGACGCTTTGATGGTTAATCTTGTGTTTAAATCATCAGTACAGCGATTGAAGATAGGAACTATACGGATAAAGAGAATGTTCTCAGTGGTGTGTGCTAACCGGGCGATAACCAAGATGAATAAATTAATAAGTTCGCCCTTTCCATTGTCCGCCCAGGCCGCGCCACTGACGCAAGGCGGAAGCCATGGTCATCAGCGTATATAGTCCCGCAGCGACAGGCAAAAATGCCGCTTCCCATGGCGGGCGGTGATAGAACTTTAACGTCGGCCAATAGGTGTAGGCCATTATTCCCCACGCAAATGAGGCGTATAAGAATGCGGTGAGATTTCCGTGCCAGGCGAGAGTTAAAACAATAAGCGGGGCGGCGAGATAAACCAACATCATGCCAGACAATGTTCCTATAAGGAGTATCGGCGAGTAGGCGAGTTGCGCATAGGCGGTGCGCGCAACCATGTTCCATAGTGAAGACAATGACCGGTTATCACGCAGGCTCACTGCCTCGTCATCGGCCAGCCTCAGCCATATTTTGGTCGACGGGGTTAAATTCTTGATGCGTTTTGCCAGCGCGCAATCATCAATCAGTGCGCCTTTGATAACTTTCACGCCTCCAGCTTGTTTTAGAGCATCGGCGCGCACCAGCATGCAACCGCCGGCGGCGGCGGCGAGGTTTTCGTTTGGGTCGTTAACCTGCGGAAAAGGGTAGAGCTTTTGGAAAAAGTAGATGAATGCAGGAACCAGCAACTGCGCCCAACCGCCGCGCGCATCAAGCCGCGCCATTAATGAGGCTAGGCTGAGGTCTTCGCGCTCGGCCTTGCTGACCAGCATGCTCAATGCGTCCGGCGCAAGCATGATATCCGCGTCGGTCAGCAAAAAATATTCCGCTTCGGGCGCGCGCGCCTGCGCCAGGGTCAGGCCCTGATGCACGGCCCATAATTTTCCGGACCACCCTTCGGGTAACGGTTCGCCGGATAGGATTTCCAGTGAATCTACGCTTTGGTCTAGCGCCGCCACGCGGGCGGCCTCAGTCGTGCCGTCCGTAGACAGATCGTCAACCACGATGACAGAGAACGCGCCCCGATAGCGGCAGGCGAGATGCGCCCGGACAACGGCGCCAATGGTTTCAGCCTCATCGCGCGCGGGAATAATAGCGACCACTTGCGGCCAGCTCTCAGGCGCCGGAGCGGCGATAAGGCGCTCACTCGCGCGCCAGAACATGCCGCGCGCCAGCGTGAGGTATATCCAAGCGAGGAAGGCGGCGGCGGCGATCAGGACAAGGCTCATGATCTCATGCTTACAGCGCCGCCGCCGCGCCGGCAAAGGGCGTTTTCAGCGCAGCCAAAGCGCTTGGAATACTAGCCAAAATGCGTAATGTGCTGGCCATGTCTGCGACCTTGAAAACAGCGCCGGAAACGATACCACCGAACGCCTCCGGCGAGGCGAGCGAAACGCCGTCCGGCAAGGGCGCGGGCGATGAAAACTTTCCCGTCGGCTCGTTCCTGCTGCCGAAACATTTGCGCCCGCATGTTGCGACCTATTATGCGTTTGCGCGCGCGATAGACGACATTGCCGACAATCCGGCGCTGGCGGCGGAAGATAAAATCTCACGATTGCGCGCTTTCGATGCGGCGCTGCGCGGCGAGGAACGTGATGATCCGCGCCTGGTCAAGGCCCATGCCTTGCGAGAGAGCCTTGCCGCCACTGGCGTCACCACCAAGCACGGTTCGGACCTCGTTGCTGCTTTCGTGCAGGATGCGCAAAAAAATCGTTATGCGAGTTGGGATGAGCTGCTCGGCTATTGCGAACTATCGGCAAATCCTGTCGGGCGCTATCTTCTCGACCTGCATGGCGAGGATAAAAGCGGCTATCTCTATTCAGATGCGCTCTGCACTGTTTTGCAGGTAGTCAATCACTTGCAGGATTGCGGCGATGACCGGAGCGCCCTCGACCGGGTTTACCTGATCGGCGACTGGATGGCGCAAGAGGGCGCGTCTATCGAGGATGTAGATCGCGATGCGTTGACGCCGGCGCTGCGCCGGGTGGTGGACCGTATGCTAACTTGTTGCGAAGAGCTGATGGCGTTGGCGCGTGAACTCCCAAGGGCGTTGCAGTCCCGGCATCTAGCGATGGAATCGGCGGTGATTGTCAATCTTGCTGATCGGCTGATCACTCTGTTGCGACGCGGCGATCCACTGGCGACGCGCGTGGCGTTGACGAAGCTCGACCTTGCCTCGGCCGGGTTGCACGGCGCCGTAGGCGGTTTCTTGGCTGCCGGCCGGGGCGCAAGACGATGAGCGTTGCCACGCCGGCCATATCTCTTGCCGAGGCGCGCCGCCATGCGCAGGCGACGGTTGCAAAATCAGGCACGTCGTTTGGCGCCGGCATGCGCATCCTGTCGCGGCGCCGGCGCGAGGCGATGTATGCGATTTACGCCTTTTGCCGTGAAGTGGACGACATCGCCGATGAGCCGGGAACGCTTCAGGAAAAACAATCCGGGCTCGGCGCCTGGCGGATGGAAATTGAGCGGGTCTATCGCGGCGCGCCGACAACGCCGACGGGCGTGGCGCTGTTGGAGCATATCAGAGACTTTGATTTGCCTAAGCAGGAATTCATTCTGGTGATCGAAGGCATGGAGATGGACGCCGCCGGTCCGATTATCGCGCCGACCATGGACGGGCTTTTGGCTTATACGCGTCGCGCCGCCGGCGCCGTGGGGATGTTGTCGATGCCGGTATTCGGGGCGCCGCAAAGCCAGGCGGCGGAGAGTTTTGCATTGTCTCTGGGCGATGCATTGCAACTCACTAATATATTGCGCGATGTCGAAGAAGATGCTGCCGAAGGCCGGCTGTACCTGCCGGCGGAGCTGCTCAAAAAATATGATTGCCCGCTCAGTCCGGACGCCATCGGGGCGGCCCCCGGCCTGCCGCAGGTGCGCGAAGACTTAGCAGCGACAGCGCGAGAGAAATTTGCCGCGACGCGTGCGGCGCTCGCCCACCTTGATTGGAAAATGTTGCGGCCCGCTCTCCTGATGATGGGCGTTTATGAGCACTATCTCAATATGATGACGGCGCGCGGATGGGACAATGGCCAGCCCAAGCCCAAGATTACAAAATTCCAGAAAATGCGAATCGCCGCGCGCTGGTTTGTCGCTCCGAGGTTGAGGGCGTCAAAATCGTGGGCGGCGTAGCTTTGGTGGTCCTTATTCTTTCAGGCCTCAGGAAATGAGCCGTGTACATATCATTGGCGCTGGACTGGCGGGGTTGGCGGCTGGCGTTCGCCTGGCTGAGAGCGGCTGCGCGGTGACACTTTATGAAAGCGCTATGCAAGCGGGCGGACGCTGCCGGTCGTTTTATGACAAACATCTCGAGCGTGATATCGACAATGGCAATCATCTGATTATGTCGGGCAACAAGTCAGTGCTGGCGTTCCTTGATACGATTGGTTCGGTCGATCCGCTGACGGGCCCGACCTTTGCCGCCTATCCTTTTGTCGATGTAAAAACCGGCAAGCGCTGGACAGTGCGGATGAATGAGGGGCCGATCCCGTTTTGGGTGCTCGACAAACAATGGCGTGTCCCCGACACCAAGGTTTGGGACTACATAAAAGCGGCGGGCATCGTGCTTGCGGGCGCCGACAAAACGGTTGCCGACGCTATCGACCGAAACGGGGTTTTGTTTGAGCGTTTTTGGGAACCATTGACGCTGGCGGTGTTGAACACGACCCCTGAGCGTGGTCAGGCGCGGCTGTTATGGAGCGTTATTCGCGAGACCTTCCTGCTGGGCGGGCAGGCGTCAACGCCGTTGGTCGCCAAACAAGGCCTCGGCACGGCGTTTGTCGATCCGGCGGTGAAATATATCGAATCTAAGGGCGGGCTGATACGCTTTGGCGCGAGATTGCGTAGCGCGTGGATGGAAGGCGGCGCTGTCACCAGCCTTTCTTTCGCCGATGAGACTGTGACGCTGGAGGCGGGCGATCAAGTAATCTTCGCGATCCCGCCGTCGCGTTTGAAACAGATCATGCCGCAGCTAGACCCGCCCAATGACGACGCCAGTATTTTGAATATACATTACCGGTTAGGCGCGGCGGTTCCTATTAAGGCGTTAGGCGAGGGGCCATTCATCGCGCTTGTCTCGTCGCTGGCGCAGTGGGTGTTTGTGCGGGACGACGTGATCAGCGTCACCACTTCCGCATCAAACGCCATCGGCGCCGATGACCGCCCCAATGATGATGTCGTGAACCAGGTCTGGCGCGAAGTTCAAACTGCACTCGGTTTGGCCGACATGGACTATGAACGGGTGCGCGTGATCCGAGAAAAACGTGCGACGCCGGATCAGTCGCCAGCCGGCGCCGCCAGACGGCTTAAAGCTGAGACACAATACCGCAACCTGTTCCTCGCCGGCGATCACACCGACACCGGCGTGCCGGCAACGATTGAGGGCTCGATAAGATCGGGGAACAAGGCGGCGGCGTTGGCGATGCGTGCGATTGCATGAAACAAACGGGCAAATTCATCGCTGTTATCTGCGGGCTAAAATCTGAAGCGCAAGTTGTGTCGCGCGTGCTTGACGCATCGAAAATTCGTGTTGGGGTTTCCGGCGCCAATGCTGCGCGCGCAGAGGAAATTGCGCGCAAATTTTGCGAGACTGGCGCCGTTGCGATCATCAGCGTCGGCGTTTCTGGCGGACTTGATCCGGACTTAAAGCCGGGTGACCTATTGATTGGCGAGACTGTCATTGCTGATGACGGGGCGATTTATGAAAGTGATCGATACCTATTGGGTTCCATCATGTCCGCTCTGTCCCGCGAAAGCGGGAATCCAGGAAAACAAAGTGCAATGGATCCCCGCTTTCGCGGGGATGAACGGGGAGAGGGCTTAGACGCCAACATTAAGGCTATCACCGGTCCCCTTTTCGGCTCGGATGAAATTATTGAGAGCATATCGAAAAAAGCAGCCCTCTATCGCGACCATCGCGCGTTTGGCGTTGATATGGAAAGCCATGGCGCGGCGCGTGCGGCCGCAAGCTCCGGCATTCCTTTCCTTGCAATCCGGGCGGTTGCCGACCCGGCGGGTAGAGCCTTGCCGCCGGCGGCGCTGGGCGCGGTTGCGCCAGACGGATCGACGCGCATGCTGGCGACATTGGGCGCGGCGATGCGCGATCCCAAGCAGTTTCCGGCTTTGATGAAACTCGGCGCCGACAGCTCAGCGGCGATAAAAACCCTACGCCGCGACCTCGGCCCGCTGTTTGGCCGCCTTTTTCTCCGCCTCGATCTTTGACATTTCCGCTTCCACCAGTTTTTCGTGGAGGTCTTTTGCCGGGCGGGCGTTGGAAAGATCAATCTCCGGCGCCATCGGGCCTTCGGTTTTGATCTTGAACATGTTCGGCAGCTTGAACATTTTCAGCGGATTCTTCACCGCATCCATCGCCGCCGTCGGCTCATAGCCGCAATGGGCCATGCAGTTGGAACATTTCTCATAAGCGCCGGTACCGTATTGGTCCCAATCGGTCGTGTCCATCAGTTCTTTAAACGACGAGACATAACCCTCGCCAAGCAGGTAGCAGGGTTTTTGCCAGCCAAAGACGCTACGCGTGGGAGAGCCCCACGGCGTGCATTTATATTCCTGATTGCCGGCGAGAAAATCGAGGAACAAAGATGAGTGCGAGAAGTTCCACAGGCGATTGCGGTCTTTGCCGATTTTGAAAATATCGCGGAACAGCTGTTTGGTTTTCTCGCGCGATAAAAAATGTTCCGTATCTTCGGCGCGCTCATAGGCGTAGCCCGGTGAGATGGTAATGTTGACGCCAAGGTCGGTGGCGAAGTCGAGATAGTCCGCCACTTGCTTGGCGGTCATGTTGTCGAAAATTGTTGCGTTGACATTAACCTGGAAGCCGCGCTCTTGCGCCGCCTTAATCGCTTTGACCGCAATCTTGAAGGTGCCTTTTTGATCGACCGCGTGATCGTGTTCTTCTTCAAGCCCATCGAGGTGAACGGAGAAAAACAAAAACGGCGACGGTTTGAACAGGTCGAGTTTCTTTTCCAAAAGCAACGCGTTGGTACATAATGAGACGAACTTTTTGCGCGCGACGATGCCTTCAACAATCTCGCCGATGTCCTTGTGGATTAACGGCTCGCCGCCGGGGATCGCCACAACCGGCGCGCCGCATTCATCGACCGCATCAAGGCATTCCTGGACCGACAGGCGTTTGTTGAGGATTGGCGCAGGGTAATCGATTTTACCGCAGCCCGGACAAGCGAGGTTGCAGCGAAACAACGGCTCTAGAAACAGTACCAGCGGATATTTCTTGCGGCCCATAAGGGTTTGCTTGACGACGTAGGCGCCAACGCGGGCTTGCTGGTGTAATGATACAGACATATTCGTCTCCAGACAGTTCTTATTGTTACTTCAGACGTGTTCAACGGGACTTACGGCCCAGGCTTTCATCGCATCTTCCGGTCGCGGAACATCAGCCAGTTCACGCGGCAGCTTGAAATGTACATTTTCTTCAACCCCATCGAGTGTCGAGACCGAGACATCACGGTAATTGCGCAGCCGTGCGATGGTGTCTTGAACCAGGCTCTCCGGCGCTGATGCGCCGGCGGTAACGCCGACGCTTTTCACGCCCTCCAGCCAGGCGGGGTCAAACATCGAAGCATCTTCGATCAGATAACTCGGAATGTGATTATTCTCGCCGATTTCGCGCAGGCGGTTTGAGTTTGAAGAATTGTGGGCGCCGACCACCAGCAACAGATCAACTTCCTTGGCCATAGCGATAACGGCGGTTTGCCGGTTTTGCGTGGCGTAACAGATGTCTCTTGTGTCGGGGCCGATAATGTTTGGAAAACGCTTTTTGAGTGCGGCGATAACGTCCTTGGTGTCGTTCACTGACAGCGTGGTCTGGGTGACGAAGGCGACGCGATTTTCATCTGTGACGCTTAAGCTGTTGACTTCATGCGCTTCGGAAAGAACGTGAACGGTTCCCGGAATTTGCCCGAGCGTGCCTTCCACTTCCGGATGACCGATATGGCCGATGAGGACAATATCGTAGCCCTTCTCTGCGTAGCGGCGGCCTTCTTTGTGCACTTTGGTGACCAGCGGACAGGTCGCGTCTATCACGCCCAGCATCCGCTCAAGCGCACCGTCCTCTACTTTTTTTGCAACGCCATGGGCGGAAAATACGGTGACAGCGCCGGTCGGGATTTCGTCGACTTCCTCAACGAAAATCGCGCCGCGTGCGCGCAGCGTATCGACGACGAATTTGTTGTGAACGATTTCATGGCGGACATAGACCGGCGCGCCGAATTTCTCCAGCGCCCGCTCAACGATATCGATGGCCCGTTCAACGCCGGCGCAGAAGCCGCGTGGTTGCGCTAGCAGGACATTCAGCTTTTCGGTCGCCGCCATAGCGCCCCCTCTTAACCCAGAACATTACTCTATGTGTTATTTCACGCGCTCGCGAGGCCGGCAAGCTCGTCCGTCCTGTTGATTCCGAGTGATATAGCGGTTCCAGCGCTGCAGTGCAAAACACTCGCGATCACATATTTTTGTCCAACATTGCAGCCCTCAACTCTGGCGATGCCGCTTGGCCTGGGCACGGTGCTGGTGTAGCGTCTGGCTTCGGGGAATGGGTAAGGGGTTTTCATGTTCAAGATGTTTTCTAATGGCGCCAGTGAGGGATCCTGGCCGCTTTCGAAGATCGCTGCGGCGCTGAAAAACGCCTATGGAGCGATTGATGCATTGGGAGAAGACGGGCCATTAAAGGTCTATGGCGTTCAGGAAAATGGGGTCAATTTTGTTGTCGCGTTAATGCAATCTGCGGCTGGCTCGGGCAAAGTAGTGGAAATCGGCTTTCTGGCGCGGTTTACTGGATTCTCGCTCACCGTGCAGGCGATTGAGGGGCTCAACCGTAACCTGCATATCAGCGTCGTTGCCTTGGAAGGCGAGGATCTGTTTTTGATGGCCGGCCTCCAGATTACCGGCAAATATGATGACGGCCAATTTGGGTTGGTGCTGGAGGCATGGCGGCGCGACCTTATGGTGATGCTGTATGGGTTGAGTGGTGAACAGGCGTCGATGGTGGAGGCGTTCCCGGCGGCGAAAATGGCGGCGGCGCGCACTTTCGCCACGAACAAGGCGCCCAGTTCAGAACCGGGCGCTGATTTCGACATGCTGTCGAGTTTCCTAGGTGCGACGGCGTCGAAAGAGGTTTGCGACGAATGCGGCGGCAAGGGCAAGCGCGGCTTAATCGCGCGGACCTGCCTTGACTGCGACGGGTCGGGGTTTGTCACGCCGCGCCGCCACTAATTTGTCCGGCGGGCATTGAGCAACTCAAACGAGCGCGCTAATAGCCGCGCTCGTTTTACTGTTTGAAGGCGGCGATGTCTGTATTTGTTCGAACCATCAAGGAAACCGCCGCGCTGGTGGAAACCGCGCTTGACCAGTTCCTGCCGACCCAGGACGGTCCGCTTGGCCGGGTCGTGGATGCGATGCGCTGGGGGGCGCTTGATGGCGGCAAAAGGCTGCGCCCGTTTCTGGCGGTGGCAGCGGCGGATATGTTTGATTGCCCGCGCCCGCGCTCGGTCCGGGTCGGCTGCGCAGTGGAGATGATCCATTGTTACAGTCTCATTCATGACGACCTGCCGGCGATGGACGATAGCGATCTGCGACGCGGCCGGCCTTCGGTGCATAAGAAATATGACGATGCGACCGCGATTCTTGCGGGCGATGCGTTGTTGACCCAGGCATTTGAAATTCTGGCGGAAGATGAGACTCATCCCGACGCCAATATCCGCTGCGCCCTGGCGCTTGAACTTGCCCGCGCAAGCGGCAAGGCCGGCATGGTCGGCGGTCAGATGATTGATATCTATGCCGAGCAAAAGAATTTCGACCTTGCCGGCGTCACGCAATTACAACGCCTGAAAACCGGCGCCATCATTCGCTTTTCAGCCATCGGCGGCGGCATTGTCGGTGGCGGCTCGGCGGCGGAGATCGCCGCGCTAAGCGCCTATGCGGAAGATCTTGGCCTCGCCTTTCAGATTGTCGACGACATTCTCGATGAGACCAGCGACGCGCAAGCGCTCGGCAAGCCGGTCGGGCAAGACAGCGAAATGGACAAAGCGACCTTCATCAAGCTGTTCGGGATGGACGGCGCCAAAGCAAAATCCGCCGAGCTGGTTGATAGCGCGAAGGCGCATTTGGACCGGTTCGGGGATGTCGCATCGCCGCTGAAAGGCGCGGCTGATTTTGTGTTTGAGCGGAAGAGCTGAGGTAGGGATTAGGTTTTAGGGATTAGGAGTAAAAATCAAATTCCTAATCCCCACATTAACCCTACGCTTCCATTTCCAATCGACCCAGCAACGCATCTACCCCGTTCGTTTCAATATACGACGAAAACTCTTCGCGTTTGACTAGCATGATGGATACGCCGGAGACGATAATGTCGATGGCTTTGCGGTTGCCGGAGCGTAATTCGCGCACCCGCCAGTCGACCATGATCGGGGCATTGTCCTTACGTTCAAACTGAGTGCGGACGATGACGTCGCGGGCGCCGATTTCTTTCGCGTCAACCACCTCAAGCGGTTTGCCGACAATTTCGTCAAACTGTTCAGCATAGAGTTTGGTGATATATTGCGGAAAGATAGCGTTGTAGCGCGCGGTCTGTTCATCGCTCATGGTTTTGCGTGTCGCGCCGAGCATGAACTTGCCTATGGTGTCGAGGGCGAGACCATCGGCGAGCACCACGCGGAAATTTTCAAGCCGCGTCGCCGCGTCAACCGTTTCATCGGTGAGCGCGACAGTGGCGCCATTGGTCAGCGCTTTTGCAAAAGCCACCGCGGCGTCGATCCGCGAACTTTCAGCTTCCGCCGCCGTTGGCTCGTCAGCTGCCTGGACCGGCGCGGTAACCGAGGCCGCAGCGATCAGCGCGGCGAAAATGCGAACCCGAGACAAAAACATCGATACTACCCTGTCATGATGCGCGGCCAACGAGCCGTCGCGAGATTTGAAACTATATGGTCTGATTGCGGCGCTATTCCAGCATGATGTCGACATTAAAATGGCGGGTGTGGTTTTTAGCCCGCAGGAGGGCGCTTAGGCCAGGTAACCTAACTTCAACGAACCACCAGGTAGTAGATTGTTTATTCTAGCTATTCTTCCGGTTGGCCATAGCTTCAAGGCGGTCTTTGAGGCGCTTGTCGGCGTAATTAAAAGCCGCCGGCAAAACCACCAGCGTACAAATTAACGTGATGGCGATGGCGATGGTCAGCAACTCGCCCATGCTGGCGGTGCCGCGATGCGGCGATAGCATCAAGCTGCCAAAGGAAGCGACAGTCGTCAGTGCGGCAAACAGGACCGCCCGCGGCGTCGATGTGCCATAGACGCCTTCGCCAGCGGTAACCTGATCGTGGCGCATGACCAGATGAAGGCCGCTATCGACGCCAATGCCGATCAGTAGCGGCAAGACGATGACGTTGGCATAGTTAAACGGCGCATCTAGCAAGACGCCGGTTGCAGCGGTGAGGATGGCGGCGAGCAACAATGGAAACAGGACCAGTAGCACGGTGAGGATGCGCCGCACCAACAGCCATAAAAATACAGCGATCACAGCGAATGCAATCAAAGTCGCCTGAAGCATCGCATTGGAAATAATCTCGCCGGCTTTTTTCGATTGCAGCGCCCCGCCGGTGAGGTCGGGAAACAGTTTTTCGACATCGGCGACAAACGCGTCGAGAGCGATGCTGTCGCGCAGATCCTCATTAGGAAGAATATCAACGCGCCATACGCCGTCCGTCGATAAATACCGCTCGCGCAAGGAGGCGGGCAGCGCATCCACATCAATATAATCGGCGTTCATCTGCGCCGTCAGGCGATCAACCAGTTGTGGCCAGTAGCGAAAAATATTCCGCTCTAGGCGTTCGATAGCGTCTGGGCTATTTGCCGCTTGCAGCTCGCCGATCAGGGCGGCGAGGCGCGCGCCCGGACCATCCGTATATGCCTCTTTGAGCCGGCCCCGCAACGCGGCAATGCCTTGCGCCGTCGGCGGTCCGTCAATGCTGGCGGGCGTTGCGGCGAGCGCAAATACGAGTGTTCCCGCTGCAAAATCGATCAATTCGAGTTTTTCGTCCTGGTCTTCAGGTACAAAATCCGGCAGTGACCGAGTGCTGGCGACCAATGGCAGCGCCGCCGCCTGGTCAGAGGTCTTGCGCGCCGCCGTCTCGCTATCGACCAGCCGGGTCAGCCGATAAGGCACGGTTGCCGCGTCGTCAAAAAGCATGTTGAAGCCGATGACGGAGGGTGCCTTGGGATTGCGCAGCGCCAACTGGTCGGCGTCAAAGCGCACCTGCGGCATTAATAGGAGCGCAAAAATACCGATTAGAATGGTGACAAACGCGACCGGTCCCGCGACCTTCGACAGCGAGTGAAAAACCGCGCGAATACGACCGCTTCTCTTTTTTATTTTGGCGGCGGGCAGACGCGACAGCGCCGCCGGCAGGAAAGTCACCGAAACCATGAGGGCGATAAGCACGCCAGCGGCGGAAATCATGCCGAGTTGGGCGATGCCGTCGAATTTGGTCGGTACAAAGGATAAAAATGCCAGCGCCGTTGTCGGCGCGGCCAACGCCATCGCCGGGCCAACCTCATGCAAGGCGCCGGTGAGCGCGGCGGCGTTGTCCTGACCATCGTCGCGGCGCTCTTGCACATGCAGCAGGAGGTGGATCGCAAAATCGAGGCCCAGTCCGATCAACAAAACTGTGAAGGCGACCGAAACCAGATTTAACTCGCCCATAAACGCAGCCGCGAAAGCCGAGGTCAAAACCAAGGTGATGATAAGACCGCTCAAGGTCAGC
>JAJFGE010000007.1 GCA_021776295.1 Hyphococcus sp.
CTGGCGGCCCTGCAGCATTGAGCCCTCGGTAACGAGCCGTTCGAATGCTTGCGAGTCGATCCACACCTTGTCGTGCCTGAGCACATAGGTCTTTCCCGCCGTTTCCAGAGTGTCCTCGCTGACGCCTGCGGAACGCAACTGACGCCGCAGGAAATACACCGCCACCTTGAGGCGCGCTCGCCCTCGGCTCTCATCGACGCCAGGCCACAGATATTCAATAAGCGTTTCCTTGCGGATAGCTCGGCCCAAGTGAGTAATGAGGTATTTCAAAAGGATCACAGCTTGTTTGCGCTGCCATTTTTCGACGGCGAGACCACGCCCTCCCGCAGTCAAACCAAACGGACCAAGCGTGAAAATTTGTAATGTTTGCCCTGGCGGTTGCAGACCGGGCGTTTCCTCCACCCCCCGCAGGAAAACGATGGCAAAGACCGAATCGGCGGTGGCGGATTGTTCCTGGCGTGACGTGGCGATCGACGATATGCTTATCGAAACCCACTCGCCACTCTTATGACGTGCACGAATGGAACGGGCGGCAAAAGGCTCGGCGCGTTGGAAACACTGGGCCGCCTCACAACCGGGAACACACAGGGGCTGCCCACCGGATAAAACAGCCTGAAGAACATCCGAACAGCGCCGGCCGGTAACTTCGTCCAGCGCGTGGCCCAATAGTTCTTGCGCCCTGTGATTCCAAGCGACAATCATCCCGTTGCGGTCGATAGCGAAGGCCGCATCGGATGCAAAGTCGACAAGATCGCGCGCTTCGAGCATCAGACTCCCTTAAGCGTCTGGCGCAGTGATTATCCTCCGGTATCGTCTGCCTCAAAGGCGTACGCTTACATTTTATCTATTTGGCCCTGGGTTCCCCGCTCCGAATTCGAGCAACCCAAAATGGTCCAGTCCCCTTGAATCAAACTGCCTCAATTGACGCACCAGCGGTTTCTGCACTGCTTACAAAGTTACTCGCTTATACCTTGAAACGCCACCCAAGATTGATCGCGATACGTCAAATCTTCCGCGACGTTTCATCCTATCAGGCCGGACCGTTCGGTCTTTTTGCGCGCGCATTGTTTACGCCCAAGCTAGAGCATTTCCGGATAAGTGTGACGCGTTGAAAGCTACTCACTTTCAACTCCGATAGAAATGCGGCAACAAAGAATCTAGAGCAAACCCATGATTCAAGTGTACTCGGATTTGCTCTAGTTATGGAGAGCCGGATACCCTGGCGCGCACAAAACCCGAACAATCGCCGCGCAATGGTCCGCCGCCATCCGCGCTGACTACACAACCGCGAGAAATTGCGGTGTCGTTATTGCGGCGCCGTCTTCAGAAAAGCGATCAGGTCAGCCCGTTGCTGTGCGTCGGAAACACCTGGAAATATCATCCTATTGCCCGGAATAAAGGTCTTGGGGTTTTCTATGTAACTATGCAACGCCGCATCGTCCCAGACGACGCCGGAGCCACTCATCGCCGGGGAGTATTTGAAACCCTCGACTGAACCGGCGGGTTTTCCAACAACACCATAAAGCGACGGCCCAAGTCTGTTTTGGCCCTCCGCGGTGGTGTGGCAAGACATGCATTTTGCAAAAACGCGTTTTCCTTTCACCGCATCACCACTTAGCGATGCAGGGTCAGGCGCCAATTCCTCCGAATCGCTAGGCGTCAAAGCCTCAGGGGTGTCGACATTCTCAGTCGGCATATCTTCAACGGCAGGCGCATCAGCTGAATCGTTCGCAGATTCCAAAGAGTCTGCAACGCTTTCGTCTACTACGTCCGTTTTCTGATCTTGGCTGCTATCCGGTGAATCGGCGGAACGGCCCGCCGTTTTCTCGGTGTCTGCGCCACCGCACCCGGCCAATCCCAAACACAACGCGGCAACGCCGACTGTCATTAGGGTTCTATTCCACTGTTGCGGCATGTCTGCCTCCGTTGCTTCAGCCGCCTTTTCTGAGCCGCCAGATTATAGCGCCCCTCAAGGCTCTTCGAGAAATCTACCTCAATGCAGGTGCTTCCATCACACCGCACATTGTCACAGTCACAGGCGCAACCTGTGATAATGCCGAATCGGCGAAATATTAAGACTCGAACTTGGACTCCGGTTGTTGATTGGCTTACTTCGTTGACCGAGCAAACGGGCAATTTTTCGAAGTCCAGTCTCGGTCAAACAACAGCTTGAAGACAGCGGTCACGGCAATTGCCTAGAGTATCGGGCAATTGATAGGAATCGCCCGATACTCTAGATTCTTTATTGCGCGCCGGCTTATGCGAAAAACCGGTTTCCACTTTTTCGCCCGGCGCTCTAGAATGTAATTCGTCTTTGATTATCATTAGCACCCTATCGCGCGCGGCAATGGGTCACTGCTTCGTGGCGAATTGTCTCGTATATGGCCTGGAGAGATGGATTAAGGTCCACCGGTCGGAAATGACCTTGTTCGTCATTAAATTATCGTGACGAGCCCCAGCTGACGGAAATGCGCTTCAGTCAGCGTGATGCGATGCCGTTGCCAAGGCATCACACGAGGATTTTGTCTACGCGCCGTCTGTACTGACGATACTATGTAATTATGAGAGAATATGATGACCAGCACCACGCCAGATAGCCAAGGCGACACTGACTTCCCCCTCGCTGAGGCGCGGGCAATTGCGAAGCGATTTTCAAGACCGAAACCACATGTCTATTGGATCGACTTTTCCATTAGCATCGGCATTGCCTGGATCGCATTTTTTATTGCCGTCACAGCGACAGCGTTTTCGCCGATTCAAATTATTGCAGTAATTGTCGCTTCG
>JAJFGE010000061.1 GCA_021776295.1 Hyphococcus sp.
CCAACACCACGCGCCTCGGCAAACAGCTGTGGACGGCGCGCGAGGATGGCGAGAAGGTAAAAATCCGCGGTGTCTGGGACGGCGAGGAAGAAGCCCGCCTGATCGGCGACGATATTGAGGCGGAACAATCAAAAGGCCGCTCACTCAGCGAGATGGCGGTGCTGGTGCGCGCCTCATTCCAGATGCGCGCCTTTGAAGAGCGCTTCAATATGCTGGGCCTCGCCTATCGCGTGGTTGGCGGCCCGCGCTTTTACGAGCGCGAGGAAACCCGTGACGCGCTGGCTTATCTGCGGTTGATCCGCAGCCCTGACAACGACCTCGCCTTTGAGCGCATCGTCAACAAACCCAAACGCGGGCTTGGCGAAAAGGCGCTTCAGACGCTCCACAAAATCGCCCGCAGCCAGAATATTTCCCTGATGGCCGCCTCACGCCTGGCGCTCGAAAGCGACGATCTTCACGCTGCGGCGCGCCGGTCGCTGGTCAACTTTCTCGATACGGTTGAGCGCTGGGCGCGCGACGCCAAAGACATGGCGCCCGCCGACCTTGCCGAGCTGGTATTGGAAGAAGCCGGCTATATCGAGATGTTGAAAAATTCAAAATCACCCCAGGCGCCCGGCAAGCTCGACAATCTGAAAGAACTTATTCAGGCGGTCTCGGAATTCGACACGCTGGAAGGCTATCTCGACCATGTCGCGCTGGTCGCGGAGCGCAATGAAAACCAGACCGGCGGTTGCGTCTGGCTGATGACGTTGCACGCCGCCAAAGGGCTTGAGTTCCCGGTGGTCTTCCTGCCCGGCTGGGAAGAGGAAATCTTTCCGTCCAAACGCTCACTCGACGAAAAAGGCAATGCCGCGCTGGAAGAAGAACGCCGCCTCGCTTATGTCGGCATTACCCGCGCGGAGGAAAGCGTGCGGATTTCTTTTGCTGCGAACCGGCAAATCTATGGCCGCTGGCAGGCGGCGATCCCGTCGCGCTTTATTGACGAGTTGCCGGAAACCCATGTCGATGTGATGTCCGAGCCCGGCCTTTACGGCAACACCATGGGCGATCTCGCCAGCCATTCCAGCTTTGCCAGCCATTCCCGTATTGATGATGAAAAGCTGAAAGAAGACGCCTATTACGACAACCCCGGCTGGCGGCGCGCCCGTGCAGCCGGTGCGCGGCGCGCATCCAAACCGGTGCAAATCGAAGGCAGCGCCAGCGCCATATCGGTGAGCGCGCCGGGCCGGTCAAAATATAAAACCGGCCAGCGCGTCTTCCACCAGAAATTTGGCTATGGCGTCATATCCCTCATCGAAGGGCAAAAACTCACCGTCGAATTTGAACATTCCGGCGCAAAAAAAGTCATCGATACGTTTGTTGAGGCGGCGTGAGTGCTACAGACCAAACAAATCTATCGTCCGTTTGACATCATCAATGTTGGCTGAAAATCCTTCTTCCTCTGCATCCCCAACCGAAATTCCGTATTGAATATTTAGATGGTCAGCGCAACGTTTATTGGCTGTGGCAAATCGATCCGGCGCGGTGATCGCAAGCAGCGCAGCGCCAGGCGGCAAGAAATAAAATGCATGCGCCTGATGGCTACCCTCCGACCCGGCGATTATCTCCGCCCCATGCAACGCTTGTGAAATTTCTTCAACGCTCACTTTGGTGGAGTCAATAATGTCAAACCCTTCTCCAGCAAGCGCGGCGGCGACCGCATCCTCATTATGAAACCGGCGCACGCCTGTATCAGGGATGCCGCGTTTAATATAGATGCGTTTTTTCTTACGCGGCGCGCCCAAACGTTTGAATGCTCGCTGACGCAGTATTTCCAGCCGCGCGCCTTTATGTGTGGTGAACGCCTCATCGTCGAACATCACTAGCGATTTAAAATAAACATTCTCTTCTTGACGCCACGGCAGATCAAGAAACTTTACATAGCCATGAACATGGCTTTCTGCAAAACGCTTCGGTTGCCAATTTGGAGGGCTTGGCGACACCGGCTCGCCATATTTTTCAGCAAGCAAACTCAACGGCGCATCTTCCATCAACCAGTGACCGAAATACTGAAGCCCTAAATATGAACCCGCAAGCGCGCCCTCATGGACCGTTGTGACAGGAAACTGATGTGACGGCAGCGGCGTGAAGCTATACGGTAAAATCCGTCTTTCGGCGCCATGCGCCACGATGGACCCCCTATAAAGAAAAGCATTTGAGTAGCGGTACGCCATAATCGGCGGATGTTCGAACGGTCCGCCATGAAAACGCTTCGCCTCAATTTCCATCGTTGTGCGCGATTCTACGATGCGCACTTTATCAAATTCTCCTGGTAGGAAAACCGAGGGTGGCGTATTCTGCGTTTCTGCCGGCGCAATCGCCCACACCTTGTCAGCGGCGCCAGCCATAGTTCTGGCGGCGCCAAATCGTCGACGCAGGCAGAACAAACTACGGCGAAGGGAAAGCCCCACATGTTGCAAATTCTGCAACTCACTCATTCCATTCCCCCTATTCCAAAACATTTCCTAAGCGACTTTAGCGTCAGCAAAATCGCCACATATATATAGAAAAATGTATCGCCTAATCACAAATATTGGCAAAGTTAGCCTAGAGCAAAATGCGTTAAATGCGAATCGTGCATTTTGCTCTAGATTCTTTCGTTGTCGCATCGCGCGACGCGAAAACCGTTGCACACTTTTCGCTCGATGCTCTAACACACTACTCACCTAAAATCGCAGCCTCGACAATAAGGAAATCAGAGTCATGCCAAGTTATAAAATTTCCTGGGCGGCGCCCAAATCCGCCCTTGAGGAAGCATACGCCGCATTGAGCGACTTGTTTGACCCTCCGGCGGATGCGGTGAGCCTGGTCAAGCAGGATACGATTGCTGAAGATGATGCAAGTATCTGGTCGCTTGAGGCTTATTTTCAAGAACATCCTGATATCGATGCTGTCAATAAGATGGTTGCAGACCATGGCGGGCTTGGCGACGGTCAGTTGGAGGAACTACCTGATATTGATTGGGTGGCGCACGCGCTTGAGGGACTTGGCGTCGTGCGGTGCGGCCGCTTTGTGCTTTATGGTGTTCACGATACGGATAAACTCCCCGATGAGGCGGATGATATTGCCATCCGCATCGACGCCAACCAGGCTTTCGGCACCGGCCATCACCCGACGACCGCCGGGTGCTTAACCCTGCTCGACCGGTTTGCCGGCTGGGCGCCGAAATCTGTACTTGATCTCGGTTGCGGTTCGGCGGTGCTGGCGATTGCGGCGGCAAAATTATGGGGCCGCGATATTCTCGCCAGCGATATCGATGAAACATCGGTCGCCATCGCCAGGGAAAATGTGCAGCTCAACCACGCCGAAGGCCAGGTATCGCTGCTTGGCGCCGCCGGGTTCGACCATCCCGATATCGCCGCCGCCGCGCCGTTTGGGTTCGTTTTCGCCAATATCCTCGCTGGCCCTCTCGCAGTGCTAGCGCCGGACATGGCCGCACACATCGCCAAAAACGGACGCGTCATGCTCGCCGGAATGATGGCCGAACAGGAGGCCGGCGTCCTTGCCGCCTATGAGAAAGCCGGGTTCCGCCAGCTAAACCGCCTCAACCACGAGACATGGCCGGTGCTTTTGCTGGTCAGGCAATAAAACCGCCCCTTGAGCTTCGCGGCGCAAAACACGATATTAGCGCTAGAACATCGGGCGATTGCTAGGAATCGCCCGATGTTCTAGGTTTTTTCTTGCGCGCCGGATTATGTGAAAAACCGGCCTCATCCTGAGCCTGCCGAAGGGCCCACTTTTTCGCCCGGCGCGCCAACTCAATTTCAAAGGATCGCTGCCCTCATGTTCCAGACCTATGAGCCCTTGTCGGACCGCTCTTTTGCCGGCAAACACCTGCCGGCGCTGCGGGCGGCCATGCAGGCCCAAAAGCTTGACGGCTTTATCATTCCGCATGATGATGAATATCAAAACGAATATATTCCCGAATATGCCGAGCGGTTAATGTGGGCGACAGGGTTTTCCGGCTCCGCCGGCGGCGCGGTTATTATGGCTGAGCGCGCCGTTGTCTTCACCGACGGGCGCTACACCTTACAGGTACGCCAGCAGGCCGACAGCGCGTTTTTCGAATATGCCGATTATACCGAAATTTCCATCGACCAATGGCTGCGCGAGAATGCACCCAAAGCCGCGCGCATTGGCTATGACCCGATGCTGCACACGCTTGCCAATGTCAGGAAGCTGAAGGCGGCGGCAAAGGCGGCGGGCTTTGAGCTGGCAGCGGTGTCTCAAAACCCGGTCGATGTCGCCTGGATCGACCAGCCGGCGGCGCCGCAAGCGCCAGTGCGCCCGCATGGCCTCAAATTCTCCGGCCGCGACGCCGCTGACAAGCGCAAGGAAATTGCAAAAGCGGTAAACAGCGCCGGCGCAGATGCGGTGCTGATTACTGCGCCGCCATCAATTGCCTGGCTGTTTAATATTCGCGGCGCTGACGTGGCCCGTTCGCCGCTGCCGCTCGGCCGGGCGATCCTTAAGGCTGACGGAACGGCAACGCTGTTTATCGCGCCGGAAAAAGTCGGCAATGCGCTGCCGGACTTTCTTGGCGAGGCTGTCGATCTTCGCGGCGAGGCGGAAGTGACCGCAGCGCTCGAAAAAATCGCCGCTGGCGGCGCCAGCATCGCGGTCGACCCGGCGCTGTCGCCGTCAAAATACATCGATGATCTCAAGTCAGTGGGCGCGAGAATTATCGAACTCACCGATCCATGCGCCCTGCCCCGCGCCACTAAGAACGCTGCTGAAATCGAAGGCGCGCGCACCGCCCATATCCGAGACGGCGCGGCAGTGACGCGCTACCTTCATTGGCTCGACACCGAAGCGCAAAGCGGCAAGATCGACGAGATTACCGCCGCGAAAAAGCTCGAGGCTTTCCGTTCAGAATCCGATGAATTGCGCGATCTCAGTTTTGATTCGATTTCCGGCGCCGGGCCCAATGGCGCCGTGGTGCATTATCGCGTAACGACGCAAACCAACCGCAAGCTCCAGCGCGGCGAGTTGTTTTTAATCGATTCTGGCGGTCAGTACCCGGACGGCACCACAGACATTACCCGTACGGTGCCGATTGGTGAGCCGAGCGATGAAATGCGCGACCGGTTTACGCGCGTCCTTAAGGGTCATATCGCGCTGGCGACGATGAAGTTTCCAGCCGGCACTACCGGGCATCAGCTTGACGCCTTTGCGCGCAAGCCGCTTTGGGACGCCGGGCTCGACTATGATCACGGCACCGGCCACGGTGTCGGCTCGTTTCTCGGCGTCCATGAAGGCCCGCAACGCATCGCCAAAGCGCCCAATGACCAGGCGCTCAAGCCCGGCATGATCCTTTCCGACGAGCCCGGCTTTTATAAAGCTGGCGCGTTCGGCATCCGCATTGAAAACCTGATCGTGGTGACGCCGGCCAGGCCCATTCCCGGCGGCGAACGTGAAATGATGGCGTTTGAAACCATCACCATGGCGCCGATTAATTTAGACTTGGTGCAAGTGGATATGCTGAGCGATGATGAGCGCAACTGGCTCAACAGCTATCACGCTGAAGTTCGCACCAAACTCAAGGCCGACATCCCCGCTGACATAAAAGACTGGTTTGAGAACGCAACGCGCGCGGTTTAACCGATAGCCAAAAGTGTTAGGTCACAACCATTGCGGCGTTGATGTGCCAAGTTCGCATGCTGGTCGCCGCCATTTCATTGGGGTTCGTTCGATATCTATCGCGGCTTTAAGTCGATGCGCCTGTCCCCATGGCGTTTGTTCTTTCAACTCTAAAAAGTCCTCCAGCGACGGTAGTTTGTTTAACTTGCCTTCAATGCTCTGCGGATGTGCAATTAAAAGCTCGGCAATTCGCGCCAGAGACAGGCGGGCATTTCTCAAACCCTCGCCTTTGGCGGCCAGGCTGATGGCGCGCACAGCGGCCGCAGCCATTAAATACCCTGTTGCGTGATCCAGAGCCTGAACGGGAAGCGGCGTCGGTTGTTCGCGATTGGCCCAGCGCATCCCGGCCTCGGCTATGCCGCAACTCATTTGCACCAGGCTGTCAAACCCGCGCCGCTTCGCCCAAGGCCCCGTCCACCCATAGGCGTCAAGCGATACCTCTATTAGATTCGGAGCGATATCAAGGCGCGCTGCTTCGCTATAACCGAGCCCCGCAACTGCATCGGGACGGTATCCATGGATCAATATGTCAGCGCTTGCGAGCAGGTCTTCAAAAATTTTGCGATCGGCCGGCTGATGAAGTTGAAGGAAGCTACATCGTTTGCCGAGCGTGATATCCGCAACGACATTTGGCTCATCCCAACCCGGCGGGTCGATGCGCAAGACGTCCGCGCCAAACCCTGCGAGCGTTCGTGTTGCGACCGGCCCGGCCAGTACACGAGTAAGATCGAGAACGCGCAATCCCTTCAAAGGGTGCGCTCTGGACGCAGGCCAATTTCGTATTTGTGACTGTCGAACGTCACCCCAAGTGATGAGGGGCTCAGACGCGACAGCCTGGCCTTGAGGGTGCGTGCCCCATTCATCGCGCGACCGCATCGCAGCGGCAACGCCGCCCATTTTAACAATCTCGGTTTCAAGTTCGTCCTTACGCCAAATTTGCACCGCCGCTGTCACTTTGTCGCGGATGGCGTCGACGCCAAGGACCGACAGCGCTGCTTTGCGATGATGTGGTAAATTTGTGTGTAGCTTAATCCAGCCATCTTGCGTTTCATAATCTCCCGCGACGACGTCCCAGACCGGCGGCATCTCCCAACCCTTAGGATAAATGGATTGTGCAAACCACAGGGATGCTAGCCTTTGGTTGACGTGAACCGAAGGCCGGTATGACGCCAAGCCAAGATCGACTGTGAGATTGGCGATTGAACTTCCGACAGCGCCAAAGGTCGAGGCTGCAAGATCAGACACGCTGTAAACAGACGCGAGACATTCCTGACCAACGGTTTCAAAGTCGTTGTTTAAATCGAGTGCGGTAAATATTTCCTGCATATTAGTTATGAGTATCCTAGACAGACAAAACTGCCCTAAAGCTCACCAACGCTGATCAGCGCGCCACCGTCAATTATCATTGATTGCCCGGTCATCCATCGCCCCGCTGGCGAAGCTAAAAATACCGCGGCGCCGGCGATGTCATCGGGCTCGCCGAAACGGCGCAGCGGCAGCTTTCGGGTCATCATCTTTTCGATCTTCGGGTCTTTCCACAGCGCCTCGGCAAAATGGGTTTTGACGACGCCGGGGCAGATACAATTGACGCGAATATTGTCGGGCCCGTATTCCACCGCCAGATTACGCGCCAGCTGCATGTCGGCGGCTTTGGATATATTATAAGCGCCGATAGCGCTCGATCCGACAAAGCCGCCTACGGACGAAATGACGGTAATCGCGCCATATTGCTTCTCTCTCATTTCCGGCAACACCATATGCGACAGCCAATGGGCGGCTTTGACGTTGCAGGTGAGAATTTTGTCGAACTGCTCGTCGGAGATATCCGCTGACGGTCCGAAATACGGATTGACTGCCGCATTGGCGACAAGAATATCGGCAGGACCGAATTTCGCACGCGTCTCATCGACCAGGCGTTGCAGCTCTTGCTTGTGTGAAATGTTGCAAGCCACGCCAAACGCGGCTTCGCGTCCTTCCGCTTCGTTGATACTATCGACAATTTTTTGACACGCATCGAGCTTGCGGCTTGAAACGATAACATTGGCGCCGGCTTGCGCGAGACGACGCGCAATCGCCTCGCCAATACCGCGCGAGGCGCCGGTGACAATCGCGGTTTTATCGGTTAGATCAAATAGCGACGGCGCGCTGTCCCCGGATATCGTCATTGTTCTCATCCCTCTCAAAAGAGAGGAGTTTAGAGCGCGGCGCAAAAAGTGGGAAACGGTTTTAACACTTGCCGGTGCGCATTGTTCTGGATTGGCTAGAGCGCATTCACAAATAGCGTGTGCGGTTTTTGGATTCGAATGCGAGACCACTAGAGCAAAATGCGTTAAATGCGAATCGTGCATTTTGCTCTAGGCTCGCAGACAACACGGCCCGGTCGGCTGCTCTAGACACTCAAATCCAGGGCAACTGGCGGTTCGCTGACACGAAGGTCAATGCTCTGGCCGCCAACCTGAAGTGAGATAATATCGGCATTGGCGACATTGTTGAGTGTCAGGCTCTCCCCTGAGGCAAACTCCAGGATAATATTATCGCCGTCCTCAACGATGGACACATCATCAATCGACGTCGCTAATTCGCTGTCAATCTGGATGGCCAGCGCGCCGACGGATGTGATGTTGATAACATCCTCGCCGCCGCCCTTGCCGAAGGCAATCGCTGCATCTACCGCATCCAGCGTGATCGTGTCATCGCCGGCGCCAGCGTTAACGCGGCCGATTGTATCGGCGGTAAGGACAAGCGTGTCATCGCCGGCGCCTGTATTGACCCGTGTAATTTTATCCGCGTTGATGGTCAGTGCATCATCACCTTCGCCGGTGCTGATCCGCGTGACTTTGTCGGCGTCGATATTGAGGACATCATCGCCAGCGCCAGTATTGATGCGAGCAACTTTATCGGCGTTGATGTTAAGGACGTCGTCACCGGCGCCGGTATTGACGCGCCGGACTTTGTCGGCATTGATGTTCAAAACATCATCGCCAGCGCCGGTATTAATCCGGGCGACTTTGTCGGCGTCGATGGTCAGCGTGTCATCGCCGCCGCCGGTGCGGATACGGCGGACATTATCAGCGCTGATCTCCACGACGTCGTCGCCGGCGCCTGTCGAGATGCGGCTCACACGTCCGGCGTCAATTTTAATGCTGTCGTCGCGGTGCTGTTCAGCCTCGTCATGACCATGGCCATCATCGCCCGCTTCTTCCACTGCCTCTGCTTGCGCTGGAGTGCTCGCTGGCGCAACCACGGTTTCGATGCGGTAATATTCGATCAGCTGGGCGACAGTCATTTTGGGGGCATCATCGCCAGTTTGCGGTGCAACGGAAGGATCTACAGCTATTGGTGGGGCGTCTCCCGTCTGTGGTGTTGGCGTCCGCGGCGCTGGCGTCTGCGGCGCTGGAACGACTGCCGGCGTTGTGCTGACAGGTGCGTCGTTTGCCGGCGCAGGCGGTGGCGACGTACTGACTTGCGTAAAGCCCGCATCGCCCGCCGCTTTAAACTGAATTTTGAAGGTGAATTCTTCAGTGACATTGCCGTATTCATCTTGCGTCCGTGAATAGGAGAAGCTCGCGCTCCCCTCTCCCCGGGCGCGCTCAATCACAGTGGTGGACGCATCGCTTAATGATGGCACTGTTTGCTGCAAACGCGCCAAAGCATTCGACATTTTCTCGACCCGCTGGGCCAAGTAACTCGAATGCAACGCCTTAGAGCGCGCGCCCTGAAACGAGACTTTGCGAACCTCAGATCGCTCATCATGCTGTTTAGAGGCCTCGGCCTGTTTTGTCTCGGCCTGTCTTGCATGGTGCGCATTCTCTGCATGATGGGCGCCTGCAAAGGCTGCAAACTTAAACAATACAGAAACAGAGTTATTCAATTCCATGGCTCTTCTCTCGTTCAGCAAATATCTTCCAATACTGAATATGGTAAACGGGCGACGTAAAATTTGGAGCAATGAAATAGATGGCGGTGTACGGAGTTTTATCATCTTGGTTGGCAAGATGTTTTGCGGTTACCGCAAATTCTTCCGTTTGAGTTAAGGCGACAAAGGGCGAGCCGGCCTTATTGCATGCCGCATTCGGGCGCAGAGCAAATTCATCGCATTAACTTGTTTCAACCCCAAAAACTGCCCGTCTGAACGCGTGTTCCCGGCGTAACTATCAGATTCCTATAAGATTTTTAAGCTCTACCTTAGGTTGTGCATGTCGATCTCGACGAATCTTAATTACAGGTTGGAAACCCTCAAAATCTTTCGCAAAGCACCGCCGCGTTCGACCAAAACTCAACCTCGCGCCGCCTCGATAATCGGCCCGAGAGTGTCCCAGTTTTCCTGGATCGCCGCCTTGGCGACTTTATAGCCGTTGGAGACGGCTTCATCATATTCCTCCCAGTCGCGCAGCGATACGCCCGGCACACTTGGGGCAATCATAATGTCGGCGGGGTGGACTTTGAGCGTGCGTTCATGGCGCGCCGTCGCGGTACGCATCAACAGCGAAACGATAGGCGGCGCCGAGCGCACGCCATGTTCGGCAATCCAGGCGAAAAACCCCGGCGGGTCGCGAAACGCATCGATATCGATCGTTCCCTGACGCGCAACATCGATACCAATCATCAGACCACGATGCATGCCCGCCATAATATCTGTGGGGAAGTTGTTGATCACCGCGCCGTCCACCAACAGCATGTCGCCGTCGATCACCGGCGGCAATATCCCCGGCAGGGCAATCGATGCGCGCAAGGCTTTGCGCAAAATCCCGCGGCGATGAATGCGCGCCCGGCCTTCAGAAATATCCGACGAAACGCAGAAGAATGGAACGTGAAGCTCTTCAATCAACATATCGCCAAAGTGCTCGGCGAGGCGCTTTTCAACCCGCTTGCCCTTGGTCAGCGCCACTACCGGCATCACATGATCGCCAAGCGGGTTGGAGACCACAAAAGCCTCGCGAATGCGGCGTTCGATTTCCTCATCAGCCCAGCCCATGGCGATACAGGCGGCGACCACTCCGCCCATCGACGCGCCGCAGACAAAATCGATCGGCACGCCGGCCTCACGCAACGCGCTAACGGCGCCGATATGCGCATAGGCGCGCGCGCCGCCGCCTGAGAGCACCAGCCCGACCGAGCGTCCGGCGATAATCCGCGCAATCCGTTCGGTGCACTGATTACCGCGGCAATTGAGAATTCGCGCCGCGCCAATCGCATCAATCCAGTCAGCCACCGGCCCGGCGGGGGAGCCTTCATGCAACATCACCAAATCTACCAGGCGAAACTTGCGCACCCGTTCGCCGGTTTTGGTGGTCATCGGAAACGGCCGCGGCGGACGCGCATCGCGGCGTGCAAAGACCAAAAACCGGTCCGCATGGCGAAGCACAAACCGATACCAGGCGCTACCGTCAACGCGAGCGGCAAGCAACACCACCTCGTGGTCTTCCTCGCGCCGGTCAAAAGCGCGGCTGTCTGGCGCGTCATCGCCCACCGGCATCCAATCGGCTTTCACGCCATAGCGCGTTATCCGCGCGGCAAGATCCTTCGCTCGCGCATCGATATCAATCGATGGCGACGACGCGATGAGCGCAAAGATGCGCGGCGCCGATTGCTGGAAGCTGGCTGTGGGGTGTCTTGCGCGATCAAGCACGGTGCGCGCCAGCGCGCTGGCGAAATCACCATGATCGTGCAACAAATCTTCAACGTCGTCACGCGGCAGCATCAGCACTTCAGTATCGCGCAGCGCATAGACGGTGGCGGTGTGCGGCTCGCCCGACAATAGCGACATTTCGCCAACCGGCTCGCCGGCGCGCACATATCCCACCACCTCTTCGCCTTCCGGGCCCTGGCGCACGACAATCATCCGGCCAGACAGGTTGAAATAGAGCGCTTCTGACCGCGCGCCTTCGCGAAACAATTCCCAGCCGCCGGCCAGCGACGACCACACCCCGCGCGCAGCAATCGCATCAAGGGTCTCGCGATCTAGCTGATCGAAAAATGAAAGTTCGAGTAGGCGTTGTTTAACGGCGTCCATAGTCGCAGACGATCATTGTCCCAACCTATCTAGAGCGTGTTCACAAAAAGTGTAGGCGGTTTTTGGGTTCGAACACGCGACAATTAAACAATCTAGACTGCGTTCCCGATTCGACAAAAAGGAACGCAATCTAGTTGAGCTTTTTGGTTTCCGTCGCACGCAGCTTGCGGCGCGCTTTGTCGGGTTTGTCTGCGGCGCTGGCTTGCGGCGAGGCAGCGTCAGCGGACGGCTCCGGCGACGTGCGACGCGGCCCTGGCAAGGGCGCAACACTGACGCCTTCATCGACAAGCTCTTTAACCTCCTTGCCGGTGGCTTCGCCGTATATGCTGCGCTCTTTATTTTCGCCATAATGGATTTTGCGCGCCTCTTCGGGAAACTGATCGCCAACATAATCGAAATTCTTTTCGACATAGTCGCGGGCGCGCTCGACTGCCTGGCCCATATCACGTTTGATTTCCGCCAGCCGCGCCGCGCGCGAGCCGGAGCGCTTGCCGCCGACAATCGCCGGCGCCATCACCGCCTTGCGGATTTTTTCGCTGCCGCATGCGGGGCACTCCACAAGCCCGTCTTCGGCCTGCGCATCATAATCAGCGCTGTCGCGAAACCAGCCTTCGAAATCATGCTCGGCGTCACAGATGAGTTGGTACTTGATCATTGATTGATAATGAAGATTTCGAAGTCGCGTTCAAGGGCAAGATTGGGAATTCTTTGCCGCGCCTCAGCAACGGCCTGGCGGTCAATCTGCGCCAGAATGACGCCCGGCGCGTCATTGTCCGCTTCAGCCAATACATCACCCCAGGGCCCGATAATCATCGAATGGCCATAGGTCTCGCGCCCGTCCTCATGGACGCCGCCTTGCGCCGGGGCGACGACGAAGGCGCCGTTTTCAATCGCCCGCGCCGTTAAAAGCGTCTTCCAATGGGCGATGCCGGTCTGACGGGTAAACGCCGACGGCACGCACAAGACCTCAGCGCCCGCCTGCGACAGCGCCCGGTAGAGACGTGGGAAACGCACATCATAACAGATGCTTAGACCGAATTTCGCAAGCGGTGTTGCAACCATCTTTGCGGCCTCGCCGGCCGCGTAGAGTTTGGATTCTTTCCAGCTCTCACCGCCCGGAAGATCGACATCGAACATGTGCAGCTTGTCGTAGCGCGCGACGATCTCGCCGCCGGGTCCGAACAGAAAACTCCGATTGGCGGCTTTCTCGTCCAGCTTCACCGCTAATGACCCAATCAGCAGCCAGGCGCGATGGCGCTTGGCGGCGGCGGCGAAGGCGGCAATTTCTTCAAGCCCGGCTTGGTCCGGTAATGACGCCAAAAGGCGCGCGCCTTTGCGGTCGACGACATTGGTCATTTCCGGCGTCGCGATAAATTGCGCCCCGCATGCAGCCGCCTCGTCGATCAACGCCAGCGCATCAGCGAGATTGCGCGCCCGGTCGAGCCCAGAGCGCATCTGCACGCAAGCCGCGTAAAAGGATTTGCGATCATCCGCCATTTAACAACCGGTCAAGATCGCCGGCTCGTTCCAGGGCGAAAAGCTCGTCGCAACCGCCAACATGCGCATCGCCGATAAAAATTTGCGGAAAGGTCATCGAGCCATTTGAGCGGGCGACCATCTCATCGCGTTTGGCTTTGTCAAACCCCGCCGCTATCTCCGATAGCTCAACGCCTTTTTGCTTCAGCAGCTTGATCGCGCGCCCGCAAAACCCGCACATCGGCCTGGTGTAGATTGTGACTTTTTGCATGTTCGCTCGCTTTTGTTGGTGATCAGCCTATATCGCGCCGGCCCCGCCTTTTACAACCCGCGCCAGCACCAGCACATCAACTTGTGAAGCCTCGGCCTGTTTCAGCGCCCGCGCGCATGCCGACGCCGTCGCGCCGCTGGTCAATACATCATCAATGAGTACAATATGCGCGCCTTTAATGGTTGCGCGATATTTCTCATCAACCGCAAAGGCCCCGGCGACATTGCGCCGCCTGGCTTCAACGGACGGGATCTCCTTTTGCGGCGGCGTCGGACGGGTCCGCCTTAGCCCACGCAACAAAACCTTTGCGCCGCTTGCCTCGGCAATCGACCGCGCCAGCAAAGCCGACTGGTTATAGCGCCGCGCTATCAGCCGGCGCCAATGCAACGGCACCGGTATCAGCAAGGATTCGCGGCTGATGAATTCGGCGCCGGCGCGCGCCATCCACCCACCGAGCATCCCGGCATATTCCATACGGTCGGAAAACTTCAGTCCCGAGACCACCTTGCGCGCTGCATCATTATAAGAAATCGCCGCCCGCGCCCGATCAAACACCGGCGGCTCGGCGATGCATCCCGGACATTCGACGCGCTCGCCATAGTCGGCCGCAAACGGGATGCCGCATCGCCCGCAAAACGGCCGCTCAATAAAGTGCAGCGCCGCCCATCCGGCCGGGCCCAATTTGCCGGGCGCGGCGACCGCCTCCCCGGTTACCGGACATTGCGGCGGCATCAGCAGGTTCAGCGTCGCCTGGCCAATATTGCCGGCGGCGGCGCCGATATTCTGGAAAAATTGCGCTCTCATAGATGATAGAGTAACGCGGGGCCGGCCCTTAGGAAAACATCTTCGAATGGAAAAATCGCCGCCGCAAATCTTCAGCCGCCGCCTTGTGCGACAGCGCAGGGAGCGTAGCGCCGCGAGTTTTTCCGATTTTGACTTTCTCCACCGCCGGGCGATGGAGGACATCATCGACCGGCTCGAAACCGTTAAACGTGACTTTCCCAAAGCCCTGTTTGACGGCGCCGGGCGATTGACCGCGATGCTGACCCCGGAATGTGGGGTCGGCGCGGTTTTCTCCATGGACAGCGCAGCGGCGCGGCTTGACGGCGCCCACACCGGTTTTGTCGCCGATAGCGAACGCATGCCGCTACGCCCACAAAGCCTCGATCTCATCGTTAGCCTGTTAACGCTGCACACAACCAACGATTTCATCGGCGCTCTGTCGCAAGCGCGCGCCGCTTTGAAACCTGACGGTCTGTTCATCGCCGCCGTCTTTGGCGGCGACACAGTACAAAATTTACGCAGCGCTCTTTATACGGCGGAAACAGAAATCACCGGCGGCGTCGCGGCGCGCATTGCTCCCTTTGCGGCAATACAAGATTTCGGGCGAGCGCTCACGCGCGCCGGCTTCGCGCTGCCGGTGACGGATGTTGACAAAGTCACGATCACCTATCGCGAGCCTGCGCGCCTGCTCGGCGATCTGCGCGGCATGGGCGAGACCAATGTGCTCGCCCGCCAGCAACAGCCGCTAAGCCGGGCTATCGTTACGCGCATGTTGGAGGTTTTCGCTGCTTCAGGCGGAACGGAAACGTTCGATATCGTTTACCTCACCGGCTGGGCGCCGCATGAGAGCCAGCAAAAGCCGCTCAAGCCCGGCTCCGCCACATCTTCGCTCGCCGAGGCGATTAAAAATCAAAGCTGATTAATTTCCCAGATTGGTAGAAATATCGCCATACATCTGACTGGTGGACCCTGCAAAGCTTGTGACGGCCGCAACAATCACCAAAAATATCAGCCCGACAATCAGAGAATATTCTATCGCCGTAGAGCCGTTTTCATCACCGCGAAAGCCAGCAACAATATCTGATAAACGACCCGGCTGGGCGCTCAATTTTCTGGTCATAAAGGTCATAAAAAATCCCTTAGCTGCGCGGCCAGAGGCCTGTCGGCCTGCGGCATCTCGAATTCCAAAAGTTCGCTCGGCTTGACCCATCGTAATTCCTGATGCTCACGGGGCTTTGCTTGCCCGGACCATTTTCTGCATACGAATAAAGGCATCAAAAGGTGAAAGTCCCCTGAATCGTATGACGCAAAAGCAATTGGCGCCAGGCAAGACGCGTCGGTGTCAACGCCCAGCTCTTCGCGTAGTTCCCGGATCAGCGCCGCCTCCGGCGTTTCTCCGTCGATCAATTTCCCGCCCGGAAACTCCCACAGCCCCGCCAGGGGTCGCCCTTCCGGTCTTCGCGCCAGGAGGACCCGTCCATCCCGGTCCACCAGCGCACATGCCGCAACCAGCAAAAGCTTCGCCATATTTTCGCCTTAATGTTAAGCGGCCCGGATTATCACAAGCTTTCAGCCATTGTTACAATTTGATTCAATTTGCTCACAAATACGGCAAACCACAACGCCTGCCTCGCATTCAAGGAGAATTTCCGGGCGACGCCGGGCGCGGGTAAAGTTTTCGGAGACGGAGGCGCTGTGAGCGAAATGCGGCGCTCCGCGCCTATAGCGCCGGGCGAAAAAGTGGGCCCTTCGGCAGGCTCAGGATGAGGCCGGTTTTTCGCATCCCGACCGCGAACGCGGTCAGGTAATAATCTGCGCGCATTCGCGCGCGGGGCCGGCGCGCAACAAAGAATCTAGACCATCGGGCAATTCCTACTAATCGCCCGATGGTCTAATTGAGGGTGTCGTCGCCAGCCGGATCGGTTTCATAAAAACCCGAGGCGTCCAATTCCGGCGGCGGCTGGTCCGGCTCCCTGTCCTCATCAGGCGGGCGGAAATACACCACCTGGCTTTCCTTCGCCAGCGCCGCAAGTGTTTCATCGATGGTATAAAGCCGCAGAAACTCTTCGACCTCGCCGCGCACCTCCTTGTAAGACACCGCTTTGGTCGAGCGCCGCTCCAGCACTTCCATGACGTGCCAGCCAAATTCGGTTTCAAACGGCGCCGCCACCTCGCCAGGCGTCGTCGCGAATGCCACATTGGAAAATATCCGCGTCATGATTGAGCGGGTAAACCAGCCGATCTCACCACCTAACGGCGCGGTCGCGCGGTCTTGAGACAGCTCGCGCGCCAAAGCGCCAAAATCGGCCCCGCCGGCCAGCGCCTCGACAATCGCGCCCGCCTCTTGTTTGGTCGCCACCAAAATATGGCGCGCGCGCACTTCATCACCAAGCACCGTCACGTCGCGCTGGGCATTGTAGAATTGCTTCACCGTTTGCGGCGTCACCTGCTCGCGCAGGCGCGAATCCATGAACGAGGCGGCCAGCACCCGGTCGCGCGCCGCATTAATACGCCGCAAAACCGAGGGCGCACGTTGTAGCCCGTCCTCAAGCGCGGCGCGGGCCAGCAACCGCTGCTCAACATAAGCCTCAACAAGACCGCGCCGGAAAGCGGTTTGCGGCGTCAGAATATCGCCGGCGCGCAGCACTCCGCTGGCGCGCGCCGCCGCCTCGATTTCAGACAGATGCACATAACGCCCCTCAATCCGGGCGAGGATCGGGTCTTCCTCGTCAAGCGGCGCTTGCAGGATCAATTGGCCGCTATCGTCAATCCGGGGGCCCGCGCGCAGCTCATCGGCGATCCATAACCCTGCGACAATCAGAAAGACGCCCGACGCTGCGCTATAGGCGCGGCCGGTCCGGGTCGGCAGCCACAAAAGCAGGCTGCGAAACGCCCTGGCGCCGAGCATGCCGGCATAGGCAAGCCCGTTTATCGCCTTGCGCAGGATCAGCTTGATCGCCCGCCACAGCGCCGAATCCAGCGCCGCCGCCAGCCGCCAGGTGGTCAGCCACAGCTTGGCGATGGCGCGCAGCAACATCATCGCCGCGCTGGCCAGCGCCTGTGCCGCAACGCCAAGGGGTTTTGGCGCATTGGCTTGGTTAAAATCTCTGCCGTCTGGGGTCTGCATCGGTCTCTAACGTGATCTTTGGCTTCGTTGACAGGGCATGGCGCGCTTACTATCTGTCCCGCAACCCCTTGTCTCTATTCTCAATCCGGCCGATGAAGGGGTGTGCTCGCGCCATTGTAACACAACGGCCCTGCTGCCTGCTTCATCGGTTCTTAAAGGCCTTCCGCTCATGGCGTTGCTCGCAATCGCGCAAAAAATCTTCGGCTCCTCCAATGATCGCCGCCTTAAGCCTTTATGGCGTCGGGTAGATGCGATCAATGCATTCGAAGACACGCTCTCCAAACTCACTGATGATGGACTCATCCAACAAACAGAAACGTTAAAACAACGCCATAAAGATGGCGAGAGCCTCGATAATCTGCTGGAGGAGGCGTTTGCGACCGTACGCGAGGCGGCAAAACGCGCCCTTGGCCAGCGCCACTACGACGTTCAGCTGGTCGGCGGGATGGTCCTCAACCAGGGCGATATCGCCGAAATGAAGACCGGCGAGGGCAAAACCCTGGTTGCAACGCTGCCGGTCTACCTCAATGCGCTCACCGGGCGCGGCGTCCATGTGGTCACCGTTAACGATTACCTCGCCAGCCGCGACGCGGAATGGATGGGCCGGGTCTATCAACAGCTCGGCATGACCGTCGGCTGCGTCGTTCACGGCATAGATGACCAAGAACGCCGCGAGGCCTATGCCGCCGACATTACCTACGGCACCAACAATGAATACGGGTTTGATTATCTGCGCGACAATATGAAGGCGTCGCTCGAAGAGATGGTCCAGCGCGGCCATCATTACGCGATTGTCGACGAGGTTGATTCTATCCTCATCGACGAGGCGAGAACGCCGCTGATCATCTCCGGTCCGACCGACGACAAGTCGGAACTCTACATCACCATTGACAGTTTCATGCCGCAACTCGTTGCTGACGAGGACTATGAAATCGACGAGAAGGCGCGCTCCGTCACCCTTACCGAAGACGGCAATGAGAAGATTGAAAAACTGTTATCGGCGGCCGGCATGCTCGAAGGCGACAGCCTTTATGACTCCGTCAACATCTCCATCGTCCATCACGTCAATCAAGCATTGAAGGCGCACAAGATTTTCCAGCGCGACAAGGACTATATCGTGCGCGGCGACAAAGTCGTCATTATCGACGAGTTTACCGGCCGGATGATGGAAGGCCGGCGCTGGTCGGACGGATTGCACCAGGCGGTCGAGGCCAAAGAAAAGGCGCAGATCCAACCGGAAAACCAGACGCTCGCCTCAATTACATTCCAGAACTACTTCCGGCTGTACGAAAAACTCGCCGGCATGACCGGCACCGCGCTGACCGAAGAGGCGGAATTCGCCGACATCTATAAGCTCAACGTCTTTGAAATTCCGACCAACAAGCCGGTCGATCGCGAAGATATGGACGACGAGCTTTACATGACGGCGGCGGAAAAAAACAAAGCTATCGTCTTGCAGATCGCCGAATGTTATCAACGCGGCCAACCGGTGCTGGCGGGCACGGTCTCCATCGAGAAATCTGAATCGCTCTCAGGTCTTTTGAGCGACAAGAAATATTTCAAGGAACTGGCCGTGACTTTGCGCCAGCGCGCTTCGGAATTAATAGACAAAGAAGCCGACCTTAAAAAAGAACTGGAAGATCGCGCCAACCATATTGCCGAGCTTGCGCAATCAAAAACGCCAATCCCCCACAATGTCCTCAATGCGCGCTATCACGAGCAGGAAGCCGATATTGTCGCCAAAGGCGGCATACCGGGCGTGGTGACCATCGCCACCAACATGGCCGGGCGCGGCACCGACATCCAGCTTGGCGGCTCTGTCGACAAAGAAATCCTCGACCACCTCAAACAAGGCGACGACGAGGCAACCATCAAGCGCAAACGCGCCGAGATTGAAGCCAAGGTTGAACAGGCCAAGCAAAAAGCCATCAACGCCGGCGGTCTATTTGTTCTGGCGACCGAGCGCCATGAAAGCCGGCGCATCGACAACCAGCTGCGCGGCCGCTCCGGCCGTCAGGGCGACCCCGGCACCACCAAGTTTTTCCTGTCGCTTGAAGACGATCTGATGCGCATCTTCGGCGGCGGCATGGAAAAAATGCTCAAGCGCTTCGGCATTCAGCCCGATGAATCAATTGAGCACCCATGGTTCACCAAAGCGGTTGAGACGGCGCAGAAAAAAGTCGAGCAGCGCAATTTCGACATGCGTAAAAACGTCCTCAAATTTGACGACGTCATCAACGACCAACGCAAGGCGATTTTTGAACAGCGCATCGAATTTATGTCCGCCGTATCGGTTGAAGAGATTGTCAGTGATATGCGCGCGCAACTGGTCGATGATTTTGTTGCAACGCATGTCCCGGAAAAGTCCTATGCGGAACGCTGGGATATTGGCGGCCTGAAAGAAGAGCTCAAAACCATTTTTGGACGTGATTATTCCGTTGATAAATGGGCCAAGGAAGAGGGTGTCGACGATACCGAAATCACCGAGCGGTTGATTAAAGAAGTCGATGCGCAATATGCATCGCACAGCGCAGCGATGAAAAATACCGCCCAGGAGATGGGTGACGCGGACCCGGAGAGCTTCGTACGCAATATTGAAAAACGCATTCTCCTGTTAAATCTCGACACCAACTGGCGCGAGCATTTGCAGACGCTCGACCATTTGCGCTCGGTGATCTGGCTCCGCGGCCATGGCCAGCGCGACCCGGTCAATGAATTCAAGACCGAAGCCTTTGGGCTTTTTGAGGCGCTGATAGACGGCCTGCGCCGCGATGTGACGCGGATGTTAATGAATGTGCAGCTGCGCGGGTCCGAACAGGCCGTGCCGCAGCGCCCGAATATTCCGATGACGGAAACCCATGCCGACCCGCTCACCGGCGAAAATGAAATGGCGCCCGAAGAAGCCGCGCGCCGGCGCCAACGCGGCGCCTCCGCCGGCATCGGCACCCTGACCGGACGCAGCCGCGCCGCGCAAGTTGATCCCGCCAATCCGGAAACCTGGGGCCGCGTGCCACGCAACGCCCCCTGCCCTTGCGGCTCGGGTAAAAAATTCAAGCAGTGCCACGGCGCGCTTTGATTTCTGCTTGAGGCGGTATTTGAGTAGGACGCACGGAAAAAACACATTGCCCCTGCTGCGCCGGTTGATTGACTTCGCCCGATAGCGCGATCAGCCTGCGCCCATGCAACAGCAGGATTGACGATGGCGAAACACATCCTTTATGGCGGCCAGCTTTCCTATTTCACCGGCAAGGCGCGGGCGTATCTCAACTGGAAAGGCGTCGATTACGAAGAGCGCCAAGCGACGCGCGATATTTACGCCTCCATCGTCGTCCCGCGCATCGGCTATGCGATGATCCCGCTGGTGATCACGCCTGATGATCAAGCAATCCAGGATACCAGCGAGATCATCGATCATTTCGAAGCGCAAGAGCCGGCGTCTTCGGTGTTTCCGCCTGGCCCGAAGCAAAGGCTGGCGGCGCATTTGCTGGAACTGTTCGGCGATGAATGGCTGGTGATCCCGGCGATGCATTATCGCTGGGCGCATAATCGCGACTTCGCCTATAGCGAGTTCGGCAAAATCACCGCCCCGGAGCTTGCCGGCGAGGCGCAATTTGAGGCCGGCAAAAAGGCGGCTGAAAAATTCCAGGGCGTGGTTGGGCTTCTGGGCGCGACCCCGGAAATGGCGCCGGCGATTGAGGCTTCCTATGAGGCGTTGCTCGATGCGTTGAACGCGCATTTTTCTGCTCACCCTTATCTTTTCGGGTCGCGACCCTCAATCGGCGACTTCGGTCTGGTCGGCCCGCTCTATGCGCATCTTTATCGCGATCCCGCATCCGGCGATCTGATGAAATCGCGCGCGCCGAAAGTCGCCAACTGGGTGGAGCGCATGCAGTCGCCGCCAGAGCCGAAGGGCGGCGCCTTCCTTGCCGATGATGAAATCCCTGAAACGCTTCTACCCGTGCTGCGCCGGATGATGCGCGAGCAAGGCCCGTGCCTTGTCAATCTTGTAGAGCAACTTGGCGCCTGGAAGCAGGCTAATCCGGATACGGATATTCCCCGCGTCATTGGAATGCAGCCCTTTACAGTCGAAGGCAAAACCGCCCAGCGCATTGTCCTGCCCTATACGCAATGGATGTTGCAACGCGCGACAGACTATTTTGCTTCGCTTGAGGGAGATGCGCGTGAGGCGGCGCTCAGCTTACTCAAATCCGTTGGCGGCGAGCAGCTTGTCGATATCGACATCCCCGCGCGCATCAAACGCGAAAACCACAAGCTGGTTTGGGCGTGAGGCGGCGTAAACTATTTCACCAGGCCCCAAGCGCCCGGCACTCTAAACTGCATTGATGAAAACCTATAACGGGTCAACATAATTTCTGAGGTTTGGCGCCGTCATCCCGGATGCGCTGCAACATGAATTGTTGCTGCGCATCCGGGATGACGGCGATAACAGGGCAAACCCGCACAACTTATTGGCATTCGCAGATGCAAAAAATACAACCCAGAGAGGGCAGTTGGCCATAAAACCTATATTCGGTGAAAAGTTATCCTCACGACTTTGGGCGGCCTTATTATGCGCTGAGTGAAATTGAGGAGACAGTTTTGAAGCCATGCAGAAAACATATTCAATGGGCGCGCTTTGGGTTAGCCGCCAAGCATCTCGCGCACCCATTCGGGCACAATCTTTGTCGCCGGACCATAACGGCTATCGGTGAAGAGATGCGCGTTCTCAGACGGCTCGAGGTTCAGCTCCATCGCCGGCGCGCCAGAGCGGCGCGCATCCGTTACGAACCCTGCGGCGGGATAGACCGAGCCCGATGTGCCAATCGAGACGAACAAATCCGCCGTCGCGATGGCGTCCAGCGCCTCGTCCATAAAGCGCGGCATTTCTCCGAACCACACAACATAAGGACGCATCGCCCCCGCGCGCTCGCAAACCGGGCACGCCATTGCAGTGCTCAGCTCCTCGCCACACTCACGGACATCGCCGCAGGCGGCGCATTGCGACTTGGAAAGCGCGCCATGCATGTGCAAAAGGTTTTTCGAGCCCGCGCGCTCGTGAAGGTCGTCAACATTCTGGGTAATGAGCGTCAAGGCGCCGCCGCGCGCGACAACGCCAGCCTCCAATTCGCCGAGCGCGAAATGGGCGGCGTTTGGCGCAACCGACGACAGCCCGCGCCGGCGCTCATTATAGAAGCGATGCACCAGCGCCGGATCGGCGGCGAAGCCTTCCGGCGTCGCCACCTCCCGATAGTCATATTTCGCCCAAACACCGTCTTTGTCGCGAAAAGTCGCAACCCCGGATTCCGCCGATATGCCGGAGCCGGTGAGGATGACGATGTTGTTTGGCGAGGCCAAAGCAAAACCCTATTGCGGCGCCGCCAGAAAGTCGCGTTTGCCTATATCAACGCCGATATGACGAAGGATAAGATAGGTTGCCGTCACATGGAAATAAAGATTGGGAATGACAAAGTTCTGGACGAAAACTGCACGCTTAAAAGTCTGTTCCTCAGGACCGACAGGAACCGTAATCTCGCCATCAGGGTCAGCATTGATCGCATCGTCGGACAAATCACTTATGAACCCGCGCGATTTTTTAATATGCGCATGAAGGCTCTCAAATGTATCGCCAATCTCACCCAGGCTGGGAACCTCAACGCCGGCAAGACGGGACAATGTGCGCGCCGGAACTTCCGTGGCAATTTGAACTTGGGTTTTCATAGGAAGCATATCCGCCGCCAGGCGCCAATTCAAAATCGTAGCTTCGTCAACGCCCTTAGTTTCGGCGAAGGCCGCGCCTTTTTTCAACATGCCGTCAAGGCCTGTAAACATCTGGTCGATAGCCACACGAGTGACATTAGAAAGTGTAATAGACATGTAAGAATTCCTCGAAAAAACACGCCGCAGTCAGGCGCTGACTGTATATTAGACGTGTAGCTGCGGTTACAACACACAGCATCAAGAATGAGCGTAATTCCGATGACAAAAAACATTCTGTTCGTCTGCCTTGGCAATATCTGCCGGTCGCCAGCGGCCGAGGGCGTGTTGCGGGCAAAGTCTCGCGAGCGCGGTATGGAACTTTTTATTGAATCGGCCGGCACCGGCGCATGGCATGTGGGCGATCCGCCCGATCCGCGGATGATTAAGGCGGCGGCCAGGCGCGGCTATGACCTTGCCTATCAACGCGCGCGCAAAGTCGATCCCGCCGACTTTTATGAGTTTGATTACCTCCTCGCCATGGACCTTGCCAACCATACCGATCTTATGGAACTGGCGCCGCCGAACCGCAGCGCAGACATCCGGCTGTTTCTCGATTTTGCCGATTGCGAAACGCGCGAGACGCCGGACCCTTATTATGGCGGCGAAGGCGGCTTTGAGCGCGTGCTGGACCTCATCGAATTAGGCGCGGCGGGATTACTCGATCATTTGGAAGATGAAAGTGAATAACTCGCCTCAATCTCATAATGGCTCGCGCCGCCGCCGAGGCGTGACGAGTAAAGGTGGAATTCCTGCACATAAAAAGGCGCGGCTGAGAATAATTCGTTTGCGGCGCAATATTGCAAGACGTCGTCGCGCCGCGCGCCTTTTAAGTAAGCGAGCGTCACATGCGGAGTGAATTTGCGGGTCTCAAGCGCAAATCCGGCGCGGCGCAAACTCGTCTCAACTTTGCTTTGCAGATGCACAAGGCCGGGCTCGCTTTTAACCCCCGCCCACACAGCGCGCGGTTTGCGCTCGCCAAACGCGCCCGCCCCGGCAAGCGCCAGATCAAAAGCCGGCGCATCGATCTGGCTGAGCGCATCAATCGCATCGTTAAACTGATGCCGGTCCGCCTCACCGATAAACGCCAGCGTGATGTGAAAATTTTCAAGCGGGCGCCAGCGCGCGCCGTCAACGCCGTTCTGGAGCGTTGACAATGCATCGCCGACCGTATCGGGAATGGAAAGGGCGACGAACAAGCGAGCCATGGCTATGGATAAATCCGTTTTACCGGCCTTGTCTAACGCCATTATGTATGAATTTAGCCCATGCATAAAACGCTGTTCTGTTTCGGGTTCGGCTACACCGCCAAGGCCCTCGCCGCCCGCCTCGCCGGCAAGGGCTGGCGCATTATCGGCACAACGCGATCGCCGGAAAAAGCCAACGCGCTGCGCGCAAGCGGCGCCACGCCGGTGGTTTTGCGGGCAGACACGCTCGACGAAGGCGCGCTAGACGACGCAACGGCAATCCTGATTTCAACGCCGCCGAGCGAGGCGGGCTGTCCGGCTCTTATATCGGCGCCAGGGGCCATCGCCGCTAACAGCGATAGCCTCAAATGGATCGGTTATCTCTCCACCAATGGCGTTTATGGCGACCATGGCGGCGCCTGGGTCGATGAGAACAGCGTGCTGAAAGCAACAACGGCGCGGGCGCACCGGCGCATCGCCGCGGAGGCGGCGTGGGGAATATATTGCCGGCGCCATGGCCTGCCGCTGACAGTTTTTCGCCTGCCCGGCATTTACGGGCCGGGCCGTTCAACGCTGGATGCGGTGCGTGACGGCGCCGCGAAACGCATCAACAAACAAGACCAGGTCTTCAACCGCATGCATGTTGACGATATCGCCGCCGGCCTTGCCGCAAGTCTGCATGCGCCGGAACAACAAGGCGTTTATAATTTTGCCGATGACGAACCGGCGCCGCAACAAGATGTCGTCGCTTATGCCTGCCAATTGCTGGGCGTGGAACCGCCGCCACTGACCGCCATCGAAGACGCCGGATTGTCGCCAGCGGCGATGAGTTTTTATATGGACAATAAGCGCGTTTCAAACCGGCACATGAAAAGCACCCTCAAGATAGAGTTGAAATACCCAACCTATCGCGAGGGGCTAAGCGACATTTTCAAGAAAGAAACCGCGTGTCCTTAAGAATCATCAGACTCGCCAGACTCGCCGCCTGCTTCTTCTTCCGGCGCATCATCGTTCCATTGGTAAAGGCCCTGGATAAAGCAGCGGTTGGTAAACCCGCCAGGGCTATGAACCAAAATATAATCGCTGCGCCGGATACAGCCGCCCGCGGGGCGACTTTCAATGCCAATTGTTTGGGCGAATTTAAAGTCGCTCGCGCGACAATTGCCGCTGACTTCAACAAGGAACCAGTCATTGACGCTTTTGCGCAACAAAACCGCGTCGCCATGCCCGTCCACGGCTTTCCAGCTATTGATACTGCGGCCAAAACAAATGCGGTCGACTTCCGGCCCAAGACGAGACAGCAGCGCTGCGTCTTCGGCTTCCTCAGGCGTATCTGTCTTTTGCTCATCTTCAGCGACAACACCGCCCAGGCTGGCCATTACGGCCAAGCCCAGAGCGAACAAAAATTCACCAACCTTCATCGGTTCCTCCAGGTTTGCCGCCCCGTTCCACTTGGCAGTAGAATCACCGCATGGAACGCCCGCTCCAGGCTATATCAAATAGCCCCGGGCAAGGGCGCCCTAAAATCACATAAAGGATTCTTTATATGTCTCTTGGCATAGTGCGGGGCCACTGATATACGCCGCCCCATAAGTGAGCCGGAAATGGCGGAATTAAAGGATTTCAGCAATGTCAGCGAATAACAATAATTATGTCGTCAAGGATATTGGCCTGGCCGATTGGGGCCGCCGCGAGATTGAAATTGCCGAGACGGAAATGCCCGGCCTGATGGCCACAAGGGAA
>JAJFGE010000062.1 GCA_021776295.1 Hyphococcus sp.
CATACCGAGCAACTTGGATGTTTCAGCTGGCGCTACATTATTCGAATAGTGCACTGCCCCATCCACTACCAATTTTATTCCTTTGGAAGACCTGCCGGAGGCATGGTCTTGCTTAAAACGGCATTCCTTCGGAGCCGACACTTAGCCCTGAAGCGCCGAACGCAACGATAGTCACCCCTCTTGAGATCGGAGCGAAACGTAGAACGGCGAAGCCGTTGCCGGAGTGAGTACGGTGATAGAATTATTAACCTTTCCAATTCCCTTGGTCGCCCTTCGGCGCAAAAACTTATGTGGGAGGGAATAATTATTGATGTGGTGCGGACGGGGGGACTCGAACCCCCACGGGCATTCGCCCGACAGATTTTCGTACCTGCTACGGCTTTCGCCGCCGACGCGAGATTGCGCCGTTTGGGGTCTGGACTATCCCTTCATCCTATCGCGAAAACCCACGACTTAGATGCTGCCCGTCTAGTCTCTACACCTTCCCCACCAACCGCGAAGATTGGCGAGGCTTGGCTCGGGATTGGCCTGGGTCATATGACCGTTAGCTTTCCCCGAATTTGAGCAGTTCTACTCCCGGCATTTCCACCGGGGCACTCAATCGTGGCTTAAGTCTGTTGCGTCTACCGGTTCCGCCACGTCCGCATTACGAGGCCGATGCATAGCCGGGACTGGCCGGCTCATCAAGCGCTGGATTTGTTGCGTCGCCGAGCCTGCCAAAGCCGCGCTCAACACTCCACCACATTGACCGCGAGCCCGCCTTCGCTGGTCTCTTTATATTTGCGCGACATGTCGAGGCCGGTCTGGCGCATGGTTTCGATCACCTGGTCTAGGGAGACCTTGGGATCGTCGGCGGCGCGGATCGCCAGGCGCGCCGCATTGACGGCTTTGACCGCGCCGATGGCGTTGCGCTCGATGCAGGGAATTTGCACCAGCCCGCCCACCGGATCGCAGGTGAGCCCGAGATTGTGCTCCATGCCGATCTCTGCGGCGCGCTCAACCTGACCGGGGCTGGCGCCCCAGACCGCAGCGAGCCCGCTCGCCGCCATCGAGCAGGCAACGCCGACCTCCCCCTGACAACCCATTTCGGCGCCGGAGATTGATGCGCGTTGTTTGTAGAGCATGCCGATCCCCGCCGCGGTTACTAGGAAGACCCGGATATGGGCGATATTGATATCGTCATTAGCACAATAATATTTGAGTACGGAGGGTATAATCCCCGCCGCACCATTGGTCGGCGCGGTGACGACGCGCCCGCCGGCGGCGTTTTCCTCATTCACCGCCATCGCATAGACATTGAGCCAGTCAAAAATCTGTTCGCGCTCATTGGCGAGCGGCGCCTCATTGAGCTTTGCCCAAAGCTGCGGCGCCCGGCGCTTGACGTTTAAGCCGCCCGGCAATTCTCCTTCTGTTTTAAGCCCGCGCTCAATGCAAGCCTGCATTGCAAACCATATCTGGTCGAGCCTTTGCTCAGTCTCGGTGCGCGGGCGAAAGTCATCTTCATTTTCCAAGATAAGCTCATGGACGCTGAGATTTTTCTCCGCGCAAAGGCCGAGCAAATCCGCTGCCGAAGCGAAGGCGTGCGGACCGCATTGCGGAAGCGCGATGCGGTCATCTTCCGATTTTGTGGTCAGTTGTTTTTCGCTGGCGATAAACCCGCCGCCTACGGAATAATAGGTTTGTGCGAAAATCTCTGCACCGACGGTATTGTAAAGATGCAGACGCATTTCATTGGGGTGGATGGTCGGAATAATATCCCCGCGCAGGTCAATATCTGTTGTGGGATCGAAGGCGATGTCTGCACCGCCATGAAGCCGGAGTTTACCCTCCGCCCGCACCAAAGCTGCCGCCTCTTGCGCCGCATCGGGATCGGTCTTGTCGGGCTCAAATCCCATCAGGCCGAGCATCGCCGCCTTGTCGGTTCCGTGACCAATGCCGGTGAGCGCCAGCGAGCCATGCAGGTCAATTTTAACCCGCGCGGCGTCCTTCAGAACGCCGGCGCCGGCGGCCTCTTCCAGAAACCGAACGCCAATGCGCATCGGCCCCACCGTGTGTGACGATGACGGGCCGATCCCGATTTTAAAAATATCAAAAACACTCAGCAAGCGAAGAACGCTCCTGTAAGGCCGCTGCGCCCCGCGAGATTACGGGTCCGGGTTGCGGCCGGCTGCGCGCAAAGCCGCGCGCAGCGTCTGTACATCATAGAGCGATTGGCGTCGATGCTGTTCAAGATCGGCGGTGATGGTTGTGGCGGCAAGCCTTGCCGCTGCGAGGCCGATGCGCGCGTCATCGCCATTACGCAGGCCGGTACGAATAGCGGCGACATCTCTGCTCAGGCGCACCAGCGCCCGGCGTTGGTTTTTCAGCCCCGGCCCGGCAAACCGTTCATGCACCTGGCGCAACTGTCCTTGTGCGCTCAGCAACAAAAAGTCCGCGGTCGCTGCGTCGTCGCGCGCAAGCGCTTCGCTGGCAAGCTCGATGGCGCGGCGCGCCTCACTCATATCGGCGGCGATAGTTCTGGTTGCCGGCGCCTGTGTGCAACGCGTCTCGTCAAGATGAGCGATATAGGCGGAAAGCCCGGCCACCACCGCAGGCGGCGGCGGGACGCCCTGAAACTCATCGATCACAGCGTTTTCTATAAAGTCGCTTAAGCTCGCCGCCGGCGCTTGGGCGCCGAATGTCGCCTTGCCGGCAACGCCGACCAGGCTCGGGATCGACACAGGATTAAACACGCCGTCCTCGCGAACTTTGCTGAATAGCGCCGAGGTGACATCGGCCGTCCCCGCCTCACCGCTAAGTCCTTTGAGAAAGAAGTTTGGATTGTCACGCCCGCCCTGATGACAACTCTCGCAGGACAAGCCGCCGCGCGCCGCCGGACCGCCAAACAGCATCGGGCTTTGAAAAGCGAGCCGGCCGACATCAACCAGATATTGCGTGTGCGTGCCTTCGGGCGGGCGCAGACATTCATGCCGCGCACGGCTCAATATTTTAACAGCATCCGCAGACGGATGAAGCCAGGCGAGTGCGCGAAGGCTTAACGCTGCCGGCTCGCCAAAAGAACGCGCCGCATGCGCAAACGCGCCCACCGGTTCGGTTTGCACGCGCTCCTTTGGCGAACAGGCGGCAAGCGCCATCAACGCCGCCATCGCCGCCTTGTTTATGACAAACGCCATCAGCGCCCGGCGCGGCGGATGGATGTTTTTACCGCAATCAACCGCGCCAGGTCTTCATATTGCGCACAGCCAAAGGCGCAAAGCTGGTCGAGTTTGGCAAGTTGGCGGCGGGCTTTTTTAATTTTGCCAAGCTCCAGATAGAGCTCGCCAAGATATTCCGTGGCGCCAAGGTGGTCCGGGTCCAGTTCCAGCGCTGCTGCATAATAGTCCTGCGCCTGGTCAAATTTTTCCAGCTTGCGATGGGCAAAACCAAGATAGTTCAGAATGTCCGGGTGCGGGCCGATAATCGCCTGCGCCCGGTAAAGGTCGCTAATCGCTTCTGTGAACCGCTGCTGATTGATCAATTTGACAGCGTCGCCATAACGCTCTGCGCCGACAGCGCGCGGCGCCAAGGCCAGCATGGCAAATTGCGGCGCACTGTTGGGAATGAAGCTGACCGTATCGCCCTCGCCAGCCCCAAGCGCAGCTTCGAGTGTCGCAATCGCGACGCCAATGCGTTCCCTATAGGCGCCGTCGCAAGTCTCATCGGTGCAATTTTCGCCGATCTCGCGAATTGCGCCCAACTGCTCTTGCGCGTCATCAGTTTTCTCCAGGGTGATAAAAACCAGTGCGAGCTGCTCGCGCGCTTCGATAAAATCCGCGCGGTATTTTATCGCGCGCTCAAAATAACGCACCGAAGCTTTGTGTTTGCCGCGACCGACTTTGGCTAGTCCCATATAATAGTTTGCTTCAGTATGTTTACGGGAAACGCTTAAGACTTCACCGAATTTTTTCTCGGCGGTTTTGTAATCGCCTGCGCTAAGCGCGGCCACGCCGTCGCGATAGGACTGCTCGGGGTTGATTTGCGGCCGCGACTGCTGCGGAAGACTGCCGCCGCCGCTGCCTGCGGCATGCGCAATCCCGGTCAAGCCAAGGCCTGCCAACAGGGCGATAGCGAGGGCTATTGCGGAGATGGTTTTGAAACGCAGTGTAGCGTGGTGTTTATCGCTCATCTTAATCTCTCCTTATCGGCGTCGATCTCGCCGGTGGTCCCCAGAACACCCGACCCAGAACACCCGACATCGTCGCAAAACTGGTCACAAGGCGCCCTTCTCGGCAATCACATCTAGCGGAGCGGCGCCTATGGCAAACCCTGCGCATGCCTAATACCTGTCTTTCATGTCCGGCTCAACGCCAAGCGCGCGCATCGCCGCGCACACCGCCGTGATCGCCGCATCGGCGGTCGCCGGGCTCTCGGAGCGGGCAACTATGGTGACGCCCTTTTCGTCGCCATCAATCGGATAGCTGCCAATCGCCACATCTTTGATCGCCGATTGTATTTCGCGCAGCTGCTCGGCGATTTTAGATTCCGGCAGCCCCACAGCGGTCGCCGCGCGCGAATGGATTTTCACGCCGCGCTCAATTTCGCCATCAATCGCCGCTAACATGCCCTGGAATATTCGCGGCACGCCAGCCATCACGAAGACATTGCCGACCCTGACGCCTGGCGCGCCGGAAACCGGATTGTCGATCAGCACCGCGCCTTCAGGCGTGCGGGCCATGCGCGCGCGCGCCGGCGTTACCTCCTCGCCGCGCGAGCGGTACCAGCTGCGGATTAGCGCAATCGCCTTGGGGTGTTCAATTACCGGAACGTCCAACGCCGCCGCGATAGCCTCAACCGTGATATCGTCATGGGTCGGACCAATGCCGCCGGATGTAAACACATAATCATATCGCGCCCGCAACGCATTCAGCGCCGCGACAATATCGGCCTGGTCATCGCCGACAATGCGCGCCTCGCACAACGCAACGCCGCGCTCGGTCAGCCAGCTGGCGAGGAAATGCGTGTTGGCGTCGCGCGTTCGCCCCGACAATAGCTCATCGCCGATGGCGAGGATCGCAGCGGTTACTTTTGATGGCGCGTCGTTCATTTTTATCACTCTACAAGATCAATGCGGACGAAATCGCCGATCACGGCGGCCTCATTATTCATGCCGCCAAGCGTCCAATAGGCGCCGTCCCATACCATCAACCCGCGATGGTCCATAGACGCGCGCCCGGTTCGACCAAGCTCAACCCATTGGTCCGTTTCCAACTCGAATGCAAATAAAATATCCGAAGCGCGCGCCGGAACGCCGTCATAACCGACGCCGTTATAATTGTAAGGGTTGTCGCCGCCGCCGTAATAGACGATGCGGTTGTTTTCCGGATCGCCAGCCGCCGCCATGCGATAGAGCGGCAAGCCGGGATGCGGCGGCAGTTCTCGCCAGGTGATGACTGCCGGATCGTCGGCGTCAATCTCACCGAGCCACGCCCCGTCGACGGCGCCGAATTGCCGCCGGCCATCTTTCTCGCCGACAACCGCAACACCGTCCGCAATGATGAACTTGGCGCCAACCGCGCCGCCGGCATGGCCAAAGACAGGCGCTCCGGGATAATCGCTCGCGGCAAACCATTTATCTTCCCAACTATCGAAGACCTGCACCAAGCTAACATTGCCGTCATCATGCCAGCCGGAAACCAGATAAATATATCGATTGGCGTAGGAAAATGCGACGGCGTCATCCACTGGCGTCGGCATGTCGGCGTGGCGTTTATATTCCTCCGTCTCGGGATTAAACGCGAACACTTCCGGCGTAGATATTTCGGTTCCGTCCTCCGCAACCGTATATCCGCCAAACAGAAAAATCCGGTCATGGAGAAAAACAGCGATGCTGGCGAGACGCCCCGCCTCAACGGGAACATCGCCCGCTGCCCGGCATTCACCTCCCGGTATTTTGCAAACAAAAACCGCCTTGCAGACATCTTGATAGGATTTTCCCGCGCCAAGCCCATTAAACGTCCAGAAGCTTGCGCCATCATCGCTTGCGACAACCGCGACTGCATTGTTTGTGTGCGGCTCAGGCAGCGCGGCAATGATGCGCGGATATGCGCCGTTCCTTGACGCAAATTCATCGACGATTGGCCCCTGCACGCAACCCGCCAAAGCTAAAGCCGCATAAGTCAAGATTGCAAAGACTGGAAAAAATTTCTCCATCGGCTTGTTCGCCGTCACAGTGTTTTCAACTTCCATCATGTCTTATCATTTTTCTCTCAAAATCAATTTCCCGCACAGTATAGGCCCGCCAGATTCCATGAGGATAACTTTTCACCAAATATGGGTTTAATGAAAGACTACCCTCTCTGGGTTGTAAAATCGAAGAATCGATTCGTGTTTGGGTTGCGCGAAATTAGTCGTTAGTTATGGCATCAAGCCCCCCTTCGACCGCTTCGCGGCCACTTCCCCCGTAAACGGGGGAAGAACAAGCGCACGACAAACTCAATCTTATTCCTCCCCCGTAAAACGGGGGAGGTGTCGGCGAAGCCGACGGAGGGGGTTGTTTGCATATGAAATAATGCTCGCCTGTCTCAACATACTGAAAAAATGTGCGGCGCTTTATAAGTTTACCCCCTATCGCATGATTGTCGCTTCTCCCCGACTTCGTCTAAACGCAACCAATGCAAATCCCTTCCCCTCTCCTTCGCGGCCGCTTGATCAAGCGCTATAAGCGTTTCCTCGCCGACATCGTCCTTGACGATGGTGAGGAGATCACCGCCCATTGCGCCAATCCCGGCTCGATGCTCGGCGTCGCGATTGCGGGCGCGACGGTCTGGGTGAGCCAGCATAATAACAAGAAGCGAAAGCTGGCTTTTTCGTGGGAGATGGTTGAGATCGGCGAGACCCTGATCCCGATCAACACGGCCAACCCCAACAAAATCGCTGTGGAAGCCATTGAGGCGGGCGCCATTGCGGAGCTTGCCGGATATGGCGATATCCGGCGCGAGGTGAAATATGGCGAGGCCAGCCGTATCGATCTTTTGCTTACCGGCGGCGCGCACGCCGCGCCCTGCTATGTCGAGGTCAAGAACGTGCATCTGTCGCGCGCGCCAGGTCTGGCCGAATTTCCCGACAGCGTCACAACGCGCGGCGCAAAGCACTTACGCGAGCTTTCCCGGGTGGCGGCTGTGGGCGCGCGCGCGGTTATGCTGTTTGTGGTTCAACGCAGCGACTGCACAAGGTTCCGGCCCGCAGCAGACCTCGATCCGGCCTATAGCGCGGCGCTGAAATCAGCGGTTGCAGCAGGCGTTGAAACATTGTGCTATGATTGCGAAATCAGCCTCAGCGCGGTAGGGCTTCGCAACCGCCTTGAGATTGAACAGGTTTAAACAAAGCAAGATTGCCTAATGACAGAACTCGCCACTGACGCAGATATCGAGACCGGCGCCGATGAGATAGAAATCCACGGGCCGGAGGATTTTGCCGGCATGCGCAAGGCCGGGCGGCTGGCCGCGCAATGCCTCGACATGCTGACGGAACATGTGGCGCCCGGCATTGCGACCCAAAAGCTTGACGATCTGGTGCGCGAGATGGTGCTCGATCAAGGCGCGCTATCGGCGACCATCGGCTATCGCGGCTATCGTCACGCCACCTGCATTTCCCTCAACCATGTGATCTGCCACGGCATCCCCGGACCGAAGCTGCTGAAAGACGGCGATATCATGAATATCGATGTGACGGTGATTGTCGATGGCTGGCATGGCGACACCAGCCGGATGTATTACGCCGGCGAGCCAAAGGTGAAGGCGCGCCGCCTGATCGACACCACCTATGAGGCGATGATGGCGGGGATTAACGTCGTCAAGCCCGGCGCGACGCTGCGCGATATCGGGCGCGCCATTCAGGCGATTGGCGAGGGCCAGGGGTTTTCTATTGTGCGCGATTTTTGCGGCCACGGGCTCGGCAAGGTGTTTCATTCCGCCCCCAGCGTCGTTCATTATGCGGAATATAAAGACCGCTGGGGCGCCGTCCATCGCGCAGCCGACACAGAGATCAAACCCGGCATGTTCTTCACCATCGAGCCGATGATCAACGATGGCAAACCGGACGTCAAAGTCATGAAAGACGGCTGGACCGCGGTGAGCCGCGACAAGTCGCTCTCGGCCCAGTTCGAACACTCGATCGGCGTCACCGAAGACGGGTTTGAGATTTTTACGTCCTCGCCCAAGGGGCTTGATAAGCCGCCTTATAGCTAATGGCTGACGGTGCTTCGAAATCAGCAAACCACGCTAGCGGCCACCGCGAGCGCCTGCGGGCGCGTTTCAGCAAAGCCGGCATTGACGGGCTTCAGGATTACGAACTCCTAGAGCTGGTGTTATTCCGCGCCATCCCGCGCCGCGACGTCAAGCCACTGGCCAAAGACCTGATCGCAAAATTCGGCGGCTTTGCCGAGACCCTCGCCGCGCCGATTGATCGCCTTGTCGAGGTCAAAGGCGTGTCGCAAAACGTCGCCGAGGAATTGAAGATCGTCCAGGCGGCGGCGATCAAGCTGACGCAGGAGCGCGTCCTCAAGCGCCCGGTCATTACATCATGGAACGATCTTCTGTCTTATTGCCGCGCGGCGATGGCCGATGAGAAGACCGAACTTTTCCGCATCATGTTTCTCGACAAGAAAAACATTCTGATTGCCGACGAAGTACAGCAGCGCGGCACCGTTGATCACACGCCGGTCTATCCGCGCGAGGTCGTCAAGCGCGCGCTGGAGCTTGGCGCCTCAGCAATTATCCTGGTGCACAATCATCCATCCGGCGACCCGACGCCGTCGCGCGCCGATGTGGAGATGACCAACCAGATCATCAAAGCCGGCGCCGCCCTCAACATCCGCGTCCACGACCACATCATCGTCGGCCACAAACACCATGCGAGTTTTAAAACGCTGGGGCTGATTTGAGCTGGCATTGTTTCGCGCGCCGGACGCGGCTAATTTCAAATCTCGGGCAATCTCGCCTGCGATGCCATTATAAGCTGCCAAAATGCTGAGTTTTTTGAAGCGACTAGGACTTGGGTCCGCCCGTGACGCGCAAATGGGCGGCGGACGGCGGGCGATCTTGCGCACGCTGTTGGAAAATCGCGATGGCCTGACGGCGGATGATCTCGCCGAAAAATTATCGATCACTCGCTCGGCCGTTCACCAGCATATCGTCAGCCTCGAACGCGATGGCCTGGTCGCGCGCAACGCGCTCGCCCGAAAAAAGGGCCGGCCGAGCCATGTATTTTCAATCTCCGAAGACGGCATCCACGAATTTCCAAAACGTTATGACTGGTTTTCCGCGCTCCTGCTCGGCGTTCTATCCGAGCGCCTCAGCGATGATGACCTGCGGGGCGAGCTGGATGCGCTGGGCAAAAAGATCGGCGGTGAGCTAAGGTTGCAACTTGCCGGACCCTACAGTGATGTTTCGGCGGCGGACCTCGCCAGCGCAATGTCCGATCTTGGCTATGCCGCACGCGCCGCCCACACCGAAGACGGAGTAGAAGAAATCCAGGCGTTTAATTGCGTGTACCACCACCTCGCGGCGGAACACCCGGAAGTCTGCGAGTTCGATCTCGCCCTGATAGAAGCGGCGACCGGCCAGCGCCCGGAACATACCGAGTGCGTGGTCCGCGGCGGCGGCTCGTGCCGGTTTAGGCTCGCCAAAGGCGGATAGCCTCAGTTAACGCTCCCGACAGCTCTACTCGCCATAAATCGCTGTTGTGTTGACGCCGCTCTCGCTTTTAACGCCGCGAAACATGCCGTCCGTATTGAACACCATGGCAAACGCACCGTCTGCGCCAAGCACAATCACCCCGCCGCCGCCGCCAAGCGTTTCGAGCCGGCCATGGATCACATCAGTGGCCGCGTCTTCAACTGTCTTGCCAGCATATTCAACCTGGGCGCAAATATCACGCGCAATGGTTAGCCGGATAAAATATTCTCCGTGGCCGGTGGAGGATACGGCGCAGGATTTATTGTCGGCGAAGGTTCCAGCGCCAATAATCGGCGTGTCGCCCACCCGTCCGAAATTTTTCAGCGTCATCCCGCCGGTCGAGGTTCCCGCTGCAAGGTTGCCGCCGGCATCCAGCGCGACGGCGCCAACCGTTCCATATTTAAAATCAATCGGTATGGCGCTGTCTTTTTGCTGTTTTTCACGCTTCAGCGCCGCTTCATAGCTCTTCCAGCGATGCTCCGTATAGAAATATTCCGGCTCAACAATTTCCAATCCCTGTTGTTCAGCGAATGTATCGGCGCCGTTGCCGGCAAACATCACATGGACGGAATCTTCCATCACGGCGCGGGCGAGCCGGATCGGGTTTTTGACGGTTGTAACGCCGGTCACCGCGCCGGCGTTGAGCGTCGCGCCATCCATGATTGAGGCGTCAAGTTCGTTCTTGCCTTCGCGGGTGAAAACCGCGCCTTTGCCTGAGTTAAATAATGGCGAGTCCTCCATCGTCACAATCGCCGCCTCAACCGCATCCAACGCCGCACCGCCCTCGTCGAGGATCGCATATCCAACATCAAGCGCTTCATTAAGTTTGGCGATAAATTCCGCTTCCTTCGCCGGCGTATAACGCCCTGGCGCCAGCGCGCCTGCCCCGCCATGAATGACGATGGTCACCGGCGACGAGACTGTGTCTTGCGCTATCGCAACGGAACCTAATGTGAAGATGGCAAAGGCGGCAAACGCCGCTACCGGATTTTTCATCTGTCAAATTCCTTCATGCGCAAATTGGCGCCTAACGCATGCGCGGCGGCCCCTCGTCGACCAATAGACCGTCTTCGGCCAATAGATTGACACAATTTCTTGGATAAACAAACTCGCCGAACCACGCCGTCCGCAACAACGCCCCTGCATGAACGCCATGCGTGACAGAACTGCACACCATTACCGGTATGGCCTCAACAGATTTTGCCTAGGTGTGCGCGATCAGGCCTCGCCAATCGCTGAAAGATAAAGTTCCAGCAAAGCTTCCTGCTCCTGGCGGTCGGCGCGATCCATTTTGCGGATACGCACCACCTGGCGCAGCACCTTGACGTCATAACCCTCGCCCTTCGCCTCGGCGTAGATTTCTTTAACATCATTCAAAATCGCGGCTTTTTCTTCTTCGAGGCGCTCCACGCGTTCTATGAAAGAGCGCAGCCGGTCCGCCGCAACGGTTGAGCCGCCTTCAATGTTCGCTGATCCGTCCGCCACTATACGCGCTCCCTCAATATTTCATCTGACTACGGATGGTTAGCCCGCCCGCCTGGCGCATATAAATAGAAAAGCACGAGGGCCGAGCCAAGCGACAATCGCAAAGTGGGGAAAATTAAATCTCTTGACCGTCGAGATCGCGCCGCAGAGAGCGCGCGCGGCGGCGCACATCTTCATCATGCGGGTTCCACTCCAGAACCTTCTGATACATCTCATAGGCGGCGCGGCGCTCGCCCGAGGCGAATAAAATACCGGCAAGCGTGGTGCGGATCTGAAACTGGCGCGGCTCAAGCTCGAGCACGCGGGAGAAATCTTCAATCGCGCCCGCCGTGTCGTTGCCGCTTAACCGCACCCGCCCGCGCAGCGCATAGCCTTGCGCAAAATGCGGCGCCAGGCCGACAATGTGATCAAGAAGCGTCAGCGCGAGATCGTCAGCGCCCTCATCGGCGCTCAGCTCAGCCCTGGCATAAAGAAGGTCAACCGTGTCGCTCGTCGCATCCGACCAAATCTCAATGATGCGGGCGACATTTTCTTCCGCGCGCACCGCATCGCCGGTGCGCAGTTCCTCAAACAGGAGATCGAGGCGCGGATCGGTCTGATCCGCCGCTGCCGGAACGGCGAGCGCCATACTCGCGAGAATTAACACATAAAGCCTTCGCATCAGCGAAAGCCTAGCGGTCAAAGCCTTAAAATCCAAGGAAGAAGCCGTCCGGCGTTAACCCTGCCGCGCTTTAAAGCGTTTCTGGGTCTTGTTGATGACATAAACGCGCCCCTTACGGCGGATCACGCGGCAGTCTTTATGACGCTTTTTCAAAGACTTAAGGGAGCTACGGACTTTCATCGGACTAGCCTTTTATGCACAAGGGAGCGCGGGAAATAGTCAAACCCAGCGCCGCTGTCAACACTACCCCAGAGCGATTGCGCCGGCGGACGCTGCGCGCTAGAGCAAATCCGAGTTAAGTTGAATCACGGATTTGCTCTAGATTTTTTGTTTGCCGCATTTCTATCGGATAACCGCGTCACACTTATCCGGAAATGCTCTAGCTAACCCAACGCCTTAATAGAAAGACACGCCAATAATATGAGCAACGACAGTCCTGATCTCACTGGCAAAACAGCCCTCGTCACTGGCGCCTCGCGCGGCATTGGCCGGGCGATGGCCTTGGCCCTGGCTAAGACCGGCGCGCATGTTTTGGCGCTGGCGCGCACCAGCGGCGGGCTCGAAGAGCTTGATGACGAGATCCGCGCCGCCGGCGGCACGGCGTCGTTGATCCCGATGGATTTGGTGGAAGGCGACGGCATAGAGCAGCTCGCCGGCGCGCTGGCCGGACGCATCGACAAGCTCGATATCCTGCTCGCCAACGCCGCCAGCCTCGGCGAGCTGGCGCCGCTCACCGATATAGATCCGAGAGTCTGGCGCCACACGCTAGATTTAAACCTCACCGCCAACTGGCGGCTGCTGCGCGCGCTTAACCCGCTGCTGCGCAAGTCAGACGACGCAAGCGTGATATTCCTCACCTCAAGCGTCGGCGGCAAAGTCGCGCGCAGCTTTTGGGGCGCTTATGCGGTGTCGAAAGCGGCGATGGAAATGCTCGCGGCGACCTATGCGGAGGAAACCCGCACCGCCAATATCCGTGTCGCCATCATCGACCCCGGGGCGATGCGCACCAAGATGCGCGCACAAGCCATGCCGGGGGAAGACCCGCAAGCGCTGCCGCCGCCGAGTGATTTGGCGCCGTTGCTGTTTCATGCGCTGACACAAAAGTCAGACGGATTGGCGCGCTATGAATTTTGCGAGTGGAAAGGTCGCACTTAGTGGCGTTCAATATATCGCACCCTCGCGGGGGCGTGACATCATGCTTTATTGTTTGCGCAATTATTCAATCAGGCTTGGGCGGCGGCATGGCCGATGAAATCATCGCCGCAAGCACGCCAAAGCAGCGCTGCCTCATTAGGCGAGGCATTGTCTGGCATTTGGCATAGCGTCTGAAACTGTTTATTTGTGTGTTTGTGCGGCGCCCATCGCTCCTCTTCCATATGCGGCATCGATGCGTCCGTATCCGCGCAAAATGCGCCAACCAGGGAGAACACATTGACGGCATGCGCATAGGCCAGATCCGCCAGCGTCATGCGTTCACAATTCAGCGGCGCCGGAAAACGGCAAACAGCAACGATAGGCCCGGCATCGACACGCGCGGTCATCTCGTGAGCGGTAACGCCAAAGGTTTCAGCGCCCTCCCAGATGGCGAAACTCTCAGGATGAGAACCAGGATATTCCGGCGAGCCCGGATGGATGTTGTACGGTGTAATTCGAAGCCGGGATAAAACTGTGGCCGGAACGATTGTCCCCGCCAGGAAAGAAATGACCCGGACATTTCCTTCATACCGGTCAACCGCCGCCGTTAAGCTAGACAGATTATGGGCGATCCCTACACTCAGGAACGGGTTCTGCTGCAACAGAAACTGTTGAAGAAGCGGCGCCTCGCGACGGGCTGTGAGGATGATGATACGGCGTTGCATACTGCTTGCTCGATAGGACAGGCCTAGAGCATCGGGCGATTAACAGGGGTCGCCCAATGCTCTAGGTTCTTTGTTACGCGCCGGCCCGCGCCCAAAGGGGCGCAGATAATTACCTGACCGCCTTCGCGGTCGGGCGCGAAAAACCGGCCTCATCCTGAGCGAAGTCGAAGGGTCCACTTTTTCGCCTGGCGCTCTAGTGAATCAGAACATGGTTAATGCCGGGTTTCTTTCCTCATACTATGCCGAACGATAAAGCGCGCCGCCAAAAACAGGACAAGCCAGCCGCCAGCCAACACGGCCAAATGTAAAGCAAACGCAGATGGCCGTTATGGGAGGGTTACAATCTGAAAGAGTATGGAGCGGGTAGCGGGAATCGAACCCGCATATTCAGCTTGGAAGTCTCACACATATCGGAATGATTTCAAAGCGTTGAATTGTAAACGGATAGAATTTCGGTGCAATTCAATCAAACACTTACGATTGCCATGTAAACGATCGGCACGGTTAATGCAGTGGATTTCGCCATGTCAGAACACACAGATCAGTTCCAGCAATTTCAAGCCCTATTGAAAGAAGGGCGCGCCGTCCGCGTCCGTACACTTAGGCACAATGACTATGAGCAACTACAAGACTCGTTGCGCCGTATGGAAGCTTTCACAGAGGCGCTAAAGATCGCCAAGACGATTGCCGCACCGATTCCCAGTTATGTGCAGCCGCAGATTGAGCGTCTCCAAAAGAAGATATCGTTTCTCGAAGATGAGCTTCGCCGCGTCGGATAAACCTGCATGAAAATTGTTCAGAAATACGACCTTTGTGACGCTGATCCGATCCAGCGCGCCCACGCCTGGGATATGTTTCGCATGCTTGGCGAAAAGTTGACGGAGCGAAAGCAGCATCGTCGCGAAGCGTATTTCAAAGACAAGAAGATCGACGAACTAAAGCCTGCCGCGGACGCTGGACGACGATTCATTGTTCATGCGAAGGCCGGACACAATGGCAAACGCCATGCAAAAGCGAACGCGGAGAAAGCGGAGATTCGCGCTGAGGTTGAAGCCGAACGAACACGCCTTGATAACGAATACAAAAAGGCCGGTCGAAGCGGCCACGGTGCCGCGAAAGATGCAATTAAGACGGTTGCGCGCAATCGTGAAATGAGCGAAAGCGCTGTCAAAAAGCGTTACTACAGCAAGTAATTAGGACCGTACCCCCACAACTTGAATAACCAATGCGTGCAATAGCGTGTCGCTGAAAACGTTCAGGGCCGTAAAATGCGCTTCACATTTTTTCAATCACCGCTCGACCGCTCCGCGTCGTCTCACGACACAACGTGGTCAGACCTTTGCCCTTGGATCGAAGACCCGCCGACGTTTCGCGCCAAGGCCGAATGCCCAATGATCAAAACGGCGGTGTTTGGCAATACGCCAAGCGACAAAGGGTTTATGCGCCACGACGCCAACGTTGTGTCGATTACCGGCGTCGAACTCGACTATGACGGTGGAGCCGTAACCCTTGGTGAAGCCGCCGAAAAACTTCGCAGCGCCGGCGTGCGATGCGTGCTGTATACTAGCGCATCCCACACGCCCGACAAACCCCGCTGGCGCGTAATAGCCCCACTGAGGGATGAACACCGCCCCGAATACCGACGCGGCTATGTGACGTTCCTGGACGGAATTCTGGGCAACATAGCGGCCCGCGAATCCTATGCGTTGTCGCAGGCGTATTATGTCGGCCGAATTGAGGGCGTTCAGTATGAAACGGCCGTGATAGACGGCAAGTGCGTCGACGAACTTACCGAACCTGTCGAGTCACCCATCGCCCCGAAGGATGTTGATGATTTGCCCGAGTGGCGACGCGTCGAAATCGATGGTCTTCCAATTAGCGATGATACGAAATCGCTAATCCGCAACGGTGTTGATCAGGGTGAACGTTCCGAAGCGTTGATGACGGCTGCCAATGCGCTCGCCACGGCCCGCGTGAAGCGTGACGATATGCTCTGCATCCTGTCAGACCCATCATACGCGATCAGCGCAAAAGCGCTTGAGGGGCGTCAGCAAGCGGCGGCGATGCGGTGGCTTGCACGTCATACTGTCAGGAAGGCCCTCGAACGACACCCGCCACCGGACGTGATGTTTGCCGAACCAAACGCCCCAGGGGTTGTCCAAACGCGCCGAAAACTATTGGCGACCGCTGGCGAACTGATCGCCCGAAATGAACCTATCGAATACCAGATCGACGGCGTTTTGGAGCGAGGCGTCTTAGGCATGGTATTCGGCGACCCAGGTGGCGGTAAAAGCTATGCGATGATCGACTGGGCATGTTCAATCGCCACAGGAACGCCTTGGATTGACCGGACCGTTTCGCAAGGGGCGGTTGCCTACGTCGCGGGCGAGGGATTCGGCGGCTTGAATCGGCGTCTTAGGGCATGGTCACAGCACCGCGGCGTTTCGCTCGAAAAAGCCCCGCTGCACATCACGCAGCGGGCGGTCAATTTCGGCGATGCACAAGCGTTAGGCGAACTGGTCGGCGAGTTAAATGCCCTGCCCGACCGGCCAAGCTTGATCGTCATCGACACGATGGCGCGAGCAACGCCCGGCATGGATGAAAACAGCGCCAAGGAAGTGAGCGCTTTCATTGCAGCCTGTGATCGTTTACGAGAGTTATTCGATTGCACCGTCTTGATCGTCCACCACAGCGGACATGGCGACAAAGCACGCGCAAAAGGTTCGATAGCGCTGAAAGGTGCAGTCGATTTCGAAGCACGCGTGGCGATTGGAAAGCAATCGGGAACGCTTGTTATCGAATGTACAAAAATGAAGGACGGCGATCCGTTCGATCCGATCTATATGAAATTCGATACCGTCACGTTGCCGCCAGTGGGTGACTTTGCGGTGGAGCGATCGTCCGTGCTGGTCAAGACGGACAAGCCGACTCAACCGGTGTCGGTTTCGAAAGCCGAGTTGTTACTAAATGAAATTATTGACAGCGGTGTGAAGGATAAGGGTGAAGCCCACAGATTGTTCAAAGAACAATATGAGGGTTCGGATGAAGCGAAGCGGTCAGCATGGCGTCGCACAATTAACAAGACGGATCACTGGTCGGTCGACGTCAACGACCGGTCGTAACCACACGCCGGCCAAAACGGTTTTTGGTCGGTCGCGGTCCCCTGCCTATAAAAGGCAGGGACCGACCGCCAACCGATGACCGATCACTTGTGACTTTCAATTACCTTCCTCATTTTTCTTCCCGAGTAACGAGGAAATACCTGCAATGTCCTTTTTTAGTTTGCTCTTGCGCATTTCACGCTCTTTAGCTTCGCGATCGTCTTCAAGAATGGCTATGACGCTTTCGCGAATAACGGGGAATAACGCGACGCACTCCTCGTCTGTTAACTCATGAACGCCTTTTCCAAGAATGGCGTAGATATGGCTGTTTTCCACCAAAAAGTCTGGGAGAAACTCTGCAAGGCCTTTTACCTTTTCGTCCATCCGTGCTGTCGATTCGATTTTTGTGCCCGCGCCCTCGGCTTCCGATCGTTTCGATTCAATTAGCCGTTCAAACACTCTGCGTGAATATAGAAATGCACTCGCACCGTATCCATGTGTTGACGAGATGATTGCCTTTCGCAAGTTCTCAAGATCGACAGTTTCCAGAAGCTTCGCGTATTTTTTGAGTTCCGCTTCAGCGAAGTCAAATTGAGAGGGTGTTTGACCTACTTTCTCAAATCGACGCAAATTATTGGTGTCGAAAGAACTGTCGCCGGCGTATTCGGCAATCTCCTGCTTAGTCGGGTACGTTATTCGGTAGTAACATTCGATTGTATGTGCTGGGTCTCGTCCACATGTTGCCGGTTTAAAATTCGAATTTGAGGATCTTAAAAGACGTTTAACTCCCGCATGCGACCGCTCAACCGACTCATATTTGAGCCTTTCCGTGGCACATTCATAGTAGAACGTTGATCGTTCCTTGCAGAACGGACAATACGAATCGAAATTTCCTTCGTTATACAACAATCGAATAAGTGCTGGGCCGTACTCGCTATCCATTCGCACAGATTGGTACAGCGGAAGCGACGAAAAGATGTCTTCTTCGGTCCGATCAATTGACATTAGATCCCTCAGATTGTTGACGCTGTCGAGAGCACTCAGATCTCATTTTGACAGCATCCAATGATTAGGCGTGCAAACGCACTTGGTTTTTTTACCCAACGTTCAAGCGGAAACCGGCTGCCAAGCAAAATTTTTATGCGCGCAAGATATTAGAACAAAAATAGAACATCATTTAATTTCAATACTTTAGAAGTCACCTGAAATCAGGACCGTACCCCCACCAAATCAATCTCGTTCTGGCGTTTCCTTGGCATCGACCGCCGCAATTCCGCGGCATCGACCAAGGAAGATCAAAAATGAAACTTCACGAACTGAAAGAAGCCCGCGCTTCGAAGGTGGCCGAATGTCGGTCCCTTCTCGACGCGGCGAAAGGCCAGGACCTGGCCGACGAAGCACGCAAACGCTTCGACACACTCGAAAAAGAAATCCGCGAACTCGACGCTCGTATCGAACGTGAAACGCGCGTTTCCGAATATGAGCGGCAATCCGAAGCCGCCGAAACGCTAAATAGCGGAACACCAGACTTCGACCGCGAAAGCCGCGCCCCAGGACTGTTTCTGGACGCCATCGCCGCTAGCGCTGGCATAGCCGGCCGTGACACCGGGCGGGTCATGGAAGTGTCTGCGGAACTGCAAAAACGAAATGGACGGACAGCGCAAGGCGTCATGATTCCGGAATCGATTTTTCGTCACCAAGAACAGCGTGTGGTTCTTTCATCGACCACCGGCGCTGGCGCGATCGGAACCGAACATAAAGGCGATCAACTCATCGATCCGCTTCGGGCCGCATCTGTCGTCAATGCGCTTGGCGCGACAACACTATCCGGCCTTGTCGGCAACTGTTCGATCCCTGCGATCGACACAGGGTTTACCGCGGCGTGGATCGCAGAGAACGGTGCATTGTCGCCCGCAGACTGGGACATCAACGCCCGCACGCTGTCGCCGAAACATGTCGGCGCGTTGACCGAATTCAGCCGCAACATGGTCCTTCAATCTGACCCGTCTGTGGACGCCATGGCGACCCGTGACGGCGCTCGCGCCCTCGCGTCCGCCCTGGACGCTGCGGCGCTTGTCGGCGGCGGTTCAAACGAACCGTCCGGCATTCTCGATACGATCACATCGGGAACTTTCGCCACACCGACCTGGTCAGAAGGCTTGGAACTCATTGCGTCCATCGCAACGGCGAACGCCTTGACCGGGCGTCTCGGATGGGCTGGTCACCCACAGGTTACGAAGAAACTTCGGTCCACCGTTCGCGTTGGGTCGACTGACAGCCGTTTCATCATGGAAGACCCGGGTTCACTTTACGGATATCCGTATTTCGACACGACGGCGCTTGCGGGCGGCGGTTCGCCCGCTGACCGAGCGATCGTCTTCGGCGATTTCACATCGCTTGTGATCGGGACGTGGTCCGGCGTCGATATCCTCGCTAACCCCTACGAATCCACCGCGTACAGCAAGGGCAATATTCAAGTCCGTGCACTGATGAGCGCTGACATTGTCATCCGCCACGAAGAATCTTTCGCGGGCGCGAACGACATGAACACCGCTTAAACAACCGATCGCCGCGGTTTTTTTGTTGCCCGGCGTAGTGCGCCCTTGGTCGCACCGGGGCGGTGGGGGCTTCGCTTTCAGCCCGTCACTGATCCGCCGCCCCGTTTTTTTCAAGGACTATGAAATGACAATAGAACGACGATCTGCGGAACTCGAAATCCGCACCAGTGGTCGAAGGCTGGAAGGTTACGCTGCAATATTCGGCGCTCGCGCCAGAATTGCCGATTTCGAAGAAGAAATCAGAAGCGGCGCATTCGCCGCGTCGTTAGTCGACGGCGATAAGCTCGCCCTTGTGGACCATGACGCGACGAAAGTTCTCGGTCGCACACGAAACAATTCGCTTCGACTATCGGAAGACAGCCGCGGATTGCACTTTGCGATCGACCTACCGAAGACGTCACTGGCAAATGACATAATAGCGCTTGCCGAGTCGGACAGTCTTGGCGGCGCATCGTTTGGGTTCATCGCAAAGCGAGATGCGTGGTCAGGTACGCTTCGCACACTCCATGAGATTGACCTTCGCGAAATCAGCATCGTGTCCGCTTGGCCCGCATATCCTGAAACCACAGTCAGCGCCCGATCACTGCAAGCCGAACACCGATCAATCTATCAACGCCGCATGTCGCTGATTGAACTGGGAGCATTACGATGATTGATCGTATTCTATCGGCGTTCAAACCCGAACGCCGCGTCACCGACTACAACCCATTTGCACCGGATGTATGGGGGCGAGCCATCCATTCTGGGAGCGGACACGTCAGTTCCGGGAAAGTATTGGGCAATCTCGCCGTTGCTGTTCGATGTGTGTCACTTCGTTCGGAGTTGCTCGCATCGCAACCGCTCAAAATATACCGCAAGCTTCCGAATGGTGATCGTGAACGCGTTAGCGACACGCCGCTTTCAGACGTCCTGAGTGACCTCGCAAATCCTTTAATGACCGCGTTTGAAATGCGTGAATTCCTGACCCGTTCACTTGATACCGACGGCAACGGCTATGCGCGGATTGAGCGAAACGGTCGCGGACAAGTCACAGCCCTGTGGCCGTTAATGCCGGACTCGGTCGCGGTTGAACGGATGGAGAGCGGTCGGCTGCGATACCGAGTTACGCTTCCGGGGCAATCGCCAACGCGGCTGCTACAAGAAGAAGTCCTACACGTTCGCGCATCGTCCGAAGACGGCCTGATAGGCCGCTCGCCCATCACCATCGCCCGCGGCTCACTCGGTATGGCCATCGCCCAGAACGAAACAGCGGAAAATCTCGCAGCGAATGGCTTGCGACCGGCCGCAGCGTTCACGCACCCCAACAAGTTGAGCGTTGAAGCAGTCGAAAACATCCGCAATGCATACATGGAAACCAATGGCGGCCCATGGAATGCGGGAAAGCCGATCGTGCTTCAGGAAGGCATGACGCTATCACACGCGTCGTTCAGTGCTGAAGACGCGGAGTTATTAGAATCCCGCAAACTCTCAAACGAAGATGTCGCAAGAATATTCGGCGTACCGCCCGCATCAGTCGGCATCTCCACGTCCGTTTCATACGGTTCGGCCCAGCAAGCCGCCCAGGACCTAGTCAGCAACGCGCTCGCTCCGCTCGCGGCCCGTGTAGAGCAAGCCATGCAGCGTTGTCTGCTGTCCGCTGAAGGACGTCGGACGATGTTCATCGAACACGACTTATCCGGCCTTCTTCGCGGTGATGCGTCCACGCGTTGGTCGACATATCAAACGGGCCGTCAAATCGGCGCGCTCAGCAACAACGAAATCCGGCGGTTTGAAAACCTGCCGGCTTACGACGGCGGCGATGACCGCACGCCGTTATCAAATCAATCCCAATCCAGCGAACCAGTAGCGTCAGAAAGGTAACACCATGCAGAAAGATTTTGGCGAAGATACCGCCCTTAAAATAATGAATGAAAAACTCCGCGGCAAATCACAGGACGCCGTGTACGAGTTAACAGATGCCGAACTCGCAATCTTACGAAATTCGTTCACGAACTGGACGGTGTGTCTTTCACAAATACTTGCCAGTCGTATCGGCATGGAGAAAACGAAACGTATGATCCAGCACGTTGTGACGTTGCCGGAAGATCAACGCGTTGCAATGGCGACTTCCGCGGGCAAGGCGCTGGATAACGACGAAGTTCCAGACGAAGCGGACTTTGCCGCTTACATTTTATGTAATCACTCGGATCAGATTCTTATCGAATCGGAAATTGGGCGACGGGAGAATCTGAATTGAACGCTGAATTTCGTGAAGCATACCGAACCGCAACCCTTAAATTACTCGCAGCCCTTGAGCGTGACGATGATTGTCCCAGAGAAACCGGCTCGCGAAACGCTCGTTCAGTTTCACAGCCGACTAGCGGCGATGGTCCGGCGGTACTGGAAGGATCAGGGTCACAAAGTGACGGTCCAGATCAACGAAACGACAGTGAGCGGCCGGACGGTGTATTTCCTTCAGTCTGACACTGTGAACGGCTTGCCGCGTAGTTTCGCCGGGCCCGCGCGACATCTTTCCGTTGTCGGTGTGCGCCCCGACCCGGTCGACTCGTCCGGCATTCGAGACTGCATGACTTGTGGCGAGCCGTTCAAGTCGGATGGGATCGGGAACCGCATCTGCGAGAAATGCAAATCGAAATGAGCTATCCCACGAAAGCAACCGTCGTCCGGCTCGTAAAAGCCGCGGAAGCCGCTGGCATTGCGGTTGCAAGCTTGCACATCAAACCTGACGGAACGATCGTCATTCTTGACAAAACCGAGTCACCACGGGACGATTTTCAGCGATGGCAGGAGTCGAAGGCATCCACTACGTCCGCAGACGCTTAGCGTCGGGCGCTGTCCGCTGGCATGTATATGCGTGGCGGGGCGGTCCGAAAGTGATGACTGCGGACGGTTTGGTGAAGCCGTCCCTTACATCAGAAGCCCTCGCCGCTATCGTGAAGGCGCACGAGAACCGGACGGAGCCGCGGCGCGATACGTTCGATGGACTCGTCGCTGCATATCTCGGCAGCGCTGAGTTTGCTCGCCTTGCTGAAACTACACGGCGTCAGTGGCGCACCTGGGCGGATCGGGCTCGTTTAGAATTCGGCCACGCCCCATTGAAACTGTTTTCGGACCCCAGAATGCGGGGAACGATTCTAGAATGGCGAGACAAGTGGGCCAATGCTCCGCGATCGGCTGACTATGCCATGCAAGTCCTATCGCGAATTCTATCGTGGGGGCTGCAGCGCGGTTGGATCATGCATAACCCGGCTGCGGGCATGCCGACGCTCTATCGATCGGATCGCTCCGACATCATCTGGGAAGATCACGAAATCGATGTGGTCGCTGCCGAAATGCATCCACATGCGGCGCGGGCGTTCAGATTAGCCGCATGGACCGGGCTGCCAAGGTCGGACCTCGTGTCGCTGCGCTGGGACGACATTGGCGATCTCTACATCGGCGGACGGCGCGGAAAAACGAAGGTTGAACGATGTATTCCAATATTTGATGAGACGCGTGAATTGCTGGAAGGCTTTCCGAAATGCGCTATCACGGTGGTCACGAATAATCGCGGTCGACCATTTTCCGCGCGAGGGTTTTCAGCTTCATTTGAGAAGGCCAAGGCTGCCGCTGGAGTTAGAGGAAGAACCCTTCACGACCTTCGCGGTACGTTCGCGACACGGCTTATGCGCAAAGGATTTGAAGACCGGGTGATAGACGAAATCCTTGCGTGGGAAACAGGCCGGTCCGTTCGCATTCGACGCAAATACATTACCCGCAAAGCTGTGGTAATTTCCGCGATTGAAAGGATGCGGGGAAAGTAATCTTCATGCGTTCAATATATCAATGATTTCATTCGCCGAGAGCGTGTCTGTGAGACTTGCGATTTTGGCTTGATATACCGGAAGCATTTTTAGGTACTTAGGCAGTGACGCCGTACTATGTGAATTTAAACTCCGGTTCGAAAACTCATCAAATCGATTCATTTTCTGAACCAGAAATTTCGCTACGGAATAGTGTCGATCATTGTTTCCGTCAAAACCTTCAAACTGCGGAGCGTGGTCATGATTCGCCAAGTTTACTTTGCTTTTGTCTACATCGCTCAATGAATCGTAATGCTGTTCGATAACGCGCCACATTGTCATTATATCTCCAGTCTCGCCGACGACAGAATCGTCAACCGGATCTTCTGACAGTGCTGCGTATTCCCAACCTAACGCCCAATGATGCCCACCTAACACGGCGTCACGCACGAAGTCTGGATCAAAGGAGTTCTTAATATCTAGGGCTTGAAAAACATCACACAACATTAACAGCGTTAAGCGTTCTCCGGACGAAAGCTTCATTTTGAATTCTCCAAAATACTCCGAACTCTAAGTTTCAGATTCGGAACAAAACATCAATTGGACTGTAAACCGCCTGTAAACGGTCCCAACGCGATGCAACTAACTTATTGAAACGATTGGAGCGGGTAGCGGGAATCGAACCCGCATATTCAGCTTGGAAGGCTGCTGCACTACCATTGTGCTATACCCGCAATAACCCGAAGGTTGAATGCGCACTAATGGTCGAAAATCCCGGCTCGCGCAAGGGTCTCAGTCGAGTTCGGCCTTCCGTGGCCGGGCGTATTTGGGTGATGGAATCCGGTAGCGGATTGCCGCGGCGCGGATCGCAAACGTCGCGAGGGCGGCGACC
>JAJFGE010000063.1 GCA_021776295.1 Hyphococcus sp.
GACAGTGCGGTTTGCGCATCGCCGGACATTTGCGCCGACGTCATCGCGAAGTGAATGTTGTGGGTGAAATAGCCATATTCATAAAGAATGCTGGCGTCGGCGCCTTCAAGATAGGCTTCATCGACATCAACTGCTTTGATATTGTGTTCAAGCGACTGCTTGAACCGGCCGATGCGATAATAGGTATGCGAGGGCATGTGGATAAGATGGCCAAGCCCGGGCGTTAGCGCCGCCAGCCGGTCGGCGTGTTCGGCGGCGCGGAACGGATCGCTGGAAGCTTCGGTAATGTGAATATAAAGATGGATCGCCGCGGTATAGTTTGGCTCGCGCGCAAGCACGCCCTCAAGCAGTGATATGGTGCGGGCGGTGCGTCCCTTCGGCGCGCGGCCGCCATCGGCCCAATAGTCCCAGCCTTGGGTGTCCATATTGGCTTCGGCTGACAAAGCGGCAATAAAGTTATCATCTGGATACTGATTGGCGACACCATCCATCGCGTCGGCAAACGCATTGTCGAGCTTGGACCGGTCGGCAATCGGCTTGGCCTGATAGCGATAGCCGAGCGCATTAATCAGCGCTTTTTCTTTCGCGCTGGCGCCATCGCGGCGGGCCAGCGCTTTCATGATGGCGGCGTATGCGGGCGCGACAGCCTCATCAGCCATTGGCGCATTGATGTTCGGTCCGAGCGCAAACGCCTCGCCCCAGAAACACATCGCGCAATCCGGATCGATCGATTGCGCATGGCGGAAGGCGTTGATCGCGTCTTCATGGTTGAAGCCATAGGTGAAGGCGAGGCCCTGATTGAACCAGGCTTGCGCTTCGGGGTCATTGGTCGAGATTTCATAGCTGATCTCGCCGAGCGACGGTAGCAAGATCTGCGCGCCAGATGCGGGTTCTTCAAGCGTTTCCGCATAGGCTTTTGCAGCCCGGACAAAGAACGCGCGGCGTTTGGCAAGCTCTTCTCCACCGCGGCCGCACATCGCGCGCACAATCGTCAACGGATGCATGAACGGCGCCCCGGCCTGGTCTTGAAGACCCGGCGTGACGGATATAGTCACGCCACTGAGAACAATAGCGCCCGCTGCTGCGCCCATAAGCAATTTCAATTTCATTTTTCGTCTCCCCGTAAAATTATAAAACGTTCCGCCTACATCATTGGCGGAGGGTGGCCCGATTAGGTCCGACCGGCGCCGACTGTGAGATACTGACTTGGCAAGAAAACACAAGCTTTAAATCATCGAAAAACAGTTGCCTGGTCCCCGCTTATATACGCCCGCAAACTGTGCTTTATGCTCGGCTATGGTGGAATCAAAAATCGGCAATGTCCATGAATATAGCGTCTCGGAGCTGTCCGGGGCGGTAAAACGGGCGATTGAGGACAATTTTGGCTTTGTCCGGGTGCGCGGCGAGCTTGGGCGCGTCACCAATGCCGCCTCGGGCCATGTCTATCTCGATTTGAAAGATGAAAAAGCTGTCATCTCCGGAGTGATGTGGAAGGGCGTCGCTGCGCGGCTTGCGATTAAACCGGAACAGGGAATGGAAGTCGTCGTTTCCGGGCGGATGAGCACGTTTCCGGGGCAGTCGCGCTATCAGTTGATTATTGATGCGCTGGAACCGGCCGGGGCCGGCGCGTTGATGGCGTTGTTTGAAGAGCGCAAGAAAAAGCTTGAGAAGGAGGGGCTGTTTGCGGCGGCGCGTAAAAAATCGATCCCGTTTCTGCCGCAGGTGATCGGCGTCGTCACCTCGCCGTCGGGCGCGGTGATCCGCGATATTCTCCATCGCCTGCGCGAGCGGTTTCCGCGTCACGTTATCGTCTGGCCGACGCTGGTGCAGGGACGCGGCGCGGAAGCGAAAATCGTCGCGGCGATAGAAGGCTTTAACGCGCTTGAGCCCGGCAGCAATATTCCCCGTCCGGATGTTTTAATCATTGCCCGCGGCGGCGGCTCGCTGGAAGATTTATGGTGCTTCAATGAGGAGGCAGTGGCGCGTGCGGCGGCGGCAAGTGAAATCCCGCTGATTTCGGCGGTGGGCCATGAGACCGACACGACGCTGATCGATTATGTCGCCGACAAGCGCGCGCCAACACCAAGCGCAGCGGCGGAAATGGCGGTTCCGGTGCGCGCCGATCTGTTGGCGGAGGTGCAAAACAAGCAGCGCCGCATCACCAGCGCATCGGCGCGCTTGTTTGAAACCCGTCGCGCCGGGCTTGTCTCGGCGGCGCGTGGGCTCGGCCGGCCGGAAGATATACTCGGCGCCGCCAGTCAGCGCGTTGATCGCGCCTCGGACCGGCTGCGCGCCGCCGCGCGTGCGCGTGTTGATAACGCGCTGACGTCGATTGCCAAGGCTGGCGGGCGGCTCAATAGAAATCTCCTGGCCGCCGGCTTTGCTGTCAACGCCAACAAGGTTGCCGCCAGTTGGTCACGCATCGCTGAACGGGCGCAGCGGATTTTCACTGAACGCAAGACTGCGCTTGCCGGCGCGGCGCGGGTTTTGGAAACGGTTTCCTACGCCCGCATCTTGGAGCGCGGCTTTGCGCTGGTGCGCGATGAGACCGGCGCGGTGGTCCGCCGGGCGGGTGATGTCGCCGCTGGTGCGCACGGGCAAATCCAGTTCACAGACGGCGCGCGCGACGTCACATTCGGCGGCGCCGGCAAGACGAAGCCCAAAATCCCGCCTGCAAAACCATCCGCCAGGAGTGCGGCAAAATCCAAGGCCAATCCACGCCAGGCCCCACGCCAAGCAAGGCTCTTTGACTAGCGGCCGGCGGGTGCGCTAAAATTTCAAACCGACAAATAGAGGCTGCCAATGAACCCGTTTGATTCCGTCAGCGCCGCCAAAGAAGCGGTGGTAGACTATGGCGATGCAGAATTTCACGTTGTCTCGCCGGGTTCATATGTGACCTGTGCGATTACCGCCAAGCGGATTAATTTAACTGATTTGCGTTATTGGAATGTCGACAGCCAAGAACCCTATGCCGATGCCGATGCGGCGATGAAGGGGTTCGGCTATGGAGTGGGGTTGTGATGCGTCTGGTTGGTTTTGTTCTATTGTCTTTTGTCGCCGCATGCGCCGCCGCCCCTGCGCAGGAGCGTGCGAGCGCACAGGGGCCAGTGCAAGCTGAAGTCACGCCGCCGCCGCCGATTGCGCTGCCGGTGGATCGCAAAACATCAAACACCGGCGTCAGCGATGAGGAGGTGCGCGCACGTCGCGCCAATTACGCCGAAGCTATGCTCGACGTCGCCGAGCGCCAGAAAGTTTTTGACGATGCACCGACACGGTTTTCTCTCAGCGGCTCATTCGTGCAGGGAGGGTTGGTTTTTGGCCAGAGTGAGCCTGGCGCAATGGTGCGGTTTGATGGCGACGATGTTATGGTCGGCGCGGACGGGCGGTTTGTTTTCGGCTTCGGGCGCGACAGTGCGCTGACATCGCTGGTGGTGGTCACGCTGCCTGATGGCGTGGTGGAACGTCATGCCATGGAGATAGAGGACCGAGACTTTCCGGTGCAGCGCATTGATGGTTTGGACCAGTCAAAAGTCTCCGGCTTTACCCCCGCACAGCTGGAGAAAATCGCTGTCGACAGCGCCAAGAAAAAAGCCGCGCGCAAAACCACGCAAAGCCTCGCCGACTGGGCGGCGGGGTTTACCTGGCCGGTGATGGGCCCGATCAGCGGGGTTTTTGGCTCCCAGCGCATCCTCAATGGCGAGCCCAAGCGGCCCCATTCCGGCGTTGATGTCGCCGCAGCCCAGGGCGCGCTCGTGCGTGCGCCGGCGGCGGGGATTGTCACGCTGGCGGAGGAGGGGATGTATTTCGAAGGCGGGCTAATCCTCCTCGATCATGGCCATTGGCTCGAAAGCGCCTTTCTGCACCTCTCGAAGATTGGCGTAAAACCCGGCCAACATATTGAAAAAGGGGATGTAATCGGCGAGGTCGGGGCCACCGGACGGGTCACGGGGCCGCATCTTCATTGGTCCATGAAATGGTCCGGGAAGCTGGTCGATCCACAGCTGACGGTCGGCGAGATGCCCGAGGGTGGGGCTGCGTCTGGCGGTTAAGCCTTTTGTAATTGACAATCATTATTAACTAGGCCATCTATTCTATAGATGGTGCGGGTCTGTTGCGCCCCCAGATCTGAGCGACCCGGATAAACCGATGTATATCTGCATTTGCAATGCGTTGAAGGACAAGGAACTGGCGGCGGCGAGCGCAAACGCCCGCACAGTCGCCGATGTCTTTCACCGTTGCGGCAGCCGCCCGCAATGCGGCAAATGCCTGGCGGATGTGGCGCAAATCATCGAAGATGTGCGGGCGATGAAAGATGACCAGCTCCCGCTCGCTGCGGAGTAGGCCTGGTAGCTTCTCATTTTTAGGCCACTTCGCCCAGCACAGTAGACTTTGTGTGAATAAGAAAACGCTGGTTGTCATGCCCGGATTTATTCCGGGCATCCAGAGCCACAAACTCTGAGGCCAATGCTCTAGATTGCCGGAACAAGTCCGGCAATGACAGTGGGTAGGCGTGGCAGTTTTATAGCGTAGAGGCTTTAGTTCGAGCGATTATCGCTCGCCGACCCGACGTAGCTGAGAGTCGCTTGCAAAGATAACCCTTGGCCCCCGCGCGGGTTGCTTTATTTTGGAAACCGTAAATCCAAACGGAGAAGACTGCATGAAGGGCGATCCAACGGTCATCGACCACCTCAATAAAGCACTGAAGCTGGAGCTGACCACGGTCAACCAGTATTTTCTGCATGCGCGAATGTATAAAAACTGGGGGTTTGAGCGCCTCGCCAAAATCGAATATGACGAATCTATTGATGAAATGAAGCATGCGGATGAATTGATTGAGCGCATCCTTTATCTTGAAGGCCTGCCGAATGTGCAGGACCTCAACAAGATTTATATTGGCGAGAATGTGAAAGAGTGCCTAGAGGCTGATCTTAAGGCCGAACACCACGCCCACCCGCTTTATCTCGATGCTATCCAACATTGCGAAGAAGTGCGCGATTTCGTCAGCCGCGACATGCTCGCGCGCATTCTGGAATCGGAAGAAGAACATATCGACTTCCTCGAAACCCAGCTTGAGCTGATCGAGAAAGTTGGCGAGGAACGTTACATGCAGTCGCAGATGCAGACCCACGGAGGCTAGGATGCGAATTCTTGCGGGCTTGGCGTTGTTCTTGTTGATTGCCGCTTGTGCGCCGTCGGCGGGGGCGCCCGGCGCGCCAGGTAGCGGGACAGAAGACAGCAGGGCGCAAGAGCCGGCCATCGGCGAGCTTGACGGCCTATGCGGCGGCATCGCTGGCTTTCAGTGTGCGGACGAAAATGCCTACTGCAAATCCGCGCCCGGCGTCTGCAAGAACACCGCCGACTATGCCGGCCAATGCACCAAAAAACCAGAAATTTGCACTATGCAATACGACCCGGTCTGCGGCTGCGATGGCAAAACCTACGGCAACGCATGCTCCGCCGCAGGCAAGGGCATGAGCGTTGCGTATGAGGGCGAGTGTAAGGCTGAGTAGGGGCGCACACATATAAGCAAAGCTTACATTACATGCACATTCCGGCGAAAGTTGGGATGCGTCGTTACGTTTTGCCCCCAGCTTTCCTCCAGCGCTGATGCAGCCACAGCCATTGTTCTGGCCGTGCGCGGATGTCTCGTTCCAGAAATTCGTTGATCTTTATGGTCAGGGCCTCGACATCGGCATGAAGGTCGCCAGTGGGCTCGAACGCTATCGGGTTGTGGTTGGTGACTTTGAAATAGGCGCCATTAACGCGCTCATTTGAGATCGGGATCACCGGCAGGTTGAACCGCACCGCAAGGCGCGCCGCCGCCGGCGCGGTCATCGCCATGCGTCCCATAAACGGAACCGGAATGCCACCGGTGTTGAGTTTCTGGTCGGCGAGAAACGCAATCGAATAATTATCTTTGAGCAAATCAATCATCGGCCGTGCGCCGGCCATGCCTTTGGGGATTTGCCGGCGGGTTGCGACCGCGGCGCGTTTTTTGATGATCACCTCGTCGATCAGGGGGTTGTCGAGCGCGCGATAGACCACGCCAAACGGCACGTCCATCTGTTTCGCGGTGATGCCGGTGACTTCCCAATTGGCGAAATGGCCGGTGACGAACACCATGCGGGCGTGGGTTTCGAACACTTTTGCGACTTTATCAGCGTCGGCGCAGAGGATGCGCGGATTGTCGCCGTCAATATGCAGCTTGTCGAGATGGGCGTATTCCGCCGCCGTGCGGCCAAGGTTCTCCCAAACCTCGGCAATCGTCGCGCGGATTTTCTGTTCCGGCCAGTCCGGGAAAATCATCCGCAGATTGTCCTCGCCGCGCTTCGATAGCGGGCGGATTTTTGGGCCGACAAAGCGCATCACACACCCGCAAAGCGCTGAGGCGCGGTCGATGCCGAGAAGGCGAAAGAACCCCATCAGCATAGAGAACACTATGAATTCGATGCGATGGGCAAAGGTCACCGGACGATTTGAACGCCGCTCCGGCAGAGGATATTGGCAAGGGCCTGGCGCAACGTTGCTCATGGCGCCTCGCGGGCGATTGCCGCTTGTATCGTCTCGACTAGCAGCGCCGACTGGTTGATTTTCATGGTCACGGGGAACGCTAAAACATCGGCGCGAAAATCATCGGGCAGGCGAACATAGTCCTTTTCAGTGGTGATCAGCGGCGCCTTCTTGGCGGCGGCAATGCGCGCCAATGCGAAGAGATCCTGGTCGCTGAAGCGATGATGGTCGGGAAATGAAACGGTTTTGGCAATTTCAAAGCCGGCTGCGGCAAGCGTTTTGAAAAATTTTTGCGGCTTGCCAATGCCGCTAAAGGCGACGACGCGGGTTCGCTCTGGCGGGTTGTTTGGCACTAGCCAGGCGGCAAACGGGGCGTTGTTTTTATCGGCGGCGTTCGTAGCGGCGGCCTCATCGCCGCCGACATAAACGACAATGTCGGCGCGAGCACGGGCGCGCTCCAGCGGTTCGCGATAGGGGCCGGCGGGAAAGGTTTTATCATTACCGTCTGCGCCCTGCGCATCAATCAACAGTATCGACACGGTCTTTTCAATCGTCGGGTTTTGAAAGCCGTCATCCATGATGATGCGTTCAGCGCCGGCCTTGGCGGCGGCGATCGCGCCGGCGGGCCGGTCTTTGGCGACCCAGACGGGCCCGCAATGCGCCAGCACCAGCGCTTCGTCGCCGACTTCGTTTGCATCATGCGTAGGCGGATGAACGCGTAATGGTCCATGCAAAATCCCGCCATAGCCGCGGGTCAAAAAATGAACCACATCACCGCCAAGCAGGTCCTTCAACGCCATCGCAAACGGCGTCTTGCCGACGCCGCCAAGCGTGGCGTTGCCGATGCAGATGATCGGAACCGGCGCCCGCTTTGGCGTCGTCATGCGCCAGCGGGCGCGCTGGCCCGCATCATAAAGCGCCGCAAGCGGCGCCAACCCCAGCGCTACAGTGCGCGCAGCGAGGGTTTGCTCGCGCCAGAACCACGGCGCGCGCATCATGAGACCGCCTTTTCCGGCATTTTCTCCATCAGCAAATCGCAAATTCCCGTCAATACTTTTTCCGCGTTGACCTCCGCGCCAAGCCGCGCGGCATCAATCATCGTTTGTCTGGTTTTGTCGTCCGAGAGCAGGCGGCGCACAGCGGTCGCCAATTCCCGGTCATTGCGCACCAAAGCAGCGCCGCCAGCCTTGCGCATGTCGTGATAGGTCTCGACAAAGTTAAAGGTGTGCGCCCCATGCAAAATTGCAGCGCCAAGCCGCGCCGGTTCGAGCGGGTTGTGTCCGCCTTTCGGCGTGATGCTGCCGCCGACAAAAGCGATATCGCTGAGCCGGTAGAAGATGCCCAACTCGCCAAGCGTATCGGCGATGTAAAGGTCGGTCTCTTCGGTGATCGGCTCGTCTAAGCGCCGCCGCGCCGTGATCAGCCCCTGTTCCTTGGCAAGTTCTTCCACCTCCTCGCCGCGTTCAGGGTGGCGCGGGGCGATGATGGTCAGGATATTGTCAAACCGGCGGCGCAACTGTTTATGCGCGGCGAATGCAATTTCCTCCTCGCCCGGATGCGTGCTCGCCGCCAGCCATGTAGAGCGGTAACCGATCTCTTGCGACAGGCGCTCGATGTCCTCTTCGACCGCGGGCAAGGGTGCGGCGGCATGCTTTAAATTGCCGAGCATCTCCACCGGCCGGCCGGACAGCGCCATCAACCGTTCCGCATTCGGATAATCCTGGGCGAAGATGGCGTCGAAGGACGACAGGATGAATTTGATGGCGTTGGGCTGGCGGCGCCAATCTTCAAAGGAACGCGGCGAAATGCGCGCATTGACAAGCGCCATAAACGGCATGCGCGCGCGCGCGCCGAGAATAAGATTGGGCCAGAATTCCGATTCCACAAAAATCGCCGCATCCGGGCGCCAGTGATCGAGAAAATTGCGGACATAATCGGGATGGTCGAGCGGGACATATTGGTGAAACGCACCGTCGGGCAGGCGCTCCGCCATCAACCCGGCGGAGGTGATGGTGCCGGTGGTGACCATGAATTGAAGATCGGGGCGCAATTCGCGCAGCCGCCGGACCAGCGGGATGATCGACAGCGATTCGCCGACGCTAGCGCCGTGGATCCAAAACAGCGGCCCGTCCGGGCGCGGGTTTGAGGCGATCCCGCGGCGCTCTTTTATGCGATTGCCATCTTCCTTACCGGCTTTGAGGCGGCGCTGGAGAGCGAAATTGGCGACTGGCTCGGCGGCGCGGCTCACCTTGCGGTAGATTTTCAGGCCAAGCGGCTCACGGAGGGTAGGGGTCATAGAGTTTCGCGCCGATCAGCTTTGCGGTGGTTCGGCGTCTTTGCGCCCCGCCAGACTATCGGCTGTTCGCGTGACGCTGGCGAGGGCGTTTTCCACCTTCCGGCGTGTGCTTTCAAGCGTTTCCGCATCATTTTCCGGCCCCACCCATATTGGCGGCCCGGCGACGTAAAATCCGCGCGAGAACGGCGCTGCAAAAAGGAACCGGTCCCAGGTTGAAAGCTTGCGTCCCCAAGCGACCGAGATGCCTGTCGGTAAGATTGGGGCGCCTGACATCTGGGCGAGCTTGATGACGCCCAACTGCAGCTTCTCACCCGGACCGCGAGGCCCGTCCGGGGTGACGCCGACAACATTGCCATCGGCCAAGGCCGCCAGGATTTGCGCCACCGCCGAGGCGCCGCCCTTGTTCTTGGTTGGTTTTTTCGGATTGGCGGCCGAGCCGCGAATGAATTTAACGTCAAACGAGCGCACCGCTTTGGCGATAATCTCGCCGTCGCGATTGACGGAGATCAACATGAAAACCTGGCGGTGGGTTTCCTGACACAGCCGCGGCATCATCATCATCCGGCCATGCCAGAACGCGACAATCACGCCTTTGCCGGCTTGCTCGGCGGCGTCAAAATGCTCCCGGCCGGCCGGTGTCCAGCGCATGGTTGCAATTACCAGGCGAAGATAAGCGCCGATGATAAAGGCGGCGAGGCGGGCGGCGAAGGCGGATTTGGCGAAACGCTTGAACATTGCCGAAAGGCGTTCCCTATTTTTCATTTTGCGTCAATAGCTTGCCTATAAGTCCGGCGCCCGCGATGATGGATGCAAAGTCAGGAGCCAAGCGTGGACGCCGGAAATTCTGCAATAGCTGGGGATGTGGAAAAGGCGCCGGGCTCGTTTTTCGCCCTCGCCCGGCGTTTGTGGGGGGATTATCTGTCGCGTTACTGGCCGCGGCTGGCTTTGTCGCTGATTGCTATGGCGGCTTATGCGGCCTCGGCGAGCCTTATCCCGCTCGGTGTGGAATGGATCAATGCCGGGCTGGCCGGCGGTAGCGAGCGGTTCTCGCCGGATTTGCGCGATGTCATGATTTTCGGCCCGCTGGTGATTGTCGCTCTCGGTGCGATCAATGCGGTCGCGCAATATGTGCAAACACGGCTGACGGCGGGCGCAGCGCTGTCGACTTTGCGCGACCTTCAAAACGATATGTTTTCCAGCCTGATGGCGATGGATTTCGCGCAGCAGCGAGCTGAGGTTTCCGGGCAGATCATCTCGCGTTTTACCAATGATACGCTGGTGCTGCGCGACACGTTGACCCGCGCGGCAAATGCGGTGCGCAACATCGCGACGCTGATCGGGCTTTGCGCGTTGATGATCTATTACGACTGGGCGTTGTTTTTGGTTATTCTCGGCGTCTATCCGCTGATCGGCGTGCCGGTGGTGCGGATCGGCAAGTTTTTGCGCAAGACATCGTCAAGCGCGCAACAGCAAGCAGGCGATGTTACCGCGTTGATCGGCGAGACGGTCGGCGGCGCAAGGATGGTCAAGACCTATCAGATCGAACCGCTTGAACGGGTTCGTGCAGCGGATGCGTTTGACGACCGCCTGGCCCTGCTGAAAAAGATGGCGTATGTGCGCGGCCTCAACGAGCCGTTTATTTTCGTTGCCGGTTCGCTGGCGATGGCGCTGGTGGTGGCGATTGTCGCGATGCGGATTTCCGCCGGCGCGCTGACGGTGTCGGAGTTTGTCGGCTTTATCATCGCGCTGTTGTTGTTATCGCAGCCGGCGCGCGGGCTCGGCACGTTGAACGCGGTGATGCAGGAAGGCTTTGGCGCGTTTGAGCGGATGCTGGCGCTGATTGACGCCAAGCCGGCTATCACAACCGCTGAAGAGGCCGGTGATTTGCCGCCAGGGCCGGGGGCGATCCGGTTTGAGGCGGTCAGTTTTTCCTATCGGGGAAATATAGAAAATGGCGCGCGGGCGCTGGACGGCGTTACTCTGGATATTCCGGCGGGCGCGATGGTGGCGCTGGTCGGGGCTTCCGGTTCCGGCAAATCGACGATGATCAACCTCCTGCCGCGGCTCTATGAGCCGGAGGCCGGCCGTATACGGATTGACGGCCATGATATCGCGCAAGTTACGCTGCGCAGTCTGCGCGCGCGCATCGCCATGGTCAGCCAGGATGCGGTGATCTTTAATATGTCGGCGCTGGAAAACATCGCCTTTGGTCGCCCCGGGGCGTCGCGCGCAGAAATCATCCAGGCGGCGAGCGATGCGGCGGCGAATGATTTTATCGCCGCTTTGCCCAGCGGCTATGACACGCCGCTGGGCGAGGGCGGCGGCGCGCTTTCCGGCGGCCAGCGCCAACGCATTGCGCTGGCGCGGGCGTTTTTGAAAGACGCGCCAATCTTGCTGCTCGACGAGGCGACATCGGCGCTTGATGCGGAAAGTGAAACAAAAATTCAAGCGGCCCTCGCGCGGCTCACCAAGGGGCGCACGACCCTGGTCATCGCCCATCGCCTGTCGACAGTGAAAGACGCTGACCTCATCGCGGTGTTGGACAATGGCCGCATCGTCGAGACCGGCAAGCATGACGCGCTGATCGCCAAAGACGGCGCCTATGCGCGCCAGGCGCGGCTGCAATTTTCCTGAGCTGGCTATCTATCCAGCCGGGCCTTTCCGG
>JAJFGE010000064.1 GCA_021776295.1 Hyphococcus sp.
ATCCAGCTTCACCCGCTGGTCTGCACCGCCTTTAACGCCGACTTTGACGGCGACCAAATGGCCGTACACATCCCGTTGTCGCTGGAAGCGCAGCTTGAGGCGCGGGTGTTGATGATGTCGACCAACAACATCTTATCGCCCGCCAACGGCAAGCCGATTATCGTGCCGTCGCAAGACATTATCCTTGGGCTTTATTACATTACCATGGACAAAGAGGGTGAGCCGGGCGAGGGCAAAATCCTCGGTACGATGGCGGAAATCGAGCACGCGCTCGAAGCCGGCGCCGTAACGCTGCACTCAAAAATCAAGGCGCGCTGGGACACTGTTGACGAGAACGGCGACCCGCTTCGTCAGGTGGTTGAAACCACGCCGGGGCGGATGATGGTTGCGCAGGTTCTGCCGCGCGATTCCAATGTGCCGTTTTCGGTGGTTAATCAGCTCCTAACCAAGAAAACCATTCAAGGGCTCATCGACATTGTTTATCGCCATTGCGGTCAGAAGAAGACGGTGATCTTCGCCGACCACGTGATGGGCCTCGGCTTTCGGGAAGCTTGCAAGGCCGGCATTTCCTTCGGCAAGGACGATGTAGTGATCCCGCAGGCCAAACGCACGATGGTCGAAGAAACTCGCAATCTGGTCGGTGAGTTCGAGCAGCAATATGCCGAGGGTCTGATCACGCGCGGCGAGAAATACAACAAGGTTATCGACGCCTGGGCGAAATGCACCGACAAAATCGCCGATGAGATGATGGGCGAGATTTCTGAAACTAAATTCGATCCGGAAACCAAACGCCAGCTCGAGCCGAATTCAATTTACATGATGTCCCATTCCGGCGCGCGCGGCTCGCCGACGCAAATGCGCCAGCTTGGCGCCATGCGCGGGCTGATGGCCAAGCCGTCCGGGGAAATCATTGAAACGCCGATTACCTCGAACTTTAAAGAGGGTCTGACGGTTCTTGAATACTTCAACTCCACTCACGGCGCACGCAAAGGCCTGGCCGATACGGCGCTTAAGACTGCAAACTCCGGCTATCTGACCCGGCGTCTGGTGGACGTCGCGCAGGATTGCATCGTTCGCGAAGTCGATTGCGGCACAGAAAACGGCATTACCGTCGAAGCGGTTGTCCGCGGCGGCGAGATTATCGTGCCGCTGAGCCAGGTCATTCTGGGACGCACGCTGCTTGAAGATATCCGTCGCCCTGAGACCGGCGAGCTGGTCGGCAAAGTCGGCGATGAAGTTGATGAGGCGCAGGCGGAAGAAATTGAAGGCGCCGGCGTTCAGACGGTGCGCGCGCGTTCGGTTCTGACTTGCGACGCCAAGTCTGGCATTTGCGGCATGTGTTATGGCCGCGACCTTGCGCGCGGCACCCATGTCAATATCGGTGAGGCAGTCGGCGTCATTGCGGCGCAATCGATCGGCGAGCCGGGCACGCAGCTGACGATGCGGACGTTCCATGTCGGCGGCACCGCGCAAGTCGGCGATACGTCGTTCATCGAGGCGAGCCACGAAGGCACGGTCAAAATTGAAGGACGCGAGCCGGTCGTCAACACCGCTGGCGACATCGTCGTCATGGGCCGCAACACTGTGGTGAAAATTATCGGCGTCGATGGCAAAGAACACGCCTCTTACAAAGTCTCTTACGGCGCGAAGCTGCGCGTTAAACACGGCGGACCGGTTACCCGCGGGCAACGCCTTGCGGACTGGGACCCTTATACAGTCCCGATTCTGACGGAACTTTCCGGCACAGCGAAATTTGAAGATCTGCAGGAAGGCTATTCGATGCAGGTCGTCGCCGATGAAGCGACCGGCATCGCCAGCCGCATCGTTACCGATTGGCGCACTAATCCGCGCGCCGCCGACATGAAGCCATCGATTATTATCGTCAATGCCGCCGGAGAAATCGAAACGCTGTCATCCGGTGGCGAGGCGCGTTATGTCCTGCCGGTCGGCGCGGTGCTGTCGGTTGAAGACGGCTCCAAGATCGCCGCGGGCGATGCGGTAGCGCGGATCCCGACGGAGGGCGCCAAAACCAGAGATATTACCGGTGGTCTGCCGCGGGTTGCGGAACTGTTTGAAGCGCGCCGGCCGAAAGACCACGCGATCATCGCCAATGTCGATGGCAAAGTTGAGTTCGGCCGCGACTACAAAAACAAACGCCGTATCAAGATTATTCCGACCGATGAGAGCCTCGAGACTTCAGATTACCTTGTCCCCAAAGGCAAGCACATCGCGGTTCAGGATGGCGACTTCATCGCCAAGGGCGAATATCTCATGGACGGCAATCCGGCGCCGCATGATATTTTGCAAATCATGGGCATTGAAGCGCTTGCTGACTTCCTGATTGACGAAATCCAGGAAGTCTACCGATTGCAGGGCGTGCCGATTAACGACAAACACATCGAAGTGATTGTCCGCCAGATGTTGCAGAAGGTCGAAGTTACCGATCCGGGCGATTCTCTGTTCCTGAAAGAAGAGCAAGTCGACAAGCTTGAATTCCAGGAGATGAATGAAAAGCTCGACAATCAAGGCAAGACCCCAGCCAAAGCGCAACCGGTCCTGCTTGGCATCACCAAAGCCTCGTTGCAGACCCGCTCGTTCATTTCCGCAGCCTCGTTCCAGGAGACGACGCGGGTGCTCACCGATGCGGCGGTTAACGGTAAGATCGATGCGCTTGAAGGCCTGAAAGAGAACGTGATTGTCGGCCGCCTCATTCCCGCCGGCACCGGCGGGGCGATGTCGCGCCGTCAGCTTGAGGCCGAACGCCGCGATGCTGAATTGATCGCCGAGCGTGAAAAAGTGGCGGCAGCCGCGCTTCCTCCGGCTGAGGAGGCGCCTGCGACGCCGGCGTTTGAAGAGGCTGCTGAGCCTAGCATTGAGGCGGGGGTAGAGCCGGGCGCTGAAAATGCTGCTGAGCCGAGCGTTGATGCAGCGCAGTAACCCCAAAAGCTGAAATCATCAAAATGAACGGCGGCCCTTGGGCCGCCGTTTTTGTTTGAAAGTTACATCTGGTGGCCAGCGGTGTGGTTTTTGGCGCTTTGGGGACGTATTCCATCGCCGAATGGCCGAAAAAATCCCCGTAATTCCTCAAATAAATAGCGTATTGTTCATGCGATCCGTCTGGCAGGGACCGGTTGAGCGCCAGGTCGCGGAGCGGCTGTGTTCGAAGCCTTAAAAAATCTTCAAAATCGCCCTCGAACTCTATTGACCACGCCGATTCCCGGGGCTAGTTAGTGCGCCGCAGGACGGCTGGCCGTCAGGTGTGTTCGCGAGGACTTATCTGAAACGCAGCCAATCTTAGCCGACGATAGTCAAGTTTTCATGGAGCGGCGTTCCGCCAGATGCGGACCCGCTCATTTGCGTCATGGGTATATCGCCCCAGCGATATGTCAGGTGGCGCGAAAAATGCCGCGTTTTACACGCGTTTAGGGTTGAGGCCAGGAGATCGAATGCCGACGATTCAGCAACTGATCCGCAAGCCGCGGAAACCGAAGCGACGGATTAACAAAGTCCCGGCGCTGGAAGCCAACCCGCAAAAGCGGGGGGTTTGCACGCGCGTTTATACGACGACGCCGAAGAAACCGAACTCTGCGCTTCGCAAGGTTGCAAAAATCCGCCTCACTAATGGCTATGAAGTGATCGGTTATATCCCCGGCGAAGGCCACAATCTTCAAGAGCACTCTGTTGTTCTGATCAGGGGCGGCCGCGTTAAAGACCTTCCGGGCGTACGCTACCACATTATTCGCGGCGTTCTGGATACGCAGGGCGTCAAAGATCGCAAACAACGCCGTTCGAAATACGGCGCCAAGCGTCCGAAATAGGGTTAAGAACAATGTCACGACGTCACCGCGCAGAAAAACGAGTTGTTCATCCCGATCCTAAATTCGGCGATAAGACACTGTCGAAATTTATGAACTACGTCATGATTGACGGGAAGAAACCGGCCGCAGAAAAGATTGTATACGGCGCGCTGGATCGCATCGAAGACAAGATGCGTCGCCAGCCGGTGGAGCTGTTTAAAGAAGCGCTCGACAATGTAACGCCCGCCCTCGAAGTGCGCTCGCGCCGGGTCGGCGGGGCTACCTATCAGGTGCCGGTTGAAGTGCGCCCCGACCGCAAGCAGGCGCTTGCCATGCGCTGGATCATTGGCGCTGCGCGCTCGCGCAATGAAACGACGATGGTCGACAGGCTGTCGAATGAAATTATGGATGCCGCGCAAAATCGCGGCGCCGCCGTTAAAAAACGCGAAGACACACACCGTATGGCCGAGGCCAACCGGGCGTTTTCGCATTATCGTTGGTAAACGAATTCAACCGAGTAAGGGCTCGCTGTCATGCCGCGTTCGCATAAAATTGAGGACTATCGCAACTTCGGGATCATGGCGCATATTGACGCCGGGAAAACCACGACCACCGAGCGCGTTCTCTATTACACAGGTAAAAGCCACAAAATCGGCGAAGTCCATGACGGCGCGGCGACGATGGACTGGATGGAGCAAGAACAAGAGCGTGGCATAACGATTACGTCCGCCGCGACGACATGTTCCTGGAACGACAAGCTCCTGAATATTATCGACACGCCAGGTCACGTTGATTTCACTATTGAAGTTGAGCGCAGCTTGCGCGTTCTCGACGGCGCCGTTGCGCTGCTTGACGCCAATGCCGGGGTTGAGCCGCAGACCGAAACGGTGTGGCGCCAGGGCGACAAATATAGCGTTCCGCGGATGTTCTTCATCAACAAGATGGACAAAATCGGCGCTGATTTCTTCTTTTCTGTTGATTCGATTCACAAACGCCTTGGCGCCAAAACGGTTGTCCTGCAATTGCCGATTGGCGCTGAAAATAATTTCAAAGGCATTGTCGATCTGATCAAGATGAAGGCCGTCCTGTGGGAAGAAGAATCGCTCGGTGCGAAATTTTTTGAAGCCGATATTCCAGAGGACCTGGTTGAGCAGGCAAAAGAATATCGCGAGAAAATGATCGAGGCCGTCGTTGAGCTAGATGAAGCGGTTCTGGAGGCGTATCTCGAAGGCGACGAGCCCGATAATGCGACCATCAAGCGGCTTATCCGCCAGGGCACCTGCGCGGTTGATTTTCACCCTGTGGTTTGCGGCTCTGCGTTTAAGAACAAAGGCGTGCAGCCGATGCTCGACGCTGTGGTCGATTTTCTGCCGAGCCCGGTTGAGGTTCCTGCGATTAACGGCGTGCTGCCGGATTCAGATGAAGAAGCGATACGTGAGTCTTCTGATGACGCGCCGCTTTCAATGCTGGCCTTTAAAGTCATGACCGACCCGTTTGTCGGCACGTTGACATTTTGCCGGATTTACTCCGGGAAACTGGAAACCGGCACCCAGGTCATAAATTCCGTCAAAGGCAGGAAAGAGCGCGTCGGCCGGATGTTGCAAATGCACTCCAACAGCCGCGAAGAAATCAAGGCGGCCTATGCCGGCGACATCATCGCGATTGTTGGCCTGAAGGACACGACTACGGGCGATACGCTTTGCGATCCGCAAAACCCGATTGTGCTGGAGCGCATGGAATTCCCCGAGCCGGTGATTGAGCTTGCGGTTGAGCCAAAGACCAAAGCCGACCAGGAAAAAATGGGCCTCGCGCTACAACGTCTTGCTGCAGAAGATCCTTCGTTCCGCGTCACGACCGATGAAGAATCCGGTCAGACAATCATCAAGGGCATGGGCGAGTTGCACCTCGACATTCTTGTTGATCGCATGAAGCGCGAATTCAAAGTCGAGGCCAATATCGGCCAGCCGCAGGTCGCTTATCGCGAGACGATCACCAAGCACGCCGACATCGATTACACGCACAAGAAACAGTCGGGCGGTTCCGGTCAGTTTGCGCGCATCAAATTCCGCGTTGTTCCGCTGGAGCCGGGCGAGGGCTATCAGTTCGAAAGCAAGATTGTCGGCGGGAATATTCCGAAGGAATATATTCCGGGTGTTGAAAAAGGTCTGAAAACCATCCGCGAAGCTGGCCTTCTGGTGGGCTTCCCGATCCTTGATTTCAAAATCGAGCTTTATGACGGCGCCTTCCACGATGTCGACTCATCGGTGCTGGCGTTTGAAATCGCGGCGCGCGCTGCGATGCGCGAGAACAAAGCTGAGCTTGGCCTTGCCATGCTTGAGCCGGTCATGAAGGTTGAAGTCGTCACGCCGGAAGAATATACCGGCACTGTCATTGGCGATCTCAATTCCAGGCGTGGTCAAATTCAAGAACAAGAGATGCGCGGCAACGCCAATGTCATCCACGCTATGGTTCCGCTGGCGAATATGTTCGGTTATGTGAACAATCTGCGCTCAGCGACCCAAGGGCGCGCTCAGTACACGATGCAGTTTGACCATTATGACCGCGTACCAAAAGCAGTTGAAGAAGAAGTAAGAGCGAAATTGGCCGGCTAACCGGTAAATTTTTAAAGGCAGTCGTCTAGAGACGGAGAAAGTAAGATGTCGAAAGAAAAATTTGAACGAAATAAACCGCACGCCAATGTCGGCACAATCGGCCACGTTGACCACGGCAAGACGACGCTGACGGCGGCGATCACCAAATATTTTGGT
>JAJFGE010000065.1 GCA_021776295.1 Hyphococcus sp.
AGCAGGCGGACATCGCGGTTCATGATATGGGTGAGTTCGTGGGCGAGCACCGCTTCGATTTCATCCTTGTCGAGCGTGTCGATCAGCCCGCGCGTCACCGTCACTTTGTAGTTTTTATCCGTAAGACCGCTGGCGAATGCGTTGAGCGCCGGCGTTTCAACAATATTGAGGCTCGGCATGGTAATGCCGCGGGCGATGCAGAGATTTTCCAGCAGATTATAAAGCTCCGGCGCTTCCTTGCGTGTCAGTCCGCGCGCGCCGACCGAAAGCTCGATAATTTTCTGATAGGAAATCCAGGCGATGAAAAACCAAACGCCCGCGCCAAGAAAAGCAAACGGCCAGATGCGTTTCAGATGGTTAAGCGCGAGGACAAGGCCTTCGCCAGCGCTCGCAACCGGTGCGGCGACGGCGACATAACCCACCGCCAACCCGTACATCAACACCAGGAGCAAAACCGGAAACCCCGCCATTAAGGCGACGGACTTTAAATTGTTGTTCCAGATATGAGTTTGCAGGCCGAAGGCGCCCATGGCTCAGTCACCCTGAAACGCGTAGGCGCTGGCCGCCATGGCATGCAGCGCGGTCGTATCAAACACCGGCAAGTCGACATATTTCTGCGACAAGATCATGCACAGCTCGGTGCAACCGAGAATAACGCCGTCGGCGCCGTGGCGGTCAATGATCGCCAGCAACACCTTGCGCGAAGGCTCGTGCACATCGCCATTGACCAACTCGTCAAGAATGATGCGGCCAATCTCGCCCTGTTCCTGTGTCGTCGGAACAAGCACGTCCCCATGGTAACGCTGCGCCAATGCCGGAAGATAGTGATCGCCGCCCATCACCACGGGCGTTCCAAGCAATAGCGGTTTTTTGGCGGCGGCGCTGTTCATGGCGTCAGTCAGCGCGTCTAGCACGTGAATGAGCGGCAGCCCGGTCGCCTCTTGCGCCGCCTCTGCAGCAACATGGGTGGTGTTCGACGAAATCACCAGCACCTCTGCGCCGGCGGCAGCCAGATGCTCAGCGCCTTTGACCACTTCAGCTATAAAAGCCGGCCAATCGCCGGCGTCATAATGGCGGATCATGGTCCCGTAATCCAGCGTATAAAGAACAATATTCGCCGAATGCTCACCGCCAAGGCGATCCCGTGCTGCTTCATTGAGCAAGCGATAATAAATCACAGTAGATTCCGGGCTGACGCCGCCGATGAGGCCGAGCAATTTCATGACGGCGCTCCCACCGGACGCATCATGCCCAAAAGCTGTGGCGCTCCGGTGGGCAATGCGAGCGGCGCGATTGCTTTAAATCCCAGCCGCTCATAAAGCGGCGTATTTTTGGGGTTTGAATTCTCAAGGTAAGCCGGCGCGCCAGCCCCATCCGCGCGGCGCAACCCCTCGCGGATGATGCGCCCGCCGAGGCCCTTGCCCTTCATCTTCTCACGCACGCCGACCGCGAACAGATAGAAATGCGGCGCCTCGGGATGGCTGGCCTGCATCACTTGCTCTGTCGCCTGCAAACGCTTCAGCGCGCCCAAACCACCGCTCTGAAAGGCGGACAAAAACAATCGCAATTCCCCCATCAGCGGCAATTTTGCGTCAACACGCGCCGGCATCCACAACGCAGCCGCACCATCTTCTGCAATATGGCCGAATCCATGGCGCAGATAGACGCCCTTGGCCAGTTCGAGAAAGGTCCCCCACTGCGGATGCGTATTGCCATACATCCAGCCCATCACCGGGTCATGGCTAAACGCTTCGGCTAGAATATCTGCAACTTCATCTGCATCGCTCATAGTGGCGCTGCGAATATCCGGCAGAGGAAATGCACTGTTCTCCATCGTGTTCTAAAACTTCACATCCGGCGCCGCCTCAATCTGTTCGCGGCTGGCTTCGGGCACTTCAAAATATTCTTTTGCGGAGAACCCGCCGAGCGGCGCCACAAGATTGCCGGGAATTTGCTGGATGGAAGTGTTAAATTCCTGCACTGCATTGTTGAAGAACCGCCTCGCCGCGGCGATTTTGTTTTCAACATCGGAAAGCTCGCGCTGCAACTCCAGAAAGTTGGTGTTGGCTTTAAGGTCGGGATAGGCCTCCGCCAGGGCGAACATCTTGCCGAGCGCAGCGCCGAGAACGCCTTCAGCTGCGCCCTGCGCCGCCGGGCCGTGGGCGGCTTGCGCGGCGTTGCGCGCCGATATCACTGCATCGAGCGTGTCTTTTTCATGCGCCGCATATCCTTTCACCGTTTCTACCAGATTGGGGATCAGGTCGTGGCGCAATTTCAGCTGCACGTCGACATCGGCAAAAGACTGTTCGGTGCGCTGGTTGAGGGCGACGATGCGGTTGTAGATCGTAACGACAAAAATAATGATCGCGACAATGAGCAGGATGAAGATCAAAAAACCCGACATGCGGTCTCCTTTTTGATTGGGCGGCGCGCCAAGACTGGGCGACAAAGCCTTAGACTATTCAAAGCCAAGGGTAAAATTTCCAAGCAATGTTAGAGTGTTCGCAGCAGCCGGGCAATCACCGGGACGGGCCGTCCATGACGATAAGGGACTATTTGGCGCCCGCATGATACGGGTTGACGGCGTTATTGCGCGGTGATGCCGCCGTCGATTTTGAACTCGGATGCGGTGACAAAGCGCGATTCATCCGACGCCAGATACAAAATACAATAGCCCACATCTTCCGGCTCGCCGAGGCGTTGCAGGGGAATTTGCCTGATCAGGCGCCGTTCGCCCTCTTCGCCGCCGCCACCAAGCTCCAATAGCGGGTCGATAATCGGCGTGCGCGTGAACACCGGATGCACCGAGTTGCAGCGAATATCATAGCCGGACCGCGCGCAATGCAGCGCAATTGACTTCGACATCATCCACACGGCGGATTTGGCGGCGTTGTAGGACACCATCATGCCGTCGGCGATCAAACCGGCAACGGATGAAATATTGATGATCGATCCAGGTTGGTTGTCTTTCAGATACGGCATGGCGAGCTGAGTGCCGATGAAGATTGAATCGACATCAATCGCTTGCGTGCGCCGCCAGTTTTCCCAGCTCTCGGTCTCAATATTGCCAAACGTGCCGATGCCGGCATTGTTGACCAACACGCTGATCCCGCCCATGAACGCCGACGCCGCGCCAAGCGCCTCGACCCATTCATCCTTGTCGGTGACGTCATGCTTGATCGCTATCGCGGCGCCGGGATGTTTTTCGTTGATCGCCGCTGCGGTGGCTTCGGCGCCGTCAAAATTAATGTCGGTGAGCGCAACTTTCGCCCCCTCATCAGCCAGCATGTGCCCAAAACAGGCGCCCAGCCCCTGTGCGCCGCCAGTGATAACGACTTTTTTCCCTGATACGCGCGCCATGTCAGCTCCTTGTCAATTTAGTGCTGTTTTTAAACACAGAAATTGCGCGCCGCCAGCAGCAATTACAGTTACCACGACACTATTTTCAGGTTTATGCGTCGCACTATAGTTGCGCCAAAGCGTCGGCCATTTCTTCTAGCTTTAGACAGGTTCGCCAATTTCTCCCTGTAGCGCCAGGAAATAGGCGGCCAAGCTTTTCCGAGGCTTTCGACCGGCCAATACCGGCCGGCGCATGAAAGTAGATCGCCGACTGCACCGCTTTGACCTGCTCATCATTTGACAGCAATGCTTCAATTTCTTTCAGCCGTTTTTTGTCAGCGGGCTTCGTGAGGAAGAGCACATGCAGTTTTGATGGATCGCTGCTTATTACAGCAAGCGGATTATTTTTAATCACGGCGCCCAACATATCGTGATCGAGCATCAAGATACCCGGTTTAAAGCCAAAGTCTTTATGGATTGCCGCGCGAAGCTTTTTCGCAATCGATGTCGCGCTTGCTTTTGGCGACCGAAAAACAATATTGCCGCTTTGAATATAGGTGGAAACGTTGCTCGCGCCTTGCGCTTGTGCAATTGATCGAAGCGCCTGCATTGGCAGCTTGTTATGGCCGCCGACATTAATGCCGCGCAGTAAAGCTATCAGGATGGCCATGTAGAAGGCCTAAACTCGCTCACCCCTCTTCCTGGAGCTGTTGCATCGCTGCGGCCATAAACTCATCCATATGCCGGCGGATCTGGTGGTCGGACTGGTCGATGCCATTGGCGTCAAAATCACCGCGGATTTTCCGGAAAACATCCTCGTCGCCAGCCTCTTCGAGGTCGGCCTTGATGACTTCGCGAGCATAGACCTCAGCGTCCTTGCCATGCCTGCCGAGCAGCTCCGCCGCCCACAGGCCGAGCAGCTTGTTGCGGCGCGCCTCAGCCTTGAACCGCAGCGTCGCGTCATGGGCGAATTTCTTCTCATATTTGTCTTCGCGGTCGTCAAAAGTCGTCATTCAACACTCTCCAGAACAGGGGTCTTCGCTGGTCCCTTAAGGTTACTTATAGGCGGTTTGAAGGCTTCGCAATGCGGCGGCGCGCGGTGATTTTAACAAAGCCCTTTTCAACGCCGTTCAGAAGCCCTAAATCCCGCTTCTCCATCCGCCCGAGGCGTGCTAGCGAGACCATAGCCGACCCCCGTATCCGAGTCGCCCCGGGCCGCCTGCCGCTCTATTCCGACCGCTCCAAAGACCCGTATAAGGCTTTGAAAGGATTATCCAAATGGCCCGCCGAAAACAGATATACGAAGGCAAGGCGAAAATCCTTTTTGAAGGCCCGGAACCGGGCACCATCATCCAGTATTTCAAAGACGATGCGACCGCTTTTAACAATAAAAAGCATGCCGTCCTTGAGGGTAAAGGCGTCCTCAACAACCGCATCTCCGAATTCATCATGGTCGGGCTGGAGCGCATCGGCGTGGCGACGCATTTCATCCGCCGCCTCAATATGCGCGAACAACTGGTGCGCCAGTTGGAAATCATTCCGCTTGAGGTGGTGGTGCGCAATGTCGCCGCCGGATCGCTCGCCAAACGGCTTGGCCTGGAAGACGGCACGGCGCTGCCGCGATCGATCATCGAGTTTTATTACAAAGACGACAAGCTTGGCGATCCTTTAGTGTCCGAAGAACACATCACCGCGTTCAACTGGGCCGGCCCCCAGGAAATCGACGACATGATGGCGCTTGGTTTGCGGATTAACGACTTCCTCGCCGGGCTGTTCGCCGGCGTCGGCATCAAGCTGGTCGACTTCAAGGTTGAATTCGGCCGCCAATATGAGGGCGAGCTGATGCGCCTTCTGGTCGCCGATGAAATCAGCCCCGACAGCTGCCGCCTGTGGGATATGGAAACCAACGACATCATGGACAAAGACCGCTTCCGTAAAGACCTCGGCAATGTCACTGACGCCTATCGCGAAGTCGCGCGCCGCCTCGGAGTTTTACGCGAGAACGAAAACACCGGCGCGCAAGGGCCGGTGCTGGTGAGCGACAATGGCGACAAGGCCAGCAAATGAAAGCCAAAATCACCATCACTTTGAAAAATGGCGTTCTTGACCCGCAAGGTAAGGCGATTGAAGGCGCGCTTGCCGGGCTTGGCTTTGCCGGCGCGTCGGATGTGCGTCAGGGCAAGGTGATTGAGCTAAAGCTCGAAGAGAGCGACGAGGCCGCCGCCCGCGCCAAAGCCGAAGAGATGTGCAAAAAACTGCTCGCCAATCCGGTGATGGAAAACTATCAGATCGAAATCCTGGCCTGAGCGGCCGATTGTGGGGATAGCCATGCCAGGACGGCCTCACTATCTGCGAGAATATCGCCGGCTTTGGCGGACACTGCAAAAGCGCCACGGAGACGGGGAAGCAGCCTTTCATGAAGCCGTCGGCGGCAATTATGAAGGCGAAGGAAAGTTTCAAGCCGCGCTGGTGCTTGATCATGCGCCCAAAGGGTCTTTCAATCTCCTCGACATTGGCTGCGGCGCCGGCCGGGCTGCCTATGCGCTTCGCGGTGAAGAACGCATTACGTATATCGGCACCGACATCCTGCCCGAGCTAATCGAGTTTGCGCACAACAAAGCCAAGCGCCCTGACTGGCATTTTGAGGTTGTGACCGGCATCACTTTGCCGGTGGATGACGGCTGGGCGGATATGGCGATTTGCATGTCGGTCTTTACCCATCTAACGCCGCAGGAAATTAAGCATTATCTACGGCTCGCCGCGCGTGCGATTAAGCCGGGGGGCGTTATCATCTGCTCCTATCTAGACCCTGACGAGATGCGCCACAAATCAGCTTTCCGCTCTGCCCCGTTGCAATGGATAGGACGCCTGCTCGGCCGCGATGTGATGCTGCGATTTACCGCGAAAGACGCGTTGAGCGCCTGGCTTGAAGAGGCGGGTTTTAAATTCGAGAAAGCCATTGCCTATGACCATGCCCGTCAGCATACAATGATCGGGCGGCGTTTGGAGAAAGAAAGCGCATCATGAAACCGTCCGTCATTGTCTTTCCGGCCTCTAATTGCGATCGCGATGCTGCCCCGTCCGCGAAGGCGGACAAGTCAAAAAATCAGCGGCAAAACTTTTCATTGGACTAACGCATGAAACCCTCCGTCATCGTCTTCCCCGCTTCTAATTGCGATCGCGACGCTGCCGCTGCGCTTGAACAGGCGACCGGCAACGCGCCGGCCATGGTCTGGCATGGCGAGGCCAGCCTTCCCGATACGGATTTTATCATTCTGCCGGGCGGATTTTCTTATGGCGATTATTTACGTTCCGGCGCGATGGCGGCAAAATCGCCTGTCATGCGCGCGGTGATCGAAAAGGCGAAAGCCGGAACCCCGGTGATCGGCATCTGCAACGGCTTCCAGACATTGTGCGAGGCGGGACTGTTGCCGGGCGCGTTGTTGCGCAATGCCGGTCTCAATTTTGTTTGCCGCAGCGTCACCTTGCGGGTTGAGAACAATAGCTCGATATTTACCGGCGGATTTGAACAAGGCGCCTTCGTCGATTTCCCCGTCGCCCATCATGACGGTAATTATTTCGCCGACGACGAAACCCTCACCCGGCTGGAGGGCGATGCGCGGATTGTGTTCCGCTATGTAGACAATCCCAATGGCTCAGCCCGCGATATCGCCGGCATTTTGAACGACGCCGGCAATGTCCTCGGCATGATGCCGCATCCAGAGCGGGTGATCTCGCCGCTCCTCGGCGGCGTCGATGGCGCGGCGTTCTTCAAATCCGTGGTGGACGCGGTAGCGTAACCACTGCGCGCCGCGCTTTGGCGTTGCCTCATATTGGCGTATGTTTCCTTTAAAATTCTGGGAGAGTTTAGCCATGAAATTTTGGATGATTGCCGCCGCAACGCTGGCGCTCGCCGCATGCGGCGAGAAGGCGATGACTTCCGCCCCCGCAGACGCGTCCTATCAGGAAAGTCTGATGACGCAGCTCCTCGACGCCCAGCCCGGCGATATCATCGAAATCCCTGCGGGGACATTTTCCTTCAACCGTTCGCTCAGCCTCGCCGTCGACGGCGTCACCATCCGCGGGCAAGGCATGGACAAGTCAGTCCTCACGTTTAAAGACCAGATCGCCGGAGCCGAGGGGCTGATTGTCACCGCGAGCGATTTTACCATCGAAGATTTAGCGATTGAAGACACCAAAGGCGACGCCTTAAAAATCACCAAGGGCGAAAATATCATCGTCCGCCGGGTACGCACCGAATGGACTGGCGGTCCAAAAACATCGAACGGCGCTTACGGCATTTACCCGGTGCAGACCAAAAATGTGTTGATGGAAGAAAACGTCGCCATCGCCGCTGCTGACGCCGGTCTTTATATCGGCCAGTCGCAAAATGTCGTCGTCCGCAACAACCGCGCGGAATACAATGTCGCCGGCATTGAAATCGAAAACACGCTTGACGCCGATGTCTATGGCAATTTCGCGACCAACAATACCGGCGGCATTTTGGTTTTTAACATGCCGAATTTAAAACAACCGGGCGCGCGCAGCCGCGTGTTCGACAATGACGTGTTCGACAACAACACCAAAAATTTTGGCCATAAAGGAACCCCGGTGGCCTCCATCCCCGCCGGCTCCGGCGTTGTCGTCAACTCCAACGATCAAGTCGAGATTTTCGGCAACCGCATCACCGGCAACAAGACCGCGAACATTATCGTCGCCAGCGTTTATTCTTCCGGCCTGTCGCAGGACGGCATGAGCGAGGATTTCGATCCCTATCCGGAGGGGATTTACATCTATGGCAACGAGATGAGCGGCGGCGGCAAGAACCCGGACGGGCTCGACCTGCAAGCCTTAAAGATCGCCATGTTCGGTCCCATGGGCGCACTGCCGGATGTGTTGTGGGACGGATTTGTCAATCCGGACAAGCGCGACGGCGCGGCGCTGCCATTAGTCGAAATCCTTTGCATTCAAAATGACGGCGCTGAAATTATCAATGTCGATGCACCCAATGGATATAAAAATCCGCGTCTGGCCGCGGTGGAGCATGATTGTGCGCTGGAGAAATTGGCGCCAGTAACGCTGACGGGGCCGCTGGCGGAATAATGCGCAAATTTGCGGCATTGCTGGTCTTTCTTCTCGTCGCCTGCGGCAGCGAAGACACGCCGCCAACCTTCCATGGCGATAAAAATCCGCAACGGCTCAGCGACTGGGGCATGATGGCCGCCGATCAGGGCGCATTGCAATTGGGCGATGGCGTGACGCCCTACGATCTCGCAACGCCGCTGTTTACCGATTACGCGCTCAAGCTGCGCACCGTTTGGATGGCTGAGGGCGCAGCGACTTATGACCCCGAGGATGCATTCGACTTCCCTGTCGGAACCGTCCTTACAAAAACCTTTTTCTATCCCGTCAAAGGCGATGGGTGGACCGGCGCGGTGAGCTATGGCGACGAGCATACGGTTGAAAGCGGCGCCATGTCGCTGGATGGCTATCGCCTGATGGAAACGCGCATTCTGGTGCGCCGGCAGGACGGCTGGGACGCCCTACCCTATGTCTGGAATGAAGACCAGACCGATGCGGTTATAAAACGCACCGGCGCGGTCATGCCGCTAACACTCCACCGCCCGGATGGACGCGTGGAAGATTTTGCCTATGTCGTTCCCAACGCCAATCAATGCGCCGCCTGCCACGCCACTAACGCGATCACAAAGGCGCTGCAACCGATCGGCCCGAAAGCGCGCCACCTCAATAAGCGCTCCACCTTCTCGCCGGCATTCAACCAACTCGATTACTGGATCGCCGCAGGGCTTTTAACCAGCGACCTCTCCGACGGCGCGACGGTTCAACAAAGCGCCGACTGGACCGATGGGGTCGCGCCCCTGGCCGCACGGGCGCGCGCCTATCTCGACATCAATTGCAGCCATTGCCACAACCCTGGCGGCGCGGCGGACACGTCCGGGCTTGACCTTGAGCCGGGTGCCAGCGGCCCAGCGCTCGGCCGCTGCAAATCGCCGATCGCCGCCGGAAGCGGTTCGGGCGGGCGCGCCTTTGACATCGCCCCCGGCCATCCCGAGCAATCAATCACGGTCTTCCGTATGCAAACAACCGACCCCGGCGCCATGATGCCCGAGCTTGGCCGCTCCGTCGCTCATGACGAAGGCGTTGCGCTCATCGCCGAATGGATCGCCGAAATGGAAGGCGCTTGCGGGTCTTATAACTAGAGCATTTCCGGATAAGTGTGACGCGTTGAAAGCTATCCGCTTTCAACGCCGATAGAAATGCGGCAAACAAACAATCTAGAGCAAAACCATGATTCAATTTAACTCGGATTTGTTCTAGCGTAATTGTTACTGCCCGGCTCTCTTGATTTATCCCTCTTGCAAGGCGATAGACTGAGCGTCTCGACTTCTTACACACCGGAAACCTTATGGAATTATCAGTTTTCGTGGCAGTGCTTTTTGCTGCCGCGCTGCACGCCTCGTGGAACGCGCTTGTCAAACATGCCGACGACAAATTTCTCAGTATGTCGGCGGTGGTTTTAGGGCATGCGCCATTCGCTCTTGCGGCAATGCTGATAGCGCCCCTCCCCTCGCCGGAGAGTTGGCCGTTCATAGCCAGCAGCGTCGTGCTCCACATGGGCTATCAATTCTTTTTGCTCTTCGCTTACCGAAACGGCGACTTCACGCAAGTCTATCCAATCGCCCGAGGTTCGGCTCCGCTCATCGTCGCCTTCGTGTCAGCAGCATTTCTTGGCGTTGTCTTTTCCAGTTTGCAAATCACAGCCATTATGATGATTGGCGTCGGGCTGATGAGTTTATTTCTGGTTCGCAGCGCCGATGGCTTGCACAATGCTAAAGGCGGCGGCTTGGCGCTTGCGACGGGCTGTTTTATCGCCGCGTATTCGCTCGTCGATGGACTTGGCGCGAGGCAATCGGGCACAGCGCTCGGCTATTACGCTTGGCTATCGTTGGTGCAAGCCATCGCTTTTGCTGGCGTTATCATGGTCCGCCGCCCGAACATTCTTGCCCGCGTTATCGGAAAACAAGGCCGGCGCATTACCATTCTCGGCGGCGGCGCTTCCTTCTGCGCCTATGCAATTGTGATATGGGGCTTTACCAAAGCGCCGATCGCCCTCGTTTCAGCTCTGCGCGAGACCAGTATCGTTTTTGCGTTACTCATCGGCGTCTTTTTCATGAAAGAACGGTTGAACCTTGCAAAATTAGTATCAACCGCCGTGACTTTGTCAGGCGCTGTCCTTTTAAGGATTTCACGGTAAGGCTATACGCGCGCGCCTGTAGATGGCTTAGCCAATGATCGGTTACCCTTGTTCCGTATGGAAATCGCTCGTTCTGTTGCGATGATGCTGGAATTTTGGCGACCGTAGCCCATATTGACAACACGCCCGATGATGAATTGACCTGGGCGCCATTTCGATCTCTTATGATCGCCAGCTCTTTCAAGCCATTTTGTCCCCTATGCAAACTCTTGAACTTTATTTTCAATTCGCCGGCGTAACGCTCCTGCTGGTCCAACTGGTGCTGATCGTTCGCGACGCCTGGAATGTCCGCGCGGCGCGCTTTGGCGCTTTGCTTGTGATCTCCCTGATCAATATCGTTGGCGCCAATGAGCCCGGCGATGCGTTTTTCCCGATAGGGCTGCAATATGTGCTGTCGGCGCTGTCCATGAATACGGCTATTTTTATCTGGTGGTTCGCGCTTTCCTTATTCGACGACGATTTTCGCCTCGGCCGGCTCGAATGGGGCGTTGCATTGGTCTGGCTTTTTCTCGGCCTGTTCAATTTCAATGATTTCGTTCTTGAGCTGCCGCTTTCCGCGCCATGGGCAGCCTATATGCGCTCGGGCATGGCCCTTGGTATTGTCGCCCATATTGTCTATCGCGCGGTCACCGGGCGACGGACCGACCTCGTCGAGGGGCGCAGACGGGTGCGGGTGCTTTTCTCCTTCGCCATTGCGGCGCTCTTTCTCATCGACCTGTGGAGCGAGCTGGCTTTCGGTTTTCACGCCGAGCCCTTGTGGTTCAGCACGGTCGAGCATGGCCTTTTCTTTGCGGTCATCTTGTGGGGTGTGTTCTGGCTGTTCCGCCTTGATAAACACGTCTTAATGTTCGATCCCACGGTCGAACCCGACGAGGCGCCCCGGCAAACGTTGTCGCCAAAAGAACAGCTCTTGCATCAAAAGCTGATTGGCGTTGTCGAGGCCGAAGAGGCCTATCTTGAGCCGGAACTCTCGATTACCGCCCTGGCGACGCGAATCGGCGCGCCGGAGCACCAGGTCCGCGCCCTCATCAATAAGGCCATGGGCCACCGCAATTTCCGCGCGTTTTTGAACGGCTACCGCATGGCGGAGGCGAAGGCGGCCCTCGCCGATCCGCAAAAGGCGGCGCTGCCCATCCTCACCATAGCGATGGATGCCGGGTTTGCGTCACTGTCTTCTTTCAACCGCGCTTTTAAAGACAGCGTCGGACAAACGCCGACCGCCTTTCGTCATGCGTCGCTGGGCGGTAATCAGCCTTCTCAAAACTGAAAAACCCTCACCATTTCCGAAAATGATCAGGGTTTTTCGGCATCGCGGAGCCGCCTTAGGCGATTTCTGTCA
>JAJFGE010000066.1 GCA_021776295.1 Hyphococcus sp.
TAGAAACACGCTCGACGCCGCCCCCTTCCATTGCGGGTCACTCGGCGGGAAGTGATCGCCGATATCGCCTTCGCCGATGGCGCCGAGAATGGCGTCGGTGAGCGCGTGCATGCCGGCGTCGGCGTCGGAATGGCCTTTGAGTTTTTTGTCATGAGGGATTTCAACGCCGCAAAGGATGACGGCGGCGCCATCTTCAAAAGCGTGGACGTCAAAGCCGTGACCGGTGCGGTATTCCATCTCATTCACTCTCCGTCGCAGCAGAATTTCGGCCATGCCAAAATCTTCCGCCTGGGTGATTTTCATATTGTCCGGCGAACCGGCGACCAGCGCGACGCGCATTTGCGCGGCTTCCGCAACTGCGGCGTCATCGGTCAGCACCTTGCCTTGAGCGGCGCGATGAGCGCTGAGGATTTTGTCATAGCCAAACCCTTGTGGCGTTTGCGCCCGCCATAGGTCCTCGCGCGGCACGGTTGCGTCAATTAGCGCATCGGCGCCGGCGCGCTTGCCCGCTCGCTTGATCGTGTCGTGCATGGGCAGGGCGGCGATTGCCCCGTCATGGGTTTGCAGCGCGGCGATGACGCGGGCGATGCTCGGCGCATCGATAAACGGCCTTGCTGCATCGTGAATGAGAATATGTGCGGGGGCGCCCGCTTCAAGGCTTTCTATACCGATACGCACCGAGTCCTGGCGCTGGGCGCCGCCATCGACCGGCGCCATCAGTTTTGGATGCGCCAACAGGTCAGCCATTGCCGCCTCATAGGCGTGGTGATCATCGCGGTGGATGATGATGCGCACCGCATCGATGTCGCGATGGCTAAGAAACGCCTCCGCCGTCCAGGCGATCACCGCCCGCTGCCCAAGCGTGCGATATTGCTTCGGCCCGCCAGCGCCAGCCCGCGCGCCGCGCCCGGCGGCGACAATGATGGCGATCGTTTTCGGCTGAACCATGTGCAAACTCATTTGTAAGCTGTTGGTTTAACGGCTAAACACCCTCATAGCCAAGGACGCCCAAGAAGAATGTTTTCTATCAACGGTATAAACCTTTCCAACGCGGTGATCGCTGCGCCGATGTCCGGCATCAGCGATCTGCCGTTCCGGCGGGCGGCGGCGCGCCTCGGCGCGGGGATGGTTGTCTCGGAAATGGTCGCCAGTATTGAGCTGGCGCGGGCGCGGCCGGATGTGGTGCGCCGCGCGGCGGGCGATAGCGGCGTCTTTCCGTTTGTGATCCAGCTTGCCGGGCGCGAAGCGCAGTGGATGGCGCAAGGCGCCAAGCTGGCTGAGGCCGCCGGCGCCGACATCATCGATATCAATATGGGGTGCCCGTCGCGTCAGGTGACCGGCGCGGCCTCCGGGTCGGCGCTGATGCGCGATCTGGATCATGCCTTGCGTCTGATCGAGGCGACGGTGGCGGCGACATCAAAGCCAGTGACGCTGAAGATGCGTCTTGGCTGGGACCATGATTGCCTCAATGCGACTGAGCTTGCTGCAAGAGCGCAAAGCGCCGGCGTGCAGATGATTACTGTCCATGGCCGCACCCGTTGTGAGTTTTTTACCGGCGCGGCCGACTGGTCCGCGGTGCGGGCGGTAAAGGAGGCGGTCAGCATCCCGGTTATCGTTAACGGTGATATCGTCGATGCCGCGACTGCACGCAGCGCGCTGTCCCTATCCGGCGCCGACGGCGCCATGATCGGGCGCGCAATGATCGGCCGGCCATGGCTCGCCGGCGCGTTGGCGCACGCGTTGGTGAATGGCGAGGCGATGACGCCGCCTTCACTGGACGTTCAGAAAGATGCAGCGCTTGTGCATTATCGCGAGACAATCGCCCATTATGGCGCACCGTTGGGCGTCCGCATGGCGCGAAAACACCTTGCCGCCTATATTGACCATGCGCCGGTTGATATCGATCCGGCGCTGCGCCGGGCCTTCCGGGCGGGGATCTGCCGGATCGCGGCGCCGGAGCGGGTTGACGAGGCCTTGAGCGCGTTTTTTGAGCGCGATGACGCCGCGCTCGAACGCTTTGCCGCCTGATGGCCACACGGCGTATTACCGACTGTTTCATTTTAGCAACATTTGTGTTGATTTTTTGCAACAATCGACGCAGCATCTCCCGTGGTTCGTGGCTTGCAGACTAGGGAGCGCCCACGGATCTTGTGTGCGCATCCTTGTGAAGGGTCCGCACAACCGGGGGAGTGGTACGGTTTTGATATCCCGCAGGACGGCAAGTTGGGTTTAGAAGATCACATCGCAGACAAGGCAGGCGGCGCAGCGACGCGCGCACGCAGCGCCGGGCGCCTGCTGCCGCAATGGGCGCTGTCGAATACGACGGCCGCTGCGGCGCTGTTCGGCGCGGGCGGCGTTGCGTTCCTGACCACCTGGTTTTTGATGTCGCCATTGGTCGAGCGTGTCGACCGCGCCTTCCTGATGTCGATGGTGGTCGGCAATATTGTTATTGCCGCCGGCTTTGCCATCCTGATCGGCGTGCGGTTGTGGCATGTGTTGTCGGAACGCCGCAACCAGCTTGCCGGCTCGCGCACCCACCTTCAGCTCGTTGGCATCTTTTCCGCACTTGCAGTGGTCCCGGCGATTGTCGCGTTTCTATTTGCGTTCACCATTTTGCGCACCAGCCTCAACGATGTCTTCAGTGAACGGATTGATAATTATCAAAACACCGCGCGCGACCTCGCCAATGGCATTGTTGATATGCGTCGGGTCGAGCATGAACAAACTATGCGCGAGATTGCTTTTGACATCAGCCGTCAGGAGGAGGCCGGCCTTGGGTTTACTGAAACGCCGATCAGCTTCCGGCGCTATCTTTTTGCGCAAGCTCAGGTGCGCGGGCTTTCGGCGCTCTATCTCATCGACGGCGACATGCGCATCATGGTCCGCGCCGAAATTGAGACCGGCAGTTATAATCTGCCGTCGGCGGAAAACCTTGAAAAGGTTCGCTCCGCCGATCTACCGGGGGAAGTGTTTTTCTTCGGCGTCAACGATGCTGCAAAGTTTGATACTTTTGTCGGCGCGCTGGGGCTTGCCTATTATGACGGCGGCATGCTGATCGCCTATCGCTCGATTGACGCCAGGACCGCCGGGCGCCTGGTCGCGACGCGTAGCGTTGTCGCCGATTGGGAGGATGCAAAGCTTGGCCGCTCGCGGCTCGAACGGGTGTTCCTGCTTGGCTATATCGTGCTTGCGGTGATTATTCTTTTTGGCGCGATTTGGCTGGCGCTGTGGGCGGCGACGCGTCTGGTTCAACCGATCACGCGGCTGGTCGACATGGCCGGGCGGGTTTCTGGCGGCGCGCTCGATGCGCGTGTTGAAGTGCACCAAGATGACGGCGAGCTTGGCGTTCTCGCCCGTTCCATGAACCACATGACCGCGCAGTTGCAGACCCAGCGCGACGACCTTATCGACACCAATCGGCAGTTTGACGAACGCCGGCGATTTACCGAAGCGGTTCTGTCCGGCGTATCGGCGGGCGTCATCGGTCTTGCCGAGGGCGGCCGGATTACGATTGCCAACAAATCAGCTGCTGAGCTTCTCGGCGAAGATGCCGGCCGCCTCACCGGTCAGAACATCAAAACCGTGATGCCGGAGCTATGCGACCTCCTAGAAGCGTCGGCGGTCTCGTCTTTTACCGAGGTTGGCGATCAGGTCAATCTGACGCGACATGGGCGCATGCAGACGTTGAACGTCCGTATCGTGAAGGATGTCGTCGATGGGCGCAAACGCTATGTTGCGACATTCGATGATATAACCCAATTGATTTCCGCCCAGCGCAACGCCGCCTGGGGTGATGTTGCTCGCCGCATCGCCCATGAAATTAAAAACCCGCTCACCCCGATCCAGCTCTCGGCCGAACGGTTGCGCCGGAAATATCTCAATGAGGTAACATCGACGCCGGAGGTCTTTGATAAATGCACCGAAACAATCATCCGCCAGGTCAACGATATCGGCCGCATGGTTGACGAGTTTTCGTCTTTCGCGCGAATGCCCAAGCCGGTGATCGCCCGGGAAGATATACGCGAATTGGTGAAAGCGGCCGTCTTCCCGCAGAAAGTGACGTTCCCTGAGATTGAATTCATCATTGAAGCGCCGGACATGCCGGTGTTCGCCGAATGCGATGGCCGCTTGCTGGTGCAGGCGTTTTCCAACCTGTTGAAGAATGCGGGCGAGGCCGTGACGGCGCGGCTTGCTGATACCGATGACGCAACGCCTGGCAAGATCAAGGTTGAAATCACCGTCGATGACGGCGTTTCTAAAATTCATTTTATCGACAATGGCGTTGGCTTGCCTGAGGCGGAGCGCCACCGCCTTACCGAGCCTTATATGACGACACGAACCAAAGGCACCGGCCTCGGTCTCGCCATTGTTAAGAAAGTTGCGGAAGATCATGGCGGCGCATTGGATTTTTCAGATGACGGATACTTAGGAAAGAGCGGCGCGCGGATAACGGTGACCTTGCCATGCGCCGGCGAAGTAACGGTGGCCGCGAGCAGTCCCGCGGCGGCTGAGTAGGAAAGTGGAAAGAGCGTATACTTATGAGCATTGATATTCTTGTCGTCGACGATGAAGAAGACATTCGCGAGCTGGTCTCGGGCATTCTGGAAGATGAGGGCTTTAGCCCGCGCTCGGCCGCCGATGCGACATCGGCGCTCTCAGCTGTGGGCGATCGGATGCCGGCATTGGTCATCCTCGATGTTTGGCTGCAAAATTCGACCATGGACGGAATTGAGATTTTGGAGGAGTTGAAGCGCATTCATCCTGATCTCCCGGTTGTGATTATTTCCGGACACGGAACGATTGAAACTGCGGTCGCCGCCATCAAGAAGGGCGCTTACGACTTTGTCGAAAAACCGTTCAATGCGGACCGGCTCATTTTGGTGGTCAACCGCGCGCTTGAGGCGGCCCGGTTGCAGCGCGAGAATTCCGAATTGCGCGCCCGCGCGCCAGATTGGGGCCTTATAGGATCGTCCTCGGCGGTGACGGCGCTGCGCGGCATCATCGAGCGGGTCGCCGATGCGCGCTCGCGCGTCCTGATCGCCGGCCCGCCCGGCTCGGGCAAAGAAATGATTGCGCGCCTGATCCACACCTCGTCGGGCCGTTCCGATATGGCCTTTGTGGTCGCCAGCGCAGCCTCGATTGCACCGGAACGGATGGAGCAGGAATTGTTCGGTATCGAAGGCGAGGATGGCGCGCCACGGATGACCGGGCTGATGGAAAAGGCCCATGGCGGCACTTTGATGTTCGACGAGATCGGCGACATGCCGCTGGAGACGCAAGGCAAAATTCTCCGCATCCTGGTCGATCAGCGCTTCAAGCGCGTCGGCGGCGAGAATGCGGTGTCGGTCGATGTGCGCATCATCTCCACCTCGTCCAAAGACCTGTTGGCGGAGGCCGCGAACGGCCAGTTCCGGGAAGACCTTTTCCATCGCCTCAATGTCGTTTCGGTAACCGCGCCGGGGCTTGATGAGCGGCGCGAGGATGTGCCGGCGCTGGCGGTCTATTTTGTTGACCGGATTGCCCGCACGTCGGGCCTGCCGAAACGGCCGTTCTCGCCGGAAGCGATGGCGGCGCTTCAGACCTATCATTGGCCGGGTAATGTTCGTCAATTGCGCAATGTCATCGAGCGGACGTTGATTTTGATGGATCGCGACCCGGATATCCAGATTACCTGCGAGCACTTGCCGTCCGAGGTCATGGACGCCGGCCTCTCAATCCCGGCGGGAGAAGGGCTAGAGCAGATTATATCCCTGCCTTTGCGCGACGCCCGCGAGCGCTTTGAGCGCGAATATTTAATTGCCCAAATCAACAGGTTTGGCGGTAATATTTCGCGCACGGCGGCGTTTATTGGTATGGAACGTTCAGCATTGCATCGTAAGCTGAAAGCGTTAGGCGTAAGCGGACAGGCCAGAGCAGAGAGCGCTTAATCAAGAGCGCCGAAATTTAAGGATAGATCATGAGAG
>JAJFGE010000067.1 GCA_021776295.1 Hyphococcus sp.
CGAATTATTGAAGTAAGCCAGCCCAATCGAGGTGTCATCAGACCCGGCGAGGATCTGGTCATCGCCAGCGCCGCCGCTGAAGCGATCAAAGCCATCACCGGTCCCGGAGATCACAAACGTATCGTCGCCGTCACCGCCGCTGAGGCGATCGTTGCCCGCGCCGCCAATGATAACGTCGTCGCCGGCCGAGCCGGTAACCCGGTCGTTGCCCGCGCCAGCGTCGATGACATCTATCCCGTCAAGTTCAGTGCGCGAGAAGTTCAGCGTGTTATTGCCGGCCGTGCCAACAATCGTGACATTATCAAAGCCAGCGGACGAAATCGTTTCGACCCAGTTGCCAAAATTATTGAGACCAATTGTCGTATCATCGGCGCCAGCAGCAATTTGATCATCACCGCGGCCGCCTACTACGCGATCAAATCCCTGATTATCGCCAGCAACAACGAATGTATCATCGCCTGAACCGCCATATAGTCGATCATTACCTTCACCGCCAATAATGACATCGTCGCCGCCGCGACCGCTGATGATGTCGTTGCCGGCAAGCCCGTCAATAACGTCATCATTGTTTGTTCCCCGAAGCCTGTCGTTGCCAGGCGTGCCAATGATTGGCGGCGGCCCTTCGTCTACGTCAGTAACAGTGATCGCAAATGTTTCACTTGCACTCTCGCCATGCTCATCCGTCGCTGTAACAACAACATTGACCTGCGCTTCAGTTTCGAAATCGAGCGCCTCGCCCGATTTTAGCTTGAGCGCCAGGCCGTCATCCGTATCAACAACCTCAAATCGATCATCGCTAACCCCAAAGGTGATCGCGTCCCCTTCTGCATCCACCGCAGATAAAAATACCGCGATATCTCCATCGACATTCTCGGTCACCGAAGTGTTTTCAACATCAAAAGCCCCAGGCTGACGCAGTGCGGTTCCGTCTATGAGTTGCGTCAACCCGTCTGTGTCCGGCCCGCTCCAGGTCATCTGCAATGTCTGCGCGCCGCCATTTTCAAAATAGCGCACTTCAATTTCATGCGGGCCCTCATCAAGCTCCAGAGTAACACTTCTTGTGCGTGTGCCGTGAAGCCCATCATTGTCGAGCACCGCTACGCCGTCTACAAACAGTACGCTGCCGTCATCGCTTGCGAGATTTACTGTATAAGACCCGGCCTCGCCAACAACGAGCTGGCCCTCATATTTCGCAGCAAAGTAGTTGTCGGGACCGCCCTCCCAGAATGTTTCATTTCCAGTCATATAATCGAGATTAGCAACCACGCCGGTAGCATCCGGGTCGGAGTCAAAGTCAACCTCATCCAGATTGCGGATCGACCCACCGACATCATAGTAGGACGCCACAAGCCCGTCAGTATTCGCCACGGCCAATGTCGGCGCAGAATTGTCATCGGCAACTGCAATCGAAAAATCAGCCTTATCGCTTTCGCCTGCAGCGTCGAAGACAGTCACCGAAACATCTACAGACGCTTCTGTCTCATAGTCTATGCTGACGCCGTCTTTCAGTTTTAAAACCGGTTCGCCATCAACCTCGGCGACCTCAAAACGGTCATCGCTGACTGCGAATGTGAACGTATCGCCAGCGTCAGGATCAGACACGGCGAGTGTCGCTACGACAGCGCCGGGAGTGTCTTCAGATAGCGACAAGGAATCAGGCAAGGCGCCATTATAGAAAGAGGCGCCGTCTACCAATTCTGTAACGCCGCCAGTATCCGGTCCGCTCCAGGTCATCTGAAGCGTTTGGCGGCCGCCATTTTCAAAGTAACGCACTTCAATTTCATGTGGGCCTTCATCAAGCTCCATCGTGACGCTTCTGGTGCGCGTTCCATGTAGCCCATCATTGTCGAGCACCGCTACGCCGTCAACAAAGAGCACGCTGCCGTCGTCGCTAGCAAGGTTGATAGTATAGGACCCAGCCTCGCCGACAACGAGCTGGCCCTCATATTTTGCAGCGAAGAAATTGTCGGGACCGCCATCCCAGAATTTTTCATTTCCGGTCATGTAATCGAGATTGGCGACAATTGCTGCGGCATCCGGGTCGGCGTCAAAGTCGACCTCGTCTAAATTACGGATCGACCGGCCGACATCATAATAGGACGCCGCCAGTCCTTCGCTGCCCGCTAGCCCGAGCGTTGGCGCGAAATTGACGTTCTCAACATTTACCGTCACGCTCTCACGATAGGTCTCGCCGCCGCTGTCGGTGACTTCAATCGTGATATTACGTGAGTCTGCATCCTCATAATTTAGCGTGACGCCGTCTTTAAGTTTTAACTGATCGCCCACAACTTCGAAAGCGCCTGACGGATCATCGACGATAACGAATGTTGCGCTATCACCAACATCCGGATCGGATGCGGATAAGGTGGCGATAACCGCACCCGGATCGTTTTCAGAAACAATATCATTTGAAAGCAGCAAGTCTGTAGGCACCTCGTTGACGTCGCCGACTGCAATCGTGAACGTAGCATCCGTTGAAAGCCCGCCTGAATCCGTCGCCGTGACGGTGACGTCGATGCTGTCCGCATCTTCATGGTCGAGCGTGACGCCCTCTTTTAGCTTCAGCTGACCATCGACCACCTCAAAGCGGTCATCCGATACTGCGAATGTATGGCTGTCGCCGGCGTCAACGTCGGTAAGGCTAAGATCGCCAACCACTGCGCCAGCGGCGTTCTCACCGACATTGGCGTTGGAGAGTTTCAAATCATCCGGCGCCTCGTTGACATCGCCTACGGCAATCGCAAATGTCGCATCGGTCGAAAGCCCGCCTGAGTCCGTCGCCGTGACGGTGACGTCGATGCTGTCCGCCTCTTCATGGTCGAGCGTGACGCCCTCTTTTAGCTTCAGCTGACCATCGGCCACCTCAAAACGATCATCAGACACCGTAAATGTGTGGCTATCGCCGGCGTCAACGTCAGTTAGGCTAAGATCGCCAATTACCGCGCCAGCGGCATTCTCGGCAATATTGGCGTTAGAGAGTTTCAAATCATCCGGCGCCTCGTTGACGTCGCCGACTGCAATCGTGAACGTAGCATCGGTTGAAAGGCCGCCTGAGTCCATCGCCGTCACAGTGACGTCGATGGCGTCCGCCTCTTCGTGGTCAAGCGTGACGCCCTCTTTTAGCTTCAGCTGACCATCGACCACTTCAAAGCGGTCATCCGATACTGCGAATGTGTGGCTATCGCTGGCGTCAACATCGGTAAGACTAAGATCGCCGATCACTGCGCCATCAACGTTCTCACCAACGCTGGCGTTGGAGAGCATCAACTCCTCTGGCGCCTCGTTGACATCAACGACATTGATCGACACCGTCTTTTGGAAGGTCGCGCCAGAGGCGTCGGTGACCTCAAGCGTGATTTCATATGTATTCTGGACTTCATAGTCGAGACTGGCGCCCTCTTTCAGGCGCAACTCTTTACCGACAATTTCAAATGCGCCGGAAGCGTCTCCAACGATTGAATATGTCGCCGTATCATTACTGTCTGGATCGACCGCAGAAAGTACCGCAACGACGGCGCCGGTTTCATTTTCATTTATGACATCGTTTGACAACTCAATCTCGGTCGGCGCCTCATTGGCGTCCGTGCGGTTGACGCCAAGCCCAAAAACGACAGGCGGGTTTTCACCTGTTGAAGCGAGTGAAATAGCATTTTCGCCAGCGGCGGGGATATCAACATGCGGGCCATCCGACTGTACTTGCACAGGCCCGTTTTCAGATCGTGGGTCTAATGTTGGCTCGGTGAGGCCGCCGTCCACAGGGGCGTCATGGCGGCTAGAATCTCCGGCCCGACTTAGATCTCTGGAGCCATCGGTATCATCTTCCTGGCGAGAAGACGGTTCCTGAAACCCACCTGACGGTTCTGTGTTACTCGGTGCGTTCTGTCTTGAGGGCTCGTCTTTCTCGATATCGCCTTCTGGTCCATCGCCATAATGAAGGTTGCCGTAACCCGTACCGCCTTCATCCGGCTGAATTGCGCCAGCGTCCTGCTCACGCGCTTTTTCCAGCGCGCTGCGCTCATCTTCGATTTCTAGGTCCTCTTGATGACGCCGTTCTAGCTCCTCCTTGGTTGGAGTATTACGGCCGGCATTATCCGAGCTGGACTGTTTTCCATCAGCCATGGCAGACCTCGATACGCAACTAAAACTGATGTCAGATTATCAACCGGAGATTAATCAGGAATTTATCAAGCTAGTTAATCGCTCGTAAATCTTCTTTTTCCCCTGCTACGCTTATGTTTCCTAAACAATTTATCCTTAACCTAAATGACTAAGCGTTCATCGACCGTGCGTATAAAATACTATGTATCAATATGTAACAAATTTGCTGGGCAACCTGCCGGGAGATCGGCCACCTGGCCAGTATAGTCCTGACCTCGATGAACCCACGCCGGGCGCTTCGGTCTATGCGGGCTCAATTATTATCAATCTGTTCGCGCTCGCTCTGCCGCTCACGGTGTTACAGATTTACGACCGTGTTTTGCCAAATGCATCCTTCGATACGCTCGTTGTCATGATTGGCGCCCTTATTGTCGTTGTCATAGTCGACGGAATTTTAAAATACTGCCGGTCTTTCCTAATCAACTGGGCCTCAGCATCATTCACGCACAACCTGTCGACAAAAGCGCTGGGCGTCATGATGGCCACCACGCCATCGCGCCACTCCGCTGTTTCGGCAAGCGAACACCTTGACAGGCTGAATTCAATCAGCGGCCTCGGCGGTTATTTGGGAGGGCAATCTCGGGTCATCCTGGTCGATATTTGTTTCATACCGATATTTGCTGGAATTATTATTCTGCTTGGCGGGCCATTGTTCCTTGTTCCCCTCCTATTGTTCGCACTGTTTGGCTATTATGCCATGCAGCGTACGAAGCGTTTATGCGCAACTATTGAAGAGCGAGAAAAATCTGACTCGCGCAAGTATGATTTTGTTATAGAAATCTTACAATCCATGCAGACGGTAAAATCGTTAGCCATGGAACCGCAAATGATGCGCCGCTTCGAACGGTTGCAATCTGCTGAGAGCGTGCTTGTCAGGCGGCTGATCAAGCTTACTGGCGCCGCGCAAAATACTAGCGCTCTATACGCGTCTATGTCGGCGGTGACAATTGTTGGCGCCGGCGCTTTTCTAGTTCTTGCCGGCCAGATGACAATTGGCGGTCTTGCTTGCAGCATGTTATTGTCGTCCCAACTGCTTCAACCAATAATGCGGTCGCTTTCTGCATGGAACGAAATCCACCTCGCCGATCATCGTCGCGACCGTATTGCAGAAATTTTCGATCCTGATCAAACTACGCTTGCGGAACACCAGAACAAGCGAGAATTCCGCTATCCTGATAGGCTTCGTGCTGAAGTTGTGTCTTTAAAGGACGTCACGATCCAGTATGGCGACGCGCAGCCGATTTTCGACCAGATAGATTTCAACGCCGCCGCCGGCTCCTTAATCGCCCTTAAAGGCGACGACGGCAGCGGTCGCACATCCCTGCTTCGGGCGATCGCTGGCGACATCACGCCGGTAGAAGGTGAAATTCGTATTGGCGGCAAGCTAGTCAGTGGCAAAGACGGTCATACTACAAGTGCGTCCATTCGCTATGTCGAACAAAAGCCGACCACCTTCAAAGGCACGATCTTAGAAAACCTGACTCTGTTCGGGGCGATTCCAACACCAGCAGCGCTCTGGGCCTCCCGCCTTACTGGGTTGGATAAAGAAGTTATCCGTATGCCCCTTGGCTACGACACACAGCTCAGAAGCCTGTCCGGTCGCGGCATTCCGGCGTCAACAGCACAACGCATATGTATCGCTCGGGCGCTAGCAACGAAGCCATCCGTTCTTATTCTCGATGAAGCCAACACATCTCTCGATATGCCCAGCGAAAAAGAATTTGCCACTGCGCTGCATCAACTGCATGGCCAGATAACAATCATCATCGCCACGCATCGTCCGTCGCTCATTCGCCTGGCTGATGAATCATATGAAGTCGCAAACGGTTCACTCACGCCCCACACATCTGCGCCAAGCAGAAAGGCGGCGGGATAATGGTTCATCAAGTCGAAAATATTGAAGCATGCGCTGTCAATCCTGATATATCGGAAAATAAAGATGGTGTTGCAAGCCCAGTAAACGAGTTAATCGACAGGCTTGAACGCGCCTTTAGCAACAACGCCCGTGTAGGAACAACGACGAGCGCGGATTGCGCCGTAGTGATAGATCGTTTTCTGAAAATAACCGGCTGGTCGCAAGGCTCAAGGCGGGTTTTCGAATCGATGCCGCATGCAGACTCACTTGAAACCATAGATGCGTTTCGTACAGTCCTGTTTCACCTCGGTTTTAACACAAGTGTTGAAGAGGCTTCTGTCGAATGCCTCCGCAATGAATTTCTACCGTGTTTTCTGCGCACGCCTTCCGGTAGCCTGATCTTGATAGAGGCGGCCATTAATGCAGATTCGGTGAAAATCTTTGACCCGGTTTCCAAAATTCACATCGAGGTGTCGCCAGCTACAATAAAAGGCGCCTTAATTTTTCCCGAAAACATCAAACAGCCGGAAGATGCAACGGCAGCGTCAGCACTAAAATGGTCAACCACTGCTCTGAAGGTTTTCAGACCGGATATTGTCAAAATCTTTTTCCTAAGCTTCGTCGTTAATGTTTTCGCTCTGGCGCCGCCACTCTACGTCATGAATGTTTACGATAAGGCGATTGGCGCGAAATCACCAGATGTTCTACTCGGCCTGACTATTGGTATTTTAATGATTGTCGCCGCCGATTTTGGCTTGCGCCAAGTTCGTTCGCTGTTCCAGGCTTATCTTGGCGCCCGGCTGGATGAGCAGGCAAACGAAACAGCTTTTCGTCAACTGCTCCATATGCCGCTCTCTTTCGTCGAAGATGCGCCGATTGGATCACAGCTAACCCGGCTACGCCAAATGACATCTGTACGCGAGGCGTTTACCGGCGTTTTAGCGACTGCGCTTTTTGATCTACCGTTCATCGGCCTGTTTGTCGTTGTGACGGCAGTAATCGGCGGCCCTCTGGTCTGGCCGCCTCTCGTACTTATTGGCGTTTATATCGCTCTTGCCGCATGGGCAATCCCACGAACACGTCAACTGGTCACTGCCGCGGGCAACGCAAAATCGCAATTGAACAACCTCACAGTTGAAGCCGTTTCCGCGCAGAGAGCGATCAGAGACTTATCTGCAGAAACGATATGGCAAAGCAGGCATCGTCGCTACTCAGCCGATTCTGTGATGCATAACATGAAAGCGCGCCAGTTCAGTTTCTTAATACAAACGCTGTCCCAAGCTTTGGTCGCTGTCGCAGGCGTCGCGATCCTTGCATTCGGCACCGGTATGGTGATTGCTGGAGACTTGAGCGCAGGCGCCTTAATCGCTGTCATGGCTCTTGCGTGGCGCATTCTAGGCCCAATCCGCAGCACTTTCCTCAGCGGGCTGACACTTGGCCAGGCGCTGCAAAGTATCGAGCAAATTGACCGCCTCGTTAAAATGCCGCGCGAACGTGAACCAAACGCCAACCCGTCCATTTCGCGAAATTTTGTCGGACATATCGTTTGTGAAAATCTCGCCTTTCGCTATCCGTCACAGCGCGAACCGGCGATAAGGTCCGTTTCGTTTGAGCTCAAACCGGGTCAGCTATTGTGCCTGTGCGGGCCCAGCGGTTCCGGTAAATCAACGATATTGCGCATTCTTCTTGGACTTCATCAACAGCAGGCTGGATCGGTGTTTGTCGACGGGCTGGACCTTCGCCAACTCGATAAGGGCGAATGGCGGCACTCGCTTGGCGTCGCGCCGCAGTCGTCGGACCTTTTCTACGGGACGGTAACCCAAAATTTAACGCTTGCGCATCCCGCCGCCACGGACGAAGAGATCGAAGACATCGCGCACCGTTTCGGAATCGACGACTACTACAGCAGCGTACTCAACGAAGGGCTTGAAACAAGATTCAAATCCGGCTCACATTCGTCATGGCCAGACGCTTTGGTCCGGCGGATAGTGCTTTGCCGCGCATTTATCGGCAATCCGCCAATCTACCTGCTCGATGATCCGGCCGCTAATCTCGATATGGCCGGCGAGAAGGCATTTCTGGCTTTGCTTGAAGATCGCCGCAAAAAAAGTGCGATCATTATGACCACCCACCGGCCCAGCTATATGCGGATGGCCGACACGGTTATTTGGCTCGACCGCGGCGCCATCCGTGATATGGGACCACCGGAAATCGTCCTGCCACGGCAATTCGCCGGATAGTTTCGTTCTCAGGAGTAAAGAGGTTCGTACGATGAGCACTGATCAGACGTTACCAGCAGACCAGCCGCTCAGCGTCGGCGAGCGGCACGGAATATCGCTGCCGCTCGAACTCGAAGAAGGCGCACCGCCTGTTCTCATGCGCTCGGCAATGGCGATCATCAGCGGACTTGTCCTGATGCTACTGGTGTGGGCCAACATTGCGCAAATACGCGAGCTTTCCATCGCCACTGGCGAAATCTCTCCTTACGGATCAACGCGTGAGGTCGCACACCTCGAAGGTGGTATCGTCGATGAGGTGCTAATCAAACCTGGCGATATTGTCCAAGCCGACGATGCGATTGTCCAATTACGTGTGGAGAATGCGGGCGGCGAATATGATCGGATAGAATCACGGCGCGCAAACCTCCTGATGGAAGCCGAACGCCTGGCGGCGCAAATCGAAGGCCGGACCCCGGAATTTACAATAGAGGCAGGAAAATGGTCCGGCCTTGCCGCCGAGCAGTTGGCAATTTTTAATTCTTCGGTCAATCAACATACGGCCATGATGGCAACGCTGGCTGCAAAACAATCTTCCGCCCAGTCCGATATTATCGGCGCGCGCGCCGACCACAAAGCCAAAGACCAACTTGTCTCCTACGCCCGCGAGCAGCTTCAGATTCAAGAAGAACTGATCGAAGACGGATTCACTTCTAAACAAGCATACCTTGAAGCCAAAGCCGCTTACGCCGGTGCGCAAGCCGCTGCCGCCGCATCAAAGGCGAGGTTTGAGCAAACCAAACGCGCGCTTGAAAGCGCAACCTCTGAACTTGAAAACGCTGACGCAACCCATAAAAACCGCGCCGCAGAACAACGCGCCGATGCAATAGCAGAACTTGCCGAACTCGTAAGGCCGCTGCGTTCGCTAGAAGACCGGGCGCAAAGGCTGACGGTTCGCACGCCAGTTTCCGGGATTGTAAAATCTGTTGCTGTCGATGGCGCTGGAGATGTTGTTCGTCCTGGCGGGCTTGTTGCGGAAATCACACCGGCCAGCAGCACCCTGTTTGCCGAAGTGCGAGTCAACCCAAAAGACATCGGCCATGTCATCATCGGTCAGAAAACGGATGTTTCGGTCACCGCATTCGACCCCAATCGTTACGGCAAAATAAATGGCCGGATCATGCATGTCTCGGCTGATACGTTCACCAATGAGCGCACGCGCGAGACTTATTATATTGCCTATGTGGCGCTCGACGATGATAGCGGCTCTTCGGACCGCCTTATCGAAATGCTTACGCCTGGCATGCAGGTGCGAGCAGAAATTATCACCGAATCTCGGTCGTTGATGCAATATATGTTAAAACCGGTGCTACGTCCTTTGAACCGGGCATTCTCAGAGCGCTAACTTTCCCATCATCGTTCAGACCATTCCTCGCGCGCTAAAGCCATCTGCGAGACATGATATCCAGCTCTAACGGCGGGTAAATAATTTATAAAGCGGTTCAAAAATCAGCACCGTATACAAACCATGTAAAAAATTTCCACCACTCCAATTGCGAACACCCCCAACTCAACTATACAAATCCTAGAGCAAAATGCGTTAAATGCGAATCGTGCATTTTGCTCTAGATTCTTTCGTAGTCGCATCGCGCGATGCGAAAACCGTTGCACACTTTTCGCTCGATGCTCTAGTGGCGGATCAAACCCTGCAGCGTTGGCGATATCCTCATATTTAAATTTCAGCAGCGGCGGCAGCCCCGGTCATATGGTCCATCGTCTCGCAACAACACCCTGAGACCGTTTTAGCAACTGCGGAGACATGTTCGACGGACCGCTCCATGATTTCACGATACAAATCGCTTTGCTGGGCAAGGCGCGCATTGGTATCCGCCTCTCTATAAGCGGAGGCGGCGTTCTGCATCGCCTCACTATTGGCTTTCATAAACGCGGTTTGTTGTGATGCTAACTCCTGCGCGGTGCGTACAAACACCCGGGAAATATCGTTCAAGGCTTTCACACTATTCAATTGCGCGCCAGCTACATCCGGCCACGCCCAATCCGGCGTCTCTGGTGTTTCAGACATGTTGCTTTTTGCGGCTCCAACTTTTGCCGTCGTTGCCGTCGAGGTTCGTTTGTCGGTCATCATTTCCTCCATATGGGTGGACAGCGGTAGCCTTATGAGCGGGCGTAACTAAGCCGCCCAAATGTCCCCGCGGTTCCAACAAGCGCTCGACGGTCATGCGTATCTGCCTTGTCGACCATGTCAAAATCCGCCCGGAAAGGCCCGTTATCTGGTCGAAAAAATACTGGAGACGCAACATATGCTATTGCCGTCATATAGTGTCACCGTCGTATAATCATACATACGCTGTATACGCCTCTGCCCCTCAAATTCTAGAAGGAATAAGGTGCGACAGCGCGCCGCATTCTCGAACCTGTAATGCGAGAGGGCCGTCGCCTTCATATACGTAGTATGTATGCATACATGTTCTGCGTGCTTGGTCCATTCGAAGGAGACAGCCATGACGCTTTGGAAATCATTTCTGCATAACAAACTCTCGCACGCTGTGACAACCGGCGCGTTGGAACTCACCTATCCCGACGGTACGACCGAACGCTATGGCGAGGCCGGCGTCGATCCAGTGCGGGCTCGGTTGCGGCAGGATAAATGGACGCGTCGACTTGTGCTTGATCCGGAGCTCGCCTTGGGCGAGGCCTATATGGAGAGCGGATTACAGATTGAAGGGGACAAATTATACGCCCTGCTGGATTTAATCTGGGGAAACATATTGTCGAAAAAGCATAGTGTTGGCCTGCCTGCTTTCATACGCAGAGCTTTGCGTCGGCTTGCTCAATTTAACCCAGCGGGCCGCGCGAAAAAGAACGTCGTCCATCACTATGACGTCGGCAATGACCTCTATCGGCTTTTCCTTGATGATGATCTTCAATATTCCTGCGCCTATTTTGAACAGCCCAACATCTCACTGGAAGACGCACAGAAAGCGAAGAAAGATTTGATCGCCAGAAAGCTTCTCATCAAGCCGCATCACTCGGTGCTGGAAATCGGCAGCGGTTGGGGCGGTCTTGGTATTTCTCTTGCTGAAGACACCGGCGCAGAAGTCACCAGCATTACCCTATCATGTGAACAGCTCCGTGTCGCACGCATGCGCGCCAGCGCGAAAGGATTATCTGATCAGGCGCAATTCCGGCTACAAGATTATCGGGCTACAAAAGGCAGCTATGACCGCATCGTCTCGGTTGGCATGTTCGAACATGTCGGCGTACCCCATTTTCAAACCTATTTCGATCATGTCGCACAGCTCCTAAACGAGGACGGTGTTGCGCTTATTCATACCATTGGTCGCCCTCACGGCCCCGGCGCCACGGACGCCTGGACTGCAAAACACATCTTTCCCGGTGGATACATCCCGGCGCTGTCCGAAATTATGCCCGCAATTGAGCGCGCAGGCCTAGTTTTGACGGATTTGGAGGTGTGGAGATTGCACTATGCCGACACGTTGCGGGAATGGCGCCGCCGCTTTAAAGTGAATGCTGAGAAAATCACCCGAAAATATGACGCGCGCTTTATCCGGATGTGGATTTTTTACCTCGTAGTGAGTGAGCTTTCCTTCCGTTACGGCGTGCACGTGGTGTTCCAGCTACAGCTCGCAAAACGCCAGGATGCTGTGCCTTTGACCCGCAACTATTTGAGCACTGACCATACAGAGCACAATTATCACGACGAAAGAGAACGCAAATACGCCTAACGAACGCAGTGGCGACATGAATATCCCGCACGCCATTAGCTTGTGACATAGCGTGGATTGCCGCACCGATTTCTTCACATCGATTGTAGTTGTTTTCCTCACGGAACCGGCAAGCATCGGACCAA
>JAJFGE010000068.1 GCA_021776295.1 Hyphococcus sp.
ATGGCGCGTCGCCGGGCTGTATTTTGGCGGCGCGCCTATTGGTTGAAAAACATCTGGTAATTTTGCGAGTGTTCTTCTTTCTCCAACAGATAGCGCTCGTCTTCCGGATAGTATTTCGCCTTGTCAGGATCGTCGCCGTCAGACAGTTTGGTGCGTCCATGCCACAATCTTACAATCATAGTTTTCGCCTCCTGATTGGTTTGTGAAAACCCAATACGGGCGGGCGGCATGCGGAAGCAGGGCGGGTGTTGCGTACAAATTTTACAGCGTGACGCTTGCCCTTGCGCGGCACAGTTTTGCGCAGCGCTCAGCTTCTACAGAACCTCGGGTCGCAACATCGTCGTGCTAATCATCGTCCCCAATATCGCCAAGGGAGCGGATCACCATCCAGACATTCCAGAGCACGAAAACCAACAGCCCGAAAAAGATCAGGAAGTGGACAAAAGGCATCATGGTCCATAGATGGGCAACGCGACGGCGCGGACAATGCCCCCGGAGCGTGAAATACAACAATTGCGGGAAATGTGATCGATTTTGCAAGCGCCGCGGGGCCTGTAGCGCCCCCTTATTCCTCCGCGCGATAGACAATCTCGCCATCGACCACCGTCATCACCGGCTTTGCGGTGAGGATTTCCGTGGCTGGAACCGTCATGATGTCTTTGGAAAAGACCGTGAAATCGGCGCGCTTGCCGGGCGCGATTGTGCCGAGGGATTGTTCCTGAAACGCGGCATAGGCCGGCCATAGGGTGAACATTTTGAGCGCTTCTTGGCGGGTTACCGCCTCGCCGGGGCGCCAGTCTTCGGTTTGCGTTCCGTCAAGGCCGCGCCGGGCGACGGCGGCGTAAAATTCAATCAGCGGGTCGCCGCGCTCGACCGGCGCGTCCGACCCGGCGGCGATGATGGCGCCGGCGTCGATTAAAGAGCGCCACGCATAGGCGCCGTCGAGACGGTCCGGACCGAGACGGTCCGGCGCGAAATAAAGATCGCCGATGGCGTGGCTCGGCTGCATCGAGGCGATCACCGACAGATCGGCAAAGCGTTTGATATCTTCCGTGTGAAGAATTTGCGCATGCTCAATGCGCCAGCGCAGGTCGCGCGCTTGCGGGTTGGCGGCGAACGCCTCGCCGTACCAGTCGAGCAACAGCGTATTGGCTTCATCGCCAATCGCGTGGGTGTTGATTTGAACGCCGCCGGCAATGGCGCGGTTGAAAAGCTCAAGCGCTTGTTCATGCTGCATCAAGGCCAATCCGCGGGTCTCCGGCTGGTCGCTATAGGGTTCGGTGAGCAGTGCGCCGCGCGAGCCGAGCGCGCCGTCCATATAGAGTTTGACCGCTCTGGTGAGGATGCGGCCATTGTTGCTGGCTCGCGGCCCATTCGCGGCAAGAGCGTCAAGACCTGGCTCGTCAACTGAATTATAGACCCGGATATCAACCGTTCCGTCATCTGACAATACCGTGATCATATCGGCGTTTGCAGGCTCGACTGACATATTGTGCAACCCGGTCCATCCGTAGGCGGCGTAAACATTTGACGCGACAGCATAGGCCTGGCGTTTGGTTTCCTCGCCCGGCGCCTCAATCAGTGCGGCGACAAGGCCCATGGCGTTATCGACCAAAATCCCAGTGGCGCGGCCGGCCGCATCGCGCACAATGCGGCCGCCATCGGGGTCGGGGGTGGCATCATCAATACCGGCCGCCTCTAGCGCTGCGGTGTTGGCGACCAGCGCATGGCCGTCGGCGCGGCGAAAAATCACCGGATTGTCCGGGCTCGCCGGGTCGAGATCATCACGGGTCGGCATGCGTTCTTCTGGCCAGCCGGTCTCAATCCAGCCGCGGCCATAGACCGTCTCGCCTTGCTCAGCACCCTGAATGGTTTGCGCCAGAATCGCGACAAGCGCGTCAATCGAGCCGACGCCTTCGAGATTGAGCGTTAATTCGCGCATGCCGATCCCCAGAAAATGCGCATGCGCATCGGTAAAGCCCGGAAACATCGCCGCGCCATCAAGGTTGACGATCACAGCATTGTCACCGGCGCTGTCTTCGATCAAAGCTCTTGTGCCGACGCCGACAATAGCCCCGTCGGCGACCGCCACCGCTTCGGCGGTCGGCGCATCATCAAGCCCGGTGTAAATCATTCCGCCGGTGAAAATTGTGACGGCCGCATCGCTTGCCGCATCGGCGGGCGCGTCCTCGCCGCTACAGGCGGCGAGTGCAAGCGCAAACAAGAGGGTGGCGGAGTGTCGAAGATCGATCATGGCGGGTTCCTTCGCGGGCGGCGAAACTAGGGTGCGATTACCCCGCACTCGTATCGCCGCGGCAATTGGCTAGCAAGCATTGGCCGCTAGCAAGGCGGGCGCGCCAGCGTTAGGCGGATCCATTTCCCGAGCCACGCGCATCAATTTATTGTGTTATATTGTGGTCGGAGTGAGAGGAATCGAACCTCCGACCCCTGCCTCCCGAAGGCAGTGCTCTACCAGGCTGAGCTACACTCCGATATGGGCCCCTAAGGGGCGGGTGCGGGGCGCTTCGTATAGCCGCCGATTTGGCGATGCGCAATGACGTTTTGCCGATGTCGAGACAGGGGGCCGGATAGGGCGATAAAGGGGTTGGAATTTTTCGCGGGCGGCCCCATTGCAAGGCGTGGTGGAAAGCGCTATTTCCCCGCACCCATCGGCGTTTGGGGCTTTGCTCATGAAATGCTGGAAGCGAGTGAAATTGCGTTATTGGGGCGTCGCCAAGTGGTAAGGCATCGGTTTTTGGTATCGACATTCCCAGGTTCGAATCCTGGCGCCCCAGCCAATCCATCCAGCCTTTCGACAATTAACCACTGTGTATTGTGACCACGCTGGATTGAATTTCGCATCAATCCGCTAAAATTCGAATTTACCGTATTCTTTCATTGCATGCACGGAATTGAGTTGTTACAAATTAACGGGAATAGTCAGGGGTGGCTATAAGGGAACGACCGATTGCAATTTGTCTTGGGAAAAAAGCGCATATTTGACTCTTTCGTCAAAACGCCGTTTCAATATCAACGCAATCATGGACTTCAAAGGGACGCTGGGGCGTTGGCTGGGGCAATATCGGGGTGGAAGAGATTTTTTCTAGACAATTTACGACGCCGACTTTCAGGTTCGTTGCCACGGTCAGGTCCGTTGCCACGGTTTCCAGTCATGCTTTCTGGCTGGATATCAGGCCGGGCCGTGGGTAATTTTTTCGTTGGCGTTCGCGCCGTAAACAATCAGCCGCAACAATTCGGTAGGTGAGGCAAATATGAATAGAGCAGCGATTTTAGGTTCAACAGCGGTGATGCTCGCGATGATATGCGCGCCCGCCCAGGCGCAGTTCAAACCTGCGATTGACACCAGTCAGCAAACCCAGCGCGACACCGCCAAGTCGCAGCAGCGCATCGATCAGCTTGATGATCAGACCGCGACTTTGCTCAATGATTACCGGGCGAATGTGAAACAGCTTGATGCGGCGCGCCGCTACAACGCCTCGCTCAATCGGAACATCGATGCGCAAAACAGCGAGATTGTCCGGCTGCGCGAAGACATCGACAATGTCGAAGGTCTGCAGCGTGCGATGCAGCCTTTGATGGAAGACATGGTTGCGCGCTTCAGTGATCTGGTGAACGCGGATCTGCCGTTCATGGTTGGCGAACGCGCTGAGCGGGCGGCTCGGCTCTCGACCATCCTTGATAATCCTTCGATGTCGGCGGCGCAGCGTTACCGCCTGATCGTTGAGGCCTATCAGATTGAGAACGAATATGGCCGCACTATCGGCTTTTATGAAGGCACGGTCGGCGATGGCGAGAATGCGCTTACCGGGGAATTTCTCCGGGTCGGCCGCATCGCACTGATGTTTAAAACCCCCGACGATTCGGAGCTGAAGATTTACGACGCGTCCGTGGGTGATTTTGTCGATCTTAATCGCAGCTACCTGCAGGACGTGAAATTCGGCCTCAGAATGGCGAAAGAACAAACCGCGCCGGACATTTTCTTCGTTCCGGTCAAACCGCCAGTATCGGCTCAGTAACGCCAGCTCAAGGCAAGGGATAACAAGTCATGAAATTCTTCAAACTTGCAGGTCTTTCTCTGGTTGCCGGCGTTGCCGCTCTCGGAATGGACATGTCAAACGGTCAAATCACCTCCGGCGCGTTGGCGCAGGAAGCTGCGGTGACCCTGGATCAAGTGCTTAGTGCGGTGCGCCGTGAACGCACCGAAGTCAGCCAGGAGAACCAGGCGCGCGAGGCGCAGTTTGTGCGTGAGCGCAACCAGCAGCGCGCCGCCCTCAACCGCGTCAAAGCGCAGGTCGCCGCAGCGGAAGCAGAATCCACCCGTCTCGAAGGGGTGATGGACGCCAATAAGGTGGTCATCGAAGCGCTCGACGAAGAGCTTGCCGACAAACAGGGCGAGTTTCAGGAGCTGTTCGGCGCCGCGCGCTCCGCCGCCGCCGACCTTAACGCGCAAGTCACGCGCTCGATTATCTCGACCCAGTTCCCGGGCCGCAGCGAGACGCTGGTCGAGCTGGCGCAAACGGAAAAACTGCCGAGCGAAGACCAGCTGCGCGACCTTTGGGACATCATGATCCAGCAGATTGCAGAACAGGCGAAAACCACCACATTCCAGACCCGCGTCGTGCTCGCCAATGGCGAGACCACGGACGAAACGGTGACGCGGATTGGCCCGTTTGTTGCGTTTTCCGGCGGTAAATATCTCACCTATGGCGACCGCCGCTTGAAGTTCCTTGCGCGCCAGCCCGCCAGCGACATCACCGGCGCCGCAAGCAAGGTTGAAAAAGCCACCGGAGATAAATTTGTGCGCGGGGCCATCGATCCTTCGCTAGGGCAGTTGCTCGATCTGAGTGTTTCGGCGCCAACCGTTACGGAACGTATCGATCAGGGCCGGTTTATCGGTAAGGTGATCTTAGTCGCCGCTGCTGTCGGCATGCTGATCGGTATTTATAAGTGGGTGACGTTGACGATGCTGGCCGGCGCCGTGCGCAGCCAGGTGCGTCGTAAGAAGCCGTCAAAATCCAACCCGCTTGGCCGCGTCATGCTGGCTTACGAGAACACCCAGTCGAACGATGTCGAAACAGTGTCGCTCAAGCTTGACGATGCAATCTTAAAAGAGCTGCCGAAGCTGGAAGGCGGGCTCAATCTGGTGAAAGTGCTGGCCGCGACCGCGCCGCTGCTCGGTCTGCTCGGCACGGTTATCGGCATGATCAACACTTTCCAGGCGATCACGCTGTTCGGCACCGGCGATCCACAGATTATGGCGTCGGGTATTTCCGAAGCGCTGGTCACCACGGTGCTCGGTCTGATCGCGGCGATACCGCTGTTGTTGCTCCATTCATTTGCGTCCGGCGCCTCCAAGCGCGTCAGCCAGATTCTGGAAGAGCAAGCCGCCGGCATCATCGCCGAACATGCAGAAAGCGGCCGGGCCTAGGGCCCGGCGGAAAGGGCCTCGCGAGATGCTCGAGCTATTAAACCCTGTGATTGCTTTTGATGCGCTGAGGGACTTTCTCTCAGCAGGCGGCAATGTGCTTCGCATCATCATGGTCACGACATTTTTCATGTGGGCCTTGATCATCGAACGGTTGATGTATTGGTCCGGCGCCCATTCCGGCGTCACTAAACGCGCTGTGCGGGCATGGTCCGCGCGGAGCGACCACAAGTCCTGGTATGCGCATGCTGTGCGTGACAAGCTAATCTCCGAAGCGATGCAAGAAGCCTCACGCTTCAACAATGTCATTCGCGCACTCGTTGCAGTCACGCCGCTGCTTGGTCTTCTGGGCACCGTGACCGGCATGGTTGAAGTCTTTGACGTGATGGCGGTCACCGGCTCGTCCAATGCGCGGCTGATGGCGGCGGGGATTTCCAAGGCGACGATCCCGACTATGGCTGGTCTGGTGGCGTCTTTGTCCGGGTTGATCTTTATCAACACCTTTGACAACAACGTCCAAAAGGCCTCCCACCGCATTTCTGACGATTTGTTGATCGAGTAGAGCGATGAGAAAAAAAGCCTCCCATGCGTCCGAAGAAGCCGATGTCAATATCACGCCTTTGCTTGATATCGTCTTTATCTTGCTGATCTTCTTTATCGTCACCGCGACGTTCCTGCGCGAAAAGGGCATCGATGTGCGAACGCCGGAAGATAATGAAGACAAACCTGACACGTTGCCGCCGCCGGCATTGCTTTTGGCGGTGCAGGAGGACGGTTTTGTACGCGTCAATAATGTACGCGTCATTGATCCGGCCTCGGTTAAGCCGGTGGTGCAGGAGTTTGTTGCGCGCGATCCACGGGGCGTGGTTCTCGTCAGCGCCGCGCCGGAATCAAAATCCGGCGTTGCGGTTCGGGTGATGGACCAGGCGCAAGACGGCGGCGCCGGCGCGGTGTCGCTCGCGTTGCAGAAAGAACAAGAATAAGCGGCGAGGCGTTCGCCTCTCCTACAACAGTGTATTTAGTTTGCAAACGGATTAAACATGGCCAGACGCAACACATTTCAGCGGGAAGAAAGTGACGAAGACGTCAACGTCACGCCGCTCCTGGATATTGTCTTCATCATGCTGATCTTTTTCATCGTCACCTCGACTTTCGTTAAAGAGCCCGGCATTGATGTGTTGCGGCCTGAAGCGGTCTCGGCGACGGACCGAAAGGCCGCCTCAATTATTGTTGCGATTTCCGCTGAAGATGAGATTTGGATCAATGGCGATCTGGTCGAGCTTGCCGAGGTAAAAACCATCGTCGCGCAGTTGCGCGTGGAAAACCCCAAGGGGACAGCGGTGGTGCAGGCGGACGCGACGTCTAAAACGCGGATGCTCGTCGAGGTCGTCAATCAAATTCGCGCCACCGGCATCAGTGATGTCGCTGTCTCGACCGAAGACGTTTAGAGGAGGGCCGGCATGGGATCTGTTATTCGCTTAATACTGGGCGTGCCCGGCGCAATCGTCGTCACGGGGTTGTTGTTCCTGTTCATGGCGGCGATGATTAAAGGCCCGACGCGGCTCAATGACGAAGCGGATTCTGTCAATATCAGCATTACCGCCAAGATTGACGACACCGACATCAATAACGCTAACAAGAATTTTAAACGGCCGACGCTTGATGCGCCGCCGCCGCCGCCGCCGGCGGTGAACGATCCGTCAAACCGTCCGGCGCTGGACGGCGTGCGCGCGGCTATTCCGACGATTGACGCCAATCTCAGCATTGGCTCCGGCTTCAACCCCGATCGCGACGCCCAGCCGCTGGTGCGCATTCCACCCCAGTTTCCGGACCGCTGTCAGGGCCGGGCGGGCGCTGAGGAAATGGTGTTGCTGCAATTTGATGTGACGCCGGAAGGCCAGACGACAAATATCAAAGTTGTCGATTCTTCCAATAGTTGCTTTAACCGGGCGGCGTCGCGATCTGTCGAACGCTGGAAATATCAACCGAAGATTGTCGATAATGTTGCAGAATGGCGGCGCGGAGTTGTGACGCAAATTACCTTCCGGCTTGAGGACTGAACCGGATATTTTGAAGCGGCGCCGACTTTTTCAAGACGGGCCGCGACAACGGGGCAGCCGCATAAAGGCAGGACAAATATAAGGCGACGGGATGTTTGAGATGCGTTGGAAACTGGCTAAAGTCTTCATCACCGCCTCCGCGGTTGCGCTTGCTGTAGCGACGGCGAGCGCGCCGGCGATGGCGCAGCAATGCGAAGCCGAAGAGGGGGGCGCGTCCAAGACGCTCAACACCCGCGTCGCGCAGTCGTTGCAGGTGGTCTTTGAACAGATGCAGGCGGAGCAATATAATGAGGCGCTTGCCGGTCTGAACCAGCTGATCTCCCAGCGCGGCGATGGCATGAAGGGCTTTGATAAAGCCACGACTTATGAACTGCGCGGCTCGGTTAAAGCCAGTATGGAAGATTACCGCGGCGCCCAGCGTGATTTTCAGGTGGCTCTCGATACCAACGAACTGACCACCTCCCGCAACAATCAACTGCGTTATTTTATAGCGCAGCTAAACTTTCAGCTGGAAGATTTCCAGGGCGCTATCCGCGGGCTTAATTCGTGGATCCGCGACGCCACGGCTTGCGGCGATAAGGTTGACTCAAACGCATATTACCTTCTTGCGGCGGCCTATGTGCAATTAACGCCGCCGAATTATCGCGCAGCGACGCGGCCTGCGGAGCAGGCGGTTGCGGGTGCGGCGGCGCCGAAGAAAAGCTATTACGATCTCAATAATCTGGTTTATTCAGAAACCGGCGAGCGCGCCAAACGGATGAAGCTGCTGGAAGTCATGGTCAATAACTGGCCCGGTGAGAAAAGTTACTGGACACAGTTGTCCGGCGCCTATTCCACGGCCGGTAAAGACCGCGATGCGTTTTCGGTTCTGGAAGTGGCCTATCGCGCCGGGCTTTTGTCGACGGAGTCTGAGCTTAGAACCCTGGTTCAATACTACTCGTTTTTTGACAATCCCTATCGCGGCGCAAAAATGCTTGAGCGCGAAATGGCCGCCGGCAATATCAAACGCACTAAGGACAACCTTGTGTTGCTGTCGCAGCTATGGTCGCAGTCGCGCGAACATAAAAAGTCGATCCCGATCCTGCGCGAAGCCGCCCGCGGCGCATCTAAGGGGGATTTATCCTACCGTTTGGGCCAGGTGCTGGTTGCGGACGAACAATACAAAGCCGCCGAGGCTGCTCTTGTGGGCGCGCTCAATAAGGGCGGCATGACGCGCAAGAATACGGGAGACGCCTGGTTGCTTCTGGGCACGGCGCGCTTCAGCCAGGCCGGTCCGGACAGCACGGAAATCTGGGCCAGTGCGCGGAAGGCTTTCGTCAACGCTCAGCGTTATGAAACCGCACGCAAACGTGCTACCGACTGGATCGCCTATATTGATGCGGTGGTCGACACCTATAAGCGCGGGATTGAGTTGCAGGAGCGTCAGATCCGCGAGCGTTGCGAGCAGGACCAAGGCCGCCTCGAACGCGATCAGCGTATTCGCGACCTGCAAAACCGTCCGGAGACGGATGAAGACCGGGCGTTTGAAACTGAATTCCTGGAACGCTGTACTGGCCCGCTCGGCTTGGGTGCTGAGGCGGAGGGCGGTGGTGAGACCGGCGGTGGCGGCGGCGATGCCGAGATTGCGCCCGAAGAAGGCCAGAGCGACGGCGCGAATTAAAAAGCCCGCAATGCAAATAAAAAGAGCGGCCCATGGGCCGCTCTTTTGTTATTCGCGCCTTAACATCCTGTTAATATTCGTTGCGTTCGCCTAAAATCCGTCCGCCGTCGCTCGCATCCGGGGTGCGGTTGGAGCACTCCAGATAACCCTGGCGCCAACCCGCCCGATAGGCCCGGTCATTGTCAAAGGCGTAAGCATCACGCTCGGATTTGGTTGAAAAACTTTTGTCTTCCTCGTTGGAGGTGGTGCAGCCATCGCCATAACCGGCGTGAAAGCTCGGTTGCTCGCGCAGCGCCAGATCCTCCGGGGAGAGGGCGCAGCCGGCAAGGGCCGCAGCGAAGGCGACCGGAACAATACGATACAACAAGGTGCGGATCCTTTTTATCTACCCCCGTCCTATAGCAAAAGGCCGCCGCGGCGTCTTGGAAAACCCGTCCTAAAAGTGAAATCACCCGTTAACGGTGTTCCGGTTACAACGATTGGCAGGAAACACTGGAATTTGGCGGAAATGGCCGATTTTGACATTGCGGGCAATGGCGAGCCCACACCTGACGCGGAAACGCTGCTGACGCCGATCACTAAAATCGGCCCGACGCCGCGCGCCCAGCTGGTGCGCAAGCTCTCCGATATCGTGGTCTTGCCGACGGGCAGGATATCATCGAATGAGCGCGCGCTGGTGGCCGATATTTTGCTCCAGGTCGTCGATAATGTTGAGATCGAGCTGCGCAAGGAAATCGCGGTGCGTGTCGCCAGAGTGGCGGAATGCCCGCCAGCGCTGATCAACGCTTTGCTGGTCGATGAGCCGGAGGTTGCAGAGAAAATCATCACTGGCGCCCAAACCATTCCCGAGGCTTTGTTGATCGAGGCCGCAGGCGAGGGCGGGCGTGCGCATCGGTTGATGATTGCAAAGCGCATCGATTTGACGACGGCGGTGGCGGATGCGCTGCTGCGAAAGGGCGAGCCGGATGTTTGTATTGCGATCTTAAAGCGCGATGAGTGCCGGTTGTCGCCGAACGCAATCAACACGCTGGTCGCACTCAGCGCAACCCGCAAGGATTTGCAGCCTTTGCTGTTGCGCCGCAGCGAGTTGGAGCCGGCGCATGGATTTATGATGTTCTGGTGGGTGGACGCGGAACGCCGTCGGCGCATTCTTGCACGGTTTTCGCTTGACCGCCGGATCATCCAAGATGTACTGGCCGACCTTTACCCGAAAGTGTTTCGTACAAAGAACGAACCGGACCCGTTTGTGCGCGATATTTTGATCCTCGCTGAGCGGCGTCATCGTCCGCGCGGCCTTGACGGCGAGCGGGTGGACATGGTGATGGTTTTGCGCACCCTGGCGGCGGCGCAAAAATATCCGGCGCAGGAAATTATTGATGCGGTGGCGATGGTGGCGGGGATCTCGCGCGAACTGGCCGCGCGCATCCTTCGCGACCAGGGCGGCGAGCCCTATGCGGTGATGTGCAAAAGCCTTGGCATCCCGCGTGATGATTTCTTCGCGCTGTTCGAGACCGAAGACGGGGAAGACGCGCAAGCTGCGGAGAAGGCTGAGTATCTGCTGGCGATTTTTGATTCCATGGCGCGCGATTTCTCCCGCGCGGTCTTGCGTTATTGGGATTGGGATTCCAACCCGCGCATCGCCCTTATCACCCGCCTGTTGGGGCTTGAGCAGGGGCTGGGTATTGAGCAGACGGCCGACCTGAAGCAAAAACTCGGCCTCGCCGAGGAATTCGTCGATTAGAGCCTTCAGTGAAATTGCGCGGCTGTTTTCACGGTGTGGGAAAAGCTTTGTAAAATCGCCACAGCAAAACCTAACCAATTTTTTTTGGTGTATTTTATCAAACGCGCCGCCTTAAGTCTCGCTTAATCGGTGTGTGTCATAACAGGCTTGCGCTGGTCGCGGCCTTGCGTATCTAGGTTGCTTCCGGCGTTACTTTTTTCGTCTCCAAACAATTTTAATAAAATTATCACTGTGCGTTGCTCGCGGTGTTAACGCGAATTGTGACACAATTGGTCGCGAACATTCTGTTCGAAGATGAATTTTTGGAGGGCGCATGTTTCCATCGATGCGTGTCATCGTCTTTGCGTCGCAAAAGGGCGGGTCTGGCAAGACGACGTTGTCCGGCCATATCGCAGTGGAAGCCGAACGCCAGGGCGCGGGACCGGTTGCGTTGATCGACACCGATCCGCAAGGCTCGCTGGCGAAATGGTGGAATGTCCGCAAAGACCCGGCGCCGGCGTTTATTCAGTCGGTATTTTCAAACCTGTTTTACGATCTCGATAGCGCCCGCGATGAAGGCTTCCGCATGGTCGTCATCGATACGCCGCCAGCGGTGACGCGGGCGATTTCGGAAGTGGTGAGCTTTGCCGATATTGTCGTTGCGCCAACCCGGCCGAGCCCGCATGATTTGCGCGCCGTCGGGCCAACGGTCGATATCGCCGAGGCCCGCGGCAAGCCGTTGATCTTTGTTGTCAATGGCGCAACACCGCGCGCGCGGATCACCTCCGAAGCGGCGATTGCACTGTCCCAGCACGGCACTGTCGCGCCCACCACCATCCATCACCGGGTCGATTTCGCCGCCTCGATGATTGACGGGCGCACGGTGATGGAGATTGACCCGTTCTGTCAGTCGGCACTGGAAATCAGCGCATTGTGGAAATATTTATATGAGCGCCTGCAGCGCGCCGACGGCGGCTATAGCGCTCAGGATGACGCCGCCGCCGCCGCTAATCCGCAAAACCGCGTATTTGGGCGCCGTGCGTAATGAGCCCCTATGCGCCGAACCCCACCCCGGGCGCTGAAGACGGCGCCGCTTCACTGACCGCGGGGCTGCTCGCGCGCAAGGGCGAAGCCGCGCCAGCGGTTGACGCGGAGGCCCATGCCGGCGTCGATATCGCCAAGCTGAATTTGAAACCGGCGCGCGAGGCGCCCCGCGCCGTCAGCCAGAAAGCGATTGAGACACTTTATCCAGGCAATACCAATGCAACAGAGGGCGGCGATGCGGCGCGCGCCTTGCCGGCGCCGTCGGTCGCGCCAACACCGTATAGACAAGACCACGGCGACCATCCGCCCGCCAACTGGACGATCCCGCCAAGGGTGCGTTCGCGTCTGGTGCGCAGAAACCTGCGCCGCGAGACGGCAGTCGAGGGCGACCGCCGGGCGACGGTGACGTTTCGTATGCCGGCGAAAGATTTCGTCCGCTTACGTTTTGCCTCCCGTGATTTCGAAATGTCATGCCAGACAATCATCCTTGATGCGCTGGGCGCCTATCTCGACGGTAACGATGTGGAGCCGGTCTCTGAAGACGTCTGCAAAACCGAAGTTGAAAAGCTGATCCACTCATTGAGCAAGGCCCGCCGGCGATAGGTCGTTAATCTTCGGAACATCCTTGTACAGTCGGAGCTCATTGCTGGCGCAGCCAGCCTACTTGCTCGCAAGCTTGCTTTTTTTCTTCGTCTTGCGGTCGTGGTAGAGGGCCAGTTCCTGGAGACCAGAAGCTGCAACCGCCTTAGCCAGAAGTTGCCTGCGGCACTGATATTCACCTTTCAATTCTCCCGTGTGAAGGATACGGCGCGATTTACACGCTTTGCGCGCGGTACGTTTAAAATCGCTGTAGATTTCTTCGATAGAATCGGACGGATCGTAAGTGAAAGTGATTTCCAACCGTTCAGAATTGGCCGAAACGCTGGTGGCCGTTATCGCAGCGGTTGTTACGGCAATGGCGGCGAGCATGTTTTTGTGGAGGGGCATGTTGGTCTCCTTTCGATCAAGCAACCGGCTTGGCTGCGATCAAAGGATCTCCGCTATGCATGCAAAATTCCCGTTGGAGAAATAATATCGGCCTGATGGATATGTGATGGAAGTCAAGGCGTTGAAACGGCTACAGTTTTTGTTAGTCTCCTGCATTCCCAACGCGCCTGGCAGCATCTAAGCTATGCCCCCAACAAGCCTATGAGCAGCGGACGAATTGTAAATTGTCAAACCTCTCGTCGTCAGACCAACGCACCGGGCTTTTGAAGGTTGGCGAGTTTTTGATCGACCCGGCTACTGCCGCTATATCTAACGCGTCGGGCGTTATTCATGTTGAGCCGAAGATAATGGCGGTGCTTGTCGCTCTTTGTGACAACGCTGGCGAGGTTGTCACGCGAGACGCATTGATTGAGAAGATCTGGCGCGTTGAGTATGGCGGTGATGAAAGCCTGACGCGGGCGATTTCTATCCTCCGTAAAGCTTTTCATGATGATCGCGGCGCGCGGCGCCTGATTGAGACCATACCGAAGCGAGGCTACCGGCTGACGGCGCCGGTTGAGCGGGCGGAAGTTGCGGATATGAAATCCGACGATCGCCTGGGTGCGGCTATCGGCAGGCGCAACACCGAACCTGTTTGGCGGCGGTTGTCGCAATTAAACATAACGTCCAAGCCTGTTGTATCCGCATCGTCGATTGCCATCCTATTGATTTTCGGGCTCGTGTTGTTTTTTGGATCGTTCATGCTGGCGCCGCAAACTAATAATTCCGTCGCCGTCTTGCCATTCGTTGCTCTTTCGTCTGGCGAAGATGACGGCTATTTCGCCGATGGGCTGACGGAAGAAGTATTAAACTCGCTGGCGGCATTGCCAGAACTGAATGTAACCGCGCGCATGTCGTCATTTTACTATAAGGACAAACAAGCATCGCTAGACGAGATCGCTAAAACGCTCAGTGTCGCTTATATTGTCAAAGGGTCAATACGCCGCGCTGAAGACGATGTTCGCGTTACCGCAAAACTCATCCGCGCAACTGACGGAATTCAATTATGGTCGCAATCTTATGATCGGCCTATTCAAAATGTGCTCGAAATTCAGGCGGATATCGCCGAAAAAATTGCCGAAGCGCTTGATGTTGTCATTGACGGTGAAAAAAGAGCAGCAATGAAAAATGCCGGATTGCAAAACGTTGACGCTTTTATCGCGTTTCAAAAAGCAGATCTTCTGCAAGCCAGGGCGCATGGGGATTTGCCTCAAATCCCAACGCTTATCGAGGCTAATAAACTGTATGATAGCGCAACCCATAAAGCGCCGGGGTTTTGGCCGGCGCATTTTGTGAAAACAGATCTTTACACGCACATATTGCTTAATGCGGCTGCTGGAGAAAGCCAGCCAAACCTCTCGGCTGAGTATATCGATCACGCTGATGATGAGCTGGCCAAGATTCTGGCGGCGGCCTATGATGGTGCACGAGATGATAAAGAGCGCGCCTATGTTGGCGTGGTTAAAACTCTGTTTTCGAATGACTGGACGGACGCTGTAAGTTATTTGGACCGTGCATTTAAGCTTGCCAATTGCGGTCGTTACGAGCAATGGACACAAGTATTGTCTATTCCATACGGCCAGGCGAGACAGGCGCGCCAGCTTTATCAAAAAAACATGGAATGTGATCCCATTGCGTACATACCCTGGGTTAATGCGGCTATGGCCAGTTTATATCTTGGCGAAGCCTCGCAAGCGCTGTCGATTATTGGTGCGGCAAAAGGAAAAGTCGGATTTACGCCCCTGCTTGAGCGCACCCGGTTTGAAGCCTTGCTCGCAGCCGGCCGGTTTGATGAAGCTAATCAAACGCTGCAAAATCTTTCTGGAAGAGTTCGTACGATCGAGCAAATCGGGTTGCATGCCGCGTTGGGCGAAGGTGATGCTGCAAGAGAACTAGCCGAGGCGCTTTATCAACAAAGCAGTGAAATTTCATCAGGAGATCTTGCAGCGCCCCTCGGCAACCGCGCTGATGCATTAGTATTGTCTATTGCGCCGCTCCTTGGCGAGCGGGATATGGCAAATGCGGCCGCGGCCAGGATTGACGCGCGGCCATTTGGGTCGGCGCGTCTGGCGCTTGCCGTTTATGAATGCTTGTGCGGCGCGCCGTTTGATCTTGAGGCGACGCCGAATTTTGCAGCGAGGGTAGAGGAGGCGGGATTTGCATGGCCGCCGGTCTCGCCGATCAATTATCCTTTGAAAGATTGGTAAGCCGCGAGCGGCCCAGTGGGCTTAGATTTCCCCATGCCAAAACCGGCTGCGGCATCTTTTCATTGCAGCAACCCGTTGATTTCTCCGCAAAATCTGCGAAATTCACGGCTCCTTTCACGCCGCTCTGGTTTCTTGCGTCGGTCTTTGGCCTTGCTTGTTGTTGCGTATCGGGCCGACTCGTCATGCGGTGTCTTTTACTAGGGTTTTAGCCCTTCGGGGCGGGTGGAACCGGGCTTTTTGCGAGGCCTATAACGAAGCAGGGTCGATGGGGCGATTTATCATTCTGGTGGTGGTGCTGGCGCTGATCTGGCTTGCGCTGTCGGGCTATTTCGACAAGCCGCTGCTGCTTGGTTTCGGCGCGGCCTCGTCGCTGTTTGCGGCCTTTCTGGCGTATCGCGCCGGGGTGCTCGATGCTGAGGGCGTGCCTCACGGGATTTTCCCCGGCATATTGGTCTATATGTTCTGGCTGACCATCGAGATCGGCAAGGCCAACCTGATGGTTGCGCGCCAGGCGCTGGCGGTGGAGCCCAAGCTCTCGCCGCGGCTCTTTCTTGTTCCCAATCCACCGCGCTCGACGCTTGGCAAGGTGATCTTCGCCAATTCGATTACGTTGACGCCGGGAACGGTGAGCATCGATCTGCGCGAGGATGAAATCCTGGTCCACGGTTTGACCGATGCGTTGTGTGATGAGGCTGGCATCAAGGCGATGGGCGCGCGGGTTGCAAAAATTGAGCGGGGGCGCGCATGACCATGTTCGCCGTTGCAACCACCGCGATAGTTATCGCCATGGTCCTGGCGCTGGTCCGCGCGATTGCCGGGCCGTCGCTCTATGACCGGGTGCTGGCGGGCAATTCCGTCGGTACAAAGACGGTGTTGCTGATCGGGTTGATGGGATTTTTAACCGGCCGGCCGGACTTTCTCGATATTGCGCTGCTTTATGCGCTGATTAACTTTACCGGAACGCTGGCGATTTTGCGGTTTTTCTCCTACCGCAAACCCTCGACCGCGCCAGCGGAGCCGCGGAGAAATGTCGAGCCGTCGCAGAAAGAAGGCGCGCCATGATCGACTGGTTGTTACTCCGCGATATCGCATCTTGGGGGTTGATCCTTCTCGGCAGTGCGGCGGTTGTCACCGGCGCGCTCGGTCTGGTGCGGTTTCCTGATTTCTACACCCGCCTTCACGCCGCCGGCGTTACTGATACCGCCGGCGCGGAGCTGATTATCTTCGGCATGATGTTGCAGTCGCCAAGCTGGATTGTCGCCGCCAAGCTTGGCTTCATCGCGGTGTTTTTAGGCCTCACCTCGCCGGTGGCGACCCATGCGATTGCCCATGCGGCGTGGATGGTCGGCTTCCGGCCGATGCTGGGTGCGGATTTGCACTATGGCGAGGACGACGAATGAGCGAGTTTGAAGCCCATATCAGCCCGATTGTGCTGCTGGATCTGTCGCTGCTAACGATGTTGCTTATCGTCGCTTTTGCGATGCTCCGTTCACGGCATTTATTCGCCGTGGTGATGCTGTCGGGGATTTATTCGCTGCTCTCGGCGGCGTTCTTTGTCTCGCTGGATGCGGTTGATGTCGCCTTTACCGAGGCGGCGGTCGGCGCCGGCATTTCCACCGTGTTGATGCTTGGCGGCATGTTGTTGACGGTGCGGCGGGAAAAACCGGCGGCGAAAGGCCGTGCGCCGGTGGCGCTGGCGGTGGTGGTGGCGACCGGCGCGGCGTTGCTCTATGCGACCATCGACATGCCGGCGTTTGGCGATCCGAACGCACCGGCCAACGCTGCTATCGGTCAGCGTTATGTTGAGGAAACGCCGAACGATATCGCGGTTCCCAATATCGTCACGGCGGTGCTGGCGAGCTATCGGGGGTTTGATACGCTGGGCGAGACCATGGTGATTTTCACCGCCGGGATCGCGGTGATTTTGCTGCTTGGCGCAGGCTCCGGACGCGGCGGCCGCAAAGTCGCCGACCGTGAAGCCTCCGACAATGACGCCTCCAACCGGGAGGCGAGGTAATGGAACGCGCGATTTTACGGGTGACGACAAAAATATTCTTTGCACCGATTATTCTCTATGCGCTTTATGTGCAGTTTCACGGTGATTATGGTCCCGGCGGCGGCTTTCAGGCGGGGATTATCTTCGCAGTGGCGTTCATTCTCCACGCGTTTTGTTTCGGTCTTGATCAAACCAAAAAAGCGCTGCCGCAAGGCGCGCTGATTGTCGCGATGGTTATAGGCCTCCTGTTTTATGCCGGCACTGGCGTTGCGACGATGTTGCTCGGCGGCAAATTTCTCGGCTATGACGTTATTGTTCCGGGCTCGACCCATCACGCCGGCCAGCATTACGGCATCTTGCTGGTCGAGTGGGGCGTTGGCGTTACTGTCGCTTCGACCATGCTGACAATTTTCTACCACTTCACCGGCCGCGAGCCGGATATCGATCAAGAGGACTGGTAGGCCATGGACGGTTGGATCGATTTCGTACTCGGGCGATACAATTACTGGATCGCCATCATCTTGATGATGACCGGGCTCTATATCGTTTATGAGCGCGGCAATCTGGTGAAGAAAGTGGTCGGGCTTAACCTGTTCCAGACCAGCGTGTTCATTTTCTACATCACCATCGGCAAAATCGCCGGCGGCACCGCGCCGATCTATATTGGTGGCGAGCTGGATCATGATGCAAGCGGCGGCGAAGGGCCTTTGCACGAGGCGCCCGCCGACAGCGCCAACCCGCTTGGCGACAGCGCCGGCGCCGCAACGCCGGATATAGCCGACAAGATCGACAATAGCGGGCAAATCTTGCACGGGAAAATCACCAACGATTTTCCCGCCAATGATTTGAAAGCCGGGCTGGAAAGTCTCAAGCCGCCCGCCGACACGAGCGCAGACGCATCTCTGCACACGCCGCCGGATATTGATGCGGGTAAGATCGCCAATGATGCGCTGGCGGCAGTTGAAAAACCGCCGGCCCTGGCGCTCGATCTTGCCGACCCGGCGGGTCTGCACGGCGCCGACGCCGCCAACGCGATTAGTGGCGCGGTCCATCACACCAGCGAAGTAATTTACTCCAATCCGTTGCCACATGTGTTGATCCTGACGGCGATTGTCGTTGGCGTCGCCACCACGGCGGTGGGTCTTGCTCTCGCCGTGCGCATCCGTGAGGCTTATGGAACGATTGAAGAAGACGAGCTGGAGGCGATCGATAATATCGCCGAGTTCGGCGAGGCCGCAGCGCCAGCAGGGGTGGCGTCATGAATCTGGCTGAACAACTGCCGGTCCTGCCGGTGATCATTCCGCTTGTCGCGGCGCCGATTACGCTGCTCCTGCCTCAGGGCCGTGCGCCGCATCTATGGGCGACGTTAATCAGCTGGCTGACTTTTGCCGCCTGCATTTTCCTGGTCAGTGCGGTCAGTGATGCCGGGGTGATCTCCTATCATCTTGGCGAGTGGGCGCCGCCGCTCGGCATTGAATATCGCATCGACCTCGCCAATGCGCTGGTGCTGGCGCTGGTCTCCGGCATTGCCTCGGTGGTGTTTGCGTTCGCCTATCGCTCGGTCCGGGTCGAGGTTGATCCGCGCCAGTCGACATTTTTTTATTGCGCGATGCTGATCTGTCTGACCGGCCTGCTGGGCGTGACGATCACCGGCGATGCGTTCAACGTCTTCGTCTTTTTGGAAATTTCCTCGCTCTCGACCTATGCGCTGATCGCCATGGGCGCCAATCGCGACCGCCGCGCTTTAACGGCGGCGTTCAACTATCTGGTGATGGGCACAATCGGCGCGACCTTCTTCGTCATCGGCATTGGCCTTCTCTATCAGGCGACCGGTACGCTCAACATGGCCGACTTGCATGACCGGCTCGCCGGCCAGTCGAACCGCATGGTCGAGGCGGGTTTTGCGTTTATCGTCGTCGGCATCGGCTTGAAACTGGCAATGTTCCCGCTCCATCTATGGCTTCCCAACGCCTACACCTATGCGCCCTCGGCGGTGACCGCGTTTATCGCCGCGACGGCGACAAAAGTTGCGGTCTATGTGCTGATCCGGTTTTTCTATTCCGTCTTCGGGTTTGATTTCGCCTTTGTCGGCCACGCCTTCACTTATGTGTTGTTGCCGCTGGGTCTGGCCGGCATGTTCATCGCCTCGCTGGTGGCGCTGTTCCAGGACGACGTGAAACGCATGCTCGCCTATTCGTCAGTGGCGCAGATCGGCTACATGCTGCTCGGGCTGTCCTTCGCAACCGTTGAGGGGCTGACGGCGTCACTGGTGCATGTCCTCAACCACGCGTTGATGAAGGGCGCCTTGTTCATGGCCGTTGCTTGCGTCGTCTTCCGCACTGGCAGTCATTCGCTGCAAGCGTTTGCCGGCCTTGCCAAACGCATGCCGGTGACGACATGGGCGTTCATTCTCAGCGGTCTGTCGCTGATCGGCGTGCCCTTAACGGTCGGGTTTATTTCCAAATGGTATTTGCTCACCGCCGCCTTCGCCGCCGGGCATGGCTATGCCGCGTTCCTGATTGTCGCCAGCTCCTTGATCGCGATGGCCTATATCGGCCGGGTGGCGGAAATGATGTTGTTGCGCGAGCCGCCAAGCGAGGGGCCATACGCGGCGCCCGCAAAAGAGGCGCCGCTGTCGATGTTAATCCCGATGTGGGTGCTGGTCGCCGCCAATATCTATTTCGGCGTCAGAACCGATCTCACCGGCGATCTGGCGGCCCGCGCCGCTGAAGCGCTGATGCTGGTTGCGGGAGGTGCGCCATGAACCAGCACACTCCGCTCATCCTGTGCCGTCGCAGACCCCCATCGGCCCTTCGGGCCACTTCCCCCGTAAACGGGGGAAGAATACTCTCACCGCAAGCACGACCTAATTCCTCCCCCGCTTGCGGGGGAGGCAGCCGCGAAGCGGACGGAGGGGGTCTGGCGCCAACGTCTGGCCAGCGACAGGAGATCACGGTTCACGCTCACGGGCATGACAATGAAGGATTAGACCATAAAAGCGGGAGAAGAATATCATGATCTCCCCCGGTCTCGCCATTCCGCTGGCTTTGTGGGTTCCGCTGCTCGGCTGCGTGACTATCTGGCTGCTCGATAAATCGCCGAACCTGCGCGAAGCCGCGACGCTGATTACCGGCGTCATTCTCTTTGTGCTGACGGTAACCGTATTCATGGCGGTGAGCGAGGGCCAGCGCCCCGGCTTTCAGGCGCTGGAGGTGATTGACGGTCTGCCGATTGCGTTCCAGGCTGAGCCCTTGGGCGCTCTGTTTGCGGTCATCGCTTCCGGTCTTTGGCTGGTCAATTCGGTCTATTCCATCGGCTATATGCGCGCCGGTAATGAAAAGAACCAGACGCGGTTTTACATGTCGTTTGCGGTGGCGATTTCGGCGGCGATCGGGGTTGCGTTTGCGGCTAATCTTTTCACCCTGTTTATTTTCTACGAAGTGTTGACGCTGTCGACCTTCCCGCTGGTCACCCATAAGGGCGACGAGGCCGCACGCCGCGGCGGGCGAATTTATCTTGGCGTCTTGATGGCGACATCGATCGGTCTGTTCTTGCCGGCGATTGTCTGGACCTATGTTATCGCCGGGACCACCGATTTCATTCCGGGCGGTCTTCTCGCACAACATGTCGATGCAGCGGGCCCGATTGTCGGCATATTGCTGGGGCTTTACGCTTTCGGCATCGGTAAGGCGGCGTTGATGCCGGCCCATCCGTGGCTGCCGAATGCCATGGTCGCACCGACGCCGGTCTCGGCTTTCCTGCACGCCGTGGCGGTGGTCAAGGCCGGGGTCTTCGCCATCCTCAAAATTGTCGTCTATATTTTCGGCATTGATCTCCTCAAGGACACTGGCGCGTCGATCCCGTTCATGTGGGTTGCCGCCGGGTCGATATTGCTGGCTTCGGCGATTGCCATGAACCAGGATAATCTCAAAGCCCGGCTCGCCTATTCCACCGTCTCGCAACTATCCTACATCACCCTTGGCGCCATGCTCGCGACCTCCATGGGGGTAATGGGCGGGGCGATGCAGATCGCCGCCCATGCGCTCGGCAAGATGACGTTGTTTATGTGCGCCGGCGCGATCTATGTCGCCCATCACAAGACGCTGATATCGGAAATGCGCGGCCTTGGCCGGGTGATGCCGTTCACTTTTGGTGCGTTCTTTTTGGGCGCGATGTCGATTGTCGGCCTGCCGCCCATGGCCGGCTCGTGGCCGAAATTTTTCCTGATGCTCGGCGCGGCTGACGCCGGACAGCTGGCGATCATCGCGGTGCTGATCATCTCATCGATCCTCAATGTGGTGTATCTGTTGTCGATCCCGGTGCAGGCGTTTTACATGAACCCGGCGGAGGGCGATGCAAAACCCCAGGGCGCCGGCGGCGCTTTTATCGACTGGGGCGCGTTGAAAGAAGCGCCAATCTTGTGCATCGCGCCGCCGATGTTCACAGCAGCCGGCGTCATCGCGCTATTTTTCTTCGCCGACCCGCTCTACCGGTTCCTCCTGCCGCTGATTGGGGGGTGGTGATGGGCCATATTAGCAACGGCCGTCATCCCGTGCGCAATGCAGCACGTCAGTGCTGCTTTGCAGGCACGGGATCCCTCTCGGCAGATCCCGGACCCGCACAGCAGCACTACGTGCTGCAATGCATCCGGGATGACGAAGAAACGGGGAAGTTATGAGCAACAATCACCACACACCCGACGAAAAACCCGGCTGGGCCGACAACCCGGCTTTCGTCCGTGCGTTCCTCGGTGTCCTGATTATCTCGTCGATCCTGGCGGCGTTGGCCGGGCTCAACTCCGCCTGGCATAATCCGCATCCGCATTTCGCGGTTGAGGGCGTGCCGGTGTTCTTCGCGATTTACGGCTTTGTCGCCTTCGCCTTCATCGTGCTCGCCGGCCAGCATTTGCGCAAGCTTGTTGGCCGCAAGGAGGAGTATTACGATGAGCGCGAGTAGCATCTTCGCTTTCTTTGCCGGCAACCCTGCGATCATCATGATGGTCGGCGCATGCATGTGCATCGCCACGCCGCGTCACCTCGCGAGCCCGATCCTGTTGATCGCCACGGCGCTGTCGGCGATAAAACTGTCGACGCTCGGGCTTGGCGAATATGGCGCGATCACGCTGTTTGGCGAGCAAATCGTCACGCTGCGGCTCGATCGGTTATCGCGACTGTTTGCGATCGCCTTCCACATCGCCGCGGCGCTCAACATTATTTACGCCTGGGGCCAAAAAGACCGGGCGCAGAATTTTGCAACGCTCGCCTATCCGGCGGCCGCGCTTGGCGGCGTGCTTGCCGGCGATATGATCACGCTGTTTGTGTGGTGGGAGATTGCCGCGATCACATCCGTCTTCCTGGTCTGGGCGCCGGGCACCCGCGCGACTTATGTCTCGGGCATGCGCTATCTGGCGATTCAGGTTCTGTCCGGTGTGATGTTGCTCGCCGGGATTGTGTTGCTGTTTCGCGAGACCGGATCGCTGGCGTTCGACTTTGTCGGCTTGCGCGACGCTTCGGGCGCCATAAAGCTTTCCGCCCTCGTTATGTTCCTCGCCTTCGGCATCAAATGCGCGTTCCCGCTGCTCCACACCTGGGTGCAGGACGCCTATCCGAAATCGACCATCTCCGGCACCATCATCTTGTCGGTCTTCACCACCAAGCTTGCGGTCTATGCGCTGGCGCGGGCGTTCCCGGGCACAAATGAGCTGATCTATATCGGCGCGGTGATG
>JAJFGE010000069.1 GCA_021776295.1 Hyphococcus sp.
GCTGTTTTCCGGCGCGAGCGCGGCTTATGGCGCAGGGCCTAACGAGAATGTCTCGCTGGTCGATGCGGCGATGCCGGGCATGCTGCCAGTGATCAATAAATATTGTGTCGAACAGGCAATCCGGACCGGGCTTGGGCTTAACGCCAAAATCAACCTGTGGTCGCGGTTTGACCGCAAGAATTATTTCTACCCCGACCTGCCGCAGGGCTATCAGATTTCCCAGTTTAAAGACCCGATTGTCGGCGAGGGCGAGATTGAGATCGAGCTTGAGGGCGGCGAGACGCAAACCATCGGCATTGAGCGTCTGCATCTGGAGCAGGACGCCGGCAAGTCGATCCATGACCTGGCGCCGAACGCGTCTTATGTCGACCTCAACCGGTCTGGCGTGGCGCTAATGGAAATCGTTTCCAAGCCGGAGATGCGTTCAGCCGAAGAGGGGGCGGCGTATTTTTCGAAAATCCGCACGATTGTACGTTATCTGGGAACCTGCGACGGCAATATGGAAGAGGGCTCCATGCGCGCTGACGTCAATGTTTCTGTCTGCCGGGCAGGCAATTACGACAAATTCCGCGAGACAGGAGATTTCAAATATCTCGGTACACGGACGGAAACAAAAAATGTCAATTCCATCCGCTTCACGCGGCAAGTGATTGACTATGAAGCGCGCCGGCAGATCGAAGTCCTGGAATCTGGCGGAACCATCGATCAGGATACGCTGTTGTTTGATCCGGCAACCGGTGAGACCCGCACCATGCGGTCGAAAGAAGACGCACACGACTATCGCTATTTTCCGGACCCGGATCTGCTGCCGCTGGAATTTGACCAGGCCTGGGTCGATGAGATCAAGGCCGGGCTGCCGGAACTGCCGGACGCCAAAAAGCACCGTTTCATGGATGAATATGGGCTATCGGCATATGACGCGATTGTGCTCGCCGCCGACAAGCAAAAGGCCGCCTATTTTGAAGACGCGGCGAAAGGCAATGACGGCAAACTGGCGGCCAATTGGGTCACCGGCGAATTGTTCGGCGCGCTCAACAAAGCCGGCAAGGATATCGCCGACAGCCCGATCAGCGCCGGCCGGCTTGGGCGGTTGATTGGTTTGATCAAAGATAAAACCATCTCCGGTAAAATCGCCAAGGATGTGTTTGCATTAATGTTTGAAGGCGAGGAGACCGGTGATCCGGCGGAGATCGTCGAAAAGCGCGGACTGAAGCAGGTCACCGACACCGACGCCATAGAAAAAGTCATCGACGAAATCATCGCCGCTAACCCGCAACAGGTTGCGAAGGTAAAAGAAAAACCAAAAACTTTCGGCTGGTTTGTCGGCCAAGTAATGAAAGCGATGCAGGGCAAAGCCAATCCGCAAGCAGTGAACGAGATTTTGAAGAAGAAGTTGGGCGTGGAATAAAACCAGCCTATAGGCGACGGCGCACATGTTGTATTTTCGACCCGTTTGCGCGCGGGCGGCAGAAAACAAGGGGGCAGTATGGCGACCACTAATAAATTCGAGCACATCAACCGCTGGCTGACGCTCGGCGCCAATATTGGCGTCGTCATAGGGTTGATTATTCTCACCATCGAGGTTCGTCAGAATGCGTCGCTTACACGTGCTACTTTGGAAACAAATGGTGTTGAGTTAACGCAAAACTATCTTGAGCAGATGATCAAACCCGCTACTGCGGAGGTTTTTGCACGATCCATCACTTCACCCGAAACATTGACGCCAGCCGATATCGTCATCCTCGACAACTTGTTAGCGAGCCAAGTGCAAGTCTGGTGGCAATTAATACTTCTTGAACAGGAAGGGCTAGTTCCGAAGGCCAGGGTGGCCCGGGCGATCTCTAATCAGGCACCGTATTATTTTGGCTCGCCATTTGCACAAAAATGGTGGGAAATGGAGACTGTGGGTTGGGAAGGCACCGAACTTCGCGAGCTGGCCGATCCCATTATCCGCAACATTGATCCGTCATTTATTGAAAAACGGCTGAACATACTTTTATCGTCGGCATCTGAGAAGGGCGACGAATGATCCTCCGCCGTATCACCGAACACGTTAAAGCCCAGAACTGGTTTGCGGTTGGGCTTGATTTTTTAATCGTTGTCTTTGGTGTGTTCATGGGCTTTCAGGTTCAGGAATGGGCCGTTGAGCGACGCCAGCGGGCGAGTGAGACAATATATCTGGACAGGCTGCATGACGAAGTTGTGCAACTAACGCAGGACAGATTTCAGTACACGACTGATGTTCGGGAAAATCAATTGTCACTATCGGGTGCGATTGAAGTTTTGCAAACCCAATCGGAGCGCCACATTCTGACAGACAATGAGTGTGACGCGATTGCTGAATCACATATCTATCATCAGCCGACAGCGGATTTGCCGACTATTGCTGAGCTTTTGTCGACTGGGCGTTTGGATGCGTTGCAGGCAAAGGGCGTCAGAACGGCAATCACCCGGTTCAATCAAAGCGCCTTGCGCGGGGGCGATGTAATTGATGCGGTGAACAGGAACATTCTCACACTGGCGCGCGTATTTCCGGAACTCATTCAGCTTGAGACCGTCCGTGAAGAAAATACTGCACACGGCATCAGATCGGCTGCACGGTGTGATGCGACCGCGATGAAAGCCAATGCGCAATTCATGAATACGTTTGTCGATAACAGAGATCGATATGCACATTATGCAGTGTATGCTGTAGAACCGGCAACGGAAAAGCTGGCCATGTTACACGGTGCTTTGGATACCGAACTCGGCATTGTTCATGATGAAGTGGAGGGCGATGAATGATCCTGCGCCGCATCACCGAACACGTCAAAGCTGAAGCTAGCCAACCGAATTAAAATGAGGAGCGAAAAAATGACCCGCATCCATGACAGCATCCTGACAACCATCGGCAACACGCCGGTCATCCGCATCAACCGGCTCGGGCCCGAGGGCGTCAATCTTTATGTGAAGTGTGAGGCGTTCAATCCGCTGGGTTCAGTGAAAGACCGGCTTGCGCTTGGGGTGATTGAAGCGGCGGAAAAGTCCGGTGATTTAAAACCCGGCCAGACGGTGGTGGAAGCGACCAGCGGCAATACCGGCATTGGCCTTGCGATGGTATGTGCGGCCAAGGGTTATCCGCTGGTGGTGACGATGGCGGAGAGTTTTTCCGTCGAGCGCCGCAAGCTGATGCGCTTTCTTGGCGCCAGAGTCATTTTAACGCCGGCGCCGGCCAAAGGCACCGGCATGGTTGAAAAAGCAAAAGAGCTGGCGGCAAAAAATGGCTGGTTTTTAACCCGCCAGTTTGAGAACGAAGCCAATCCGGCAATCCACGAGCGCACCACCGGCCCGGAAATTATGGCGGCGTTCAAGGATAAAAGGCTCGACTATTGGGTGACCGGTTTCGGCACCGGCGGCACGCTGACAGGCGTGGCGCGCGTCCTTAAAAAGCAAAGCCCGGACACGAAAATCATCGTTTGCGAACCGCCGGATGCGGCGATGCTTTCAAGTGGCGTTAAACAGGAACGCAATGCCGATGGCAGTCCCGCCGCATCGCATCCGGCCTGGAAACCGCACCCGATCCAGGGCTGGAGCCCGGACTTTATTCCGAATATCGCCTCTGAAGCGGTGGCTGCGGGTGTCATCGACCAACTCATCACCACCCCCGCTGCAGAGGCGATGAAGTGGTCGCAAGCGCTGGCGCAAAAAGAGGGCATATTTACCGGTATTTCCGCCGGCGCGACCTTTGCCGCGGCGATGGAAATCGCCAACGCTGCGGCCAAAGGCGTCAATATTTTGTGCATGCTGCCTGACACCGGCGAGCGCTATCTGTCGACGCCGCTTTTCGCCGATATTGAGGCGGAGATGAATAGCGAAGAAACTGGTATCGCCCAGTCTACGCCGGGCTATCAGCTCGGTTGACGCCAGCGCTCTCGCGGGTTTGTGATCCTCGGGGCCGCCGGACCCGCGCTACGGGCTGCCTGTGAGCATTGGAAGTTTGCGCGATGCGGCGTAGACTAGTGCAGTGTAGTTGCTGTGGGCGTGGCGCTAACGGAGGATATTATGCGTGGAAAGTTAATTGGCATAGCTGTTGCGAGTTTTGCAGGCGCAGCCTGCGCCAGCAATAGTTCCTATGAAATGAGCGAAGAAGTCTCAACGCGGCTTGCGGAGTTTGACCGCACTGGAGATTATCAGACATGCCTTGGCATTCGCCGGATCAATCAAATCTACCCGCTGGACGAGCGTAATTTTCTCGTTCGCGTGGGCGTCAGCCAATATTATCTGAACAAGGTGTCCGGTAAGTGCAGTGGTGCTGATAATAGTTTTAATCGGATTCAGTACACAACATCGATAAGCCAGCTTTGCCGCAATGAAATCATTTCTGTTGTCGATAACACAACTGGGTTTTTTGTCGGCTCGTGTAGTCTGGGCGACTTTGAGCGGCTTGAGAACAAACCTGACGACGCCGAGGCGGAGCAAGACGAAAGCTAAAGTCGAGGTTGCGACGCCAAACAATTGGGGCGCAGGCGATCGAGGTAGAAATTGTTGTTTAGGTTTTTGGCGGCTGGCTTGGTGTCAGCCGCCAATTTTATGGCTGGAGCCCGTGCGGGCTTGGCGCCAAAAAAATTGCTAAAACGCATGCGCGCCACACACCAGGAAGTCAGCGAAAACTTACTCCCTAAACAACAACAGTATACAGAGTAAACAAAAATTCAAGTTAACAAACCCTTAGTCATTCGTAAACGGTTTGCTAATGCGGCGTTAACCGGATTTTAGGGCGCACCCTTTCATCTTTGTCATGGTTAACCCGGTCGTGTTTATGCGTCGGGGGGCATGATAAGGGGTCGCATAATGACGATGACGATGACAGCTGCTGCGCTCGACTTTGCAGAGCCTATTTTAAGCGGTGAAGAAATGTACCGGTTAGGGCTTCAAGCCTCAACGGCCGCGGAGAGCGGCGATCTCGATTTGATCACAGCACATAAATGGTTCAACCTTGCCGCCATGCAAGGCAATACGGAAGCGCGTGCTTATCGCGGTGAGCTGGCGGCTGAGATGACAACCGAAGAGGTCGCCGAAGCCCAGCGCCAGGCGCGCGAATATCTTGCCAAGCACCGCGCCAAGCACTGAACCTTAAATTTCGCCTATAAATCCCGCCCGGTTAAATCCCACCCTGGCTTGGGTCGATGGCGCGGGCGCCGCTGGCCGTCAACTGGTCGAGCGCGATGTCGCGAAACGGCTGTTTTTGTTCTTCGCTAAGCAACAGATATCGCGGCGTCTTGGTGTTGCGCAATGACTGTCGCTGCCCCTCGCTCATCATCCGCCAGGTCGCACGGCGGTGTTCACGAAACCGGGCGCGGTCTTCCTCGCCCATCGCCTGATAGGCTTGCGCCGTCGCCTTTTGCACCCGGAGCGCTTGCGAATGGCGCAGGGCGTTTTCATAAAAATCCGCCGCCATCCGGTCGACCAAGGCTTCCTGGTTGATGGCCTGGCGCGAGACCGCGGTTGGCGCAACTACCGTCTGGCCGGCCGGCGCAAAGGTCTCGGACATTTGTGTCTCGGAGATTTGCGCCTGGGCGGAACTGAATACGGCAAGACTGGAAACAACGGAAAGGAAAAAAACGCTACGCAACTGAACACCTCTAGGAGAAAACGGCACGCTAGCGGATGCAAGTTTCCGCTCGACAAAACCCGGCGGATAATTTGCGGCTATCGCATTAACCAGGTTTTGCCTCGGTTAGCGGGGCAGGGCGCGACTTGGACGTCGGCCGGAAATTGCTGCAGCGGGCTTGCAATAAGCCGGCGGTTGGCTTAGACGACCGCTTTCGCGCGCATCGGCGAGGGCCGGGTTTGCGCAATTTATGGATAATAGAGGTTAGCCATGGCCGTTCCCAAGAGTAAGATCACGCCCGCCAGACGCGGCATGCGGCGCAGCCACGATAGCCTGAAAGCGGCGACTTATATCGAGGACAAGGATTCGGGTGAATTGCGCCGTCCGCACCATATCGACCTCAAAACCGGCAAATATCGTGGCCGTCAGGTGCTTGAGCCGAAAGAGTAGTTCGGTCAAATCGCCTGTCCGCCCAGCGCGCCGCCTCTTCGGGCGGCGTTTTTGCGTTGTGGGCGGGGCGGGCGCACCCTGATGCAGGTTGCGATCAGCGGGCGGCGGCGTATAGAGAGCCTAGTTTTCCCAGCCGCCAGTTTTCCCAGCCGCCAGTTATCCATGAACGCCAGTTATCCATGAACGGAAGTGACCTATGACCGCCATTGTCGATATTTTTGCCCGTGAAATTCTCGATAGCCGCGGCAATCCGACGGTTGAGGTCGATGTCACGCTGGAGGACGGATCGTCAGGCCGCGCCGGGGTTCCCTCTGGCGCATCGACCGGCGCCCATGAAGCCCATGAGCTGCGCGATGGCGGCGCCCGTTATGGCGGCAAGGGCGTTCAAAAGGCCGTGGCGGCGGTCAATGGCGAGATTTTCGATGCGCTGTCCGGCTTTGACGCCGAAGACCAGGTGCTGATCGACGAGACCCTGATTGCGCTCGATGGAACCGACAACAAAACCCGCCTTGGCGCCAATGCACTGCTCGGCGTCTCGCTGGCGACGGCGAAGGCGGCGGCCGAAGCGGCGGCGCTGCCGCTCTACCGCTATATTGGCGGGACCCAGGCGCGAGTGTTGCCGGCGCCGATGATGAATATCATCAATGGCGGCGCTCACGCCGATAACCCCATCGACATTCAGGAATTCATGATCATGCCGCTCGGTGCGGAGAGTTTTGCTGAAGGCTTGCGGATGGGGGCTGAAATTTTTCATGTGTTGAAAACAGGCCTCCAGGACGCCGGCCACAACACCAATGTCGGTGACGAGGGCGGCTTCGCGCCGAACCTGAAATCCACCGACGAGGCGATCGGCTTTATCATGTCGGCGATTGAAAAGGCCGGATATCGTCCGGGCGAGGAGATATTCATCGCTCTGGATGCTGCGGCCACCGAGTTTTACAAGAACGGGAAATATGAACTTGCCGGCGAAGGCAAATCGCTCAGCGGCGATGCGATGGCGAAATATTTAGCCGATCTTGTGGCGCGGTATCCGATTGTTTCGGTCGAAGACGGCATGGCCGAAGACGACTGGGACGGATGGCGCGCGGTGACCGAACTGATCGGCGATAAGTGCCAGCTCGTTGGCGATGATTTATTCGTGACCAATGAAGCGCGGCTGCGCGAAGGCATTGAAAAGGGCTGCGCCAATTCGATCCTCATCAAGGTCAACCAGATCGGCACGCTCACCGAGACGCTCGCCGCGGTGGAGACCGCTCATCGCGCCGGCTACACATCGGTAATGTCGCATCGTTCCGGCGAGACCGAGGATGCTACCATCGCCGACCTCGCAGTGGCGACCAATTGCGGGCAAATCAAAACCGGCTCGCTGGCGCGCTCCGAGCGAGTGGCGAAATATAACCAGCTGCTGCGTATCGAAGAGGAGTTAGGCGGCATTGGACGCTATGCCGGGCAAAGCGCGATCGCGCGCTGAACGCGGCGCGGGTATAATTTACTTTTCATTAACCTAATTTGATTGTTGTGGTCGCCATAGCACTTCCCGAAAAGTGGCAACCGGTTTTCGGTTAAGAAGTGCGGAAAGCAAAAAACTAGAGTATTTACGCGCTTCAAAGGAATGCGAAAATACTCAAAAACCAAGGCGTAGATGATGTTGAGTAAGCAGTTTATTATCGGTGTTGTTCTCCCGGCGGCGATGATGTTTTGGGCGGCGACGATTATTTACAGCGCCGTTGCCGGCAATGCCGGCTATGGCGCGCTGGCGCGGCTTGAGGCGGAAGTGGGTGCTAAAGCCGGCGAGGTTGATGTTTTGCGCGCGCATCGTGAGACACTGCAAAAACGCGCCGACCAGCTCAACTCCAAGTCGCTCGATCCCGACCTTGTCGATGAGACCATCCGGACGGTGCTCGGCTATAGCCGCGAGGGCGATGTCGTCATCTCCCGCCAGGCGCTCGATGATGCGCTGCGCCGCCGGACAGACAAAGCCAATTAAAACAATGCGCTGAAGCGGTTAACGGCGCCTTGCCGGCGCGCGCGCCAGCGCGTATGAACTCCTCGCTGTTAAACGGGGCCGATGCATGTCGAAACGAAAAGCCAAATCCAATCTTGCCGCCACCAAAGACGAGCTGTTCGCTTATTATCGCGACATGCTGTCGATCCGGCGGTTTGAGGAAAAAGCCGGCCAGCTTTACGGCATGGGGCTGATCGGCGGCTTCTGCCATCTTTATATCGGCCAGGAAGCGGTGGTGGTCGGCATGGAGGCGGTCAAGAAAGACGGCGACCAGACCATCACAGGCTATCGCGACCACGGCCACATGCTGGCCTGCGGGATGGATCCGAAAGGCGTGATGGCGGAGCTGACCGGCCGGGTCGGCGGTTATTCCAAAGGCAAGGGCGGCTCCATGCATATGTTCTCCAGCGAGAAGAACTTTTATGGTGGCCACGGCATTGTTGGCGCGCAGATCCCGCTTGGCGCCGGGCTCGCCTTCGCCAATAAGTATCGCGGCGAGAATAAAGTCAGCCTGACTTACTTTGGCGACGGCGCTTCCAATCAGGGCCAGGTTTTTGAAGCCATGAACATGGCGCAGCTATGGAAGCTGCCGGTGGTGTTCATTATTGAAAACAACCAATACGCCATGGGCACCAGCGTCACGCGCGCGCATTCCGAAACCCATCTTTACCGTCGTGGCGCATCGTTCGGCATTCCCGGTACGGAAGTGGATGGCATGGATGTCGTTGCGATTCGCGAGGCCGGCCGCGAGGCGATGGAGCATGCGCGCACGGGCAAGGGGCCGTTCATTCTGGAGATGAAGACCTATCGCTATCGTGGCCACTCGATGTCTGATCCGGCGAAATACCGAACCCGCGACGAGGTGGACGATGTGCGCGAGCATAATGACCCGATCAAACGCTGTGAGCAGCGCATTAAAGACGGCGACTATGCGAGCGATGAGGACTTGAAAGCGATCGACAAGGATATCAAGCGGATTGTCAAACAGGCTGCCGAGTTCGCGCAAGAAAGCGCCGAGCCGGCGCCGGAAGAACTCTATACGGATATTCTCGCAGAAGCCGGCTAAATTCAGAGTTTTAGGCGTCGCGCCCTGTTAACGCGTCCTTCAATCTTGCTTTGCACCCAGAAGCGAACGGCGCCACATCTCCTGTTATGGAAAGCGAAGTGAGACAAGCAGCGATGGCGCCGATTATTATGGCGCATATTTTCCCGTCTTTTGCCTATGGCGGGCAACAGACGCGGTTTGCCGCGCTTGCTGGCGGTTTGGGACGCGGCTTTGCCCATCATGTCGTTGCGCTTGACGGCGACAGGGCCGCACGCGCACTGCTCTCGCCCGATGTTTCGGTGACGTTTCACGATTTCAAGGCGCGCAAATCTTCGCTGGCCAGTATTCGCAACATTGCCGGATTTCAGCGCCTGCTTAAAACCATCAAGCCTAATATTCTGTGCACCTATAATTGGGGCGCGATGGAGGCGGTCCTCGCCAACCGGCTTGGCGCCGGGGCGCCTAATATCCATTTTGAGGACGGCTTCGGGGCGGGGGAAGACCCGGCGCGCCAAAACACCCGCCGGGTCTGGGCGCGGCGTTTCTGGTTGCGCAAATCGGTGGTGGTTGCGCCCTCGGTACGGCTTGAAAATCTCGCGGCCGATGTCTGGAAGCTGAACCGCAACCGCGTCATCCGCATCCCCAACGGGGTTGATTTTGAGCGCTTTCAAGTCGCGCCCACCGGCCTGAACCGCCACATCGAAGTCGGCTCGATTGGCGCGCTTCGGCCGGAGAAAAATTATTTGAGATTGATTGCCGCGTTTTTGAAGGCCGATCCGGAGAAAAAAGCCAAGCTAACGATTGTCGGTGAAGGCCCGGAACGCAAAGCGCTGGCGGCGGCGATAAAACAGGCGGGCGCGAGCGGGAGGATATCGCTGCCCGGTGCGACGCAAACACCGGAGCAGTTTTACTGCAATTTCGACGCTTACGCGGTCTCGTCGGACACCGAGCAGGCGCCGCTGACCTTGATGGAGGCAATGGCGGCGGGGCTGCCGGTGGCGTCGACCAATGTTGGCGATGTGGCCGATATCGTGGCCGATGAAAACCGCGCCTTTATCACCCCATTGGGCGATGACAATGCGTTTACCCTGGCGCTCAGCCATCTCATTCAAAACTCCGACACACGCTCGACGCTAGGCGCGGCAAACCGCCGAAAGGCGAAGCAGGAATATGATGCGGCAAAAATGATTGAGCGCCACCGCGTTTTATATCTTTCGATGGCGCGGCTAAAATGACCGATATAAGGGTTCGCCGGCTGGAAGACATAGGAGGTTTTCTATCCCGGTGGACGGCATTATACAGATGCGCGGAAAACCCGTCCTTCTATCAGTCCCCTGCCTGGATGATGGCGTGGCTGGGAAGCACCGGGAGCGCAACCCTCTATGGCGTGGAGGCGGAGCGGGAAGGGCGCATACTGATGATGGGCGTTGTCGGCGCGGGCCCGCGCCGTCCGGCCGTGCTGGGCTTGAAAGAGGTGCGGCTTCAGGAAACTGGCGAGGCGGCGCTCGACGATATTTATGTTGAGTATAATGATTTTTTGACGGCGCCGGAAGCGGGCGCCGATTTGCGTCGAGACGTGATTGATGCACTGGCGCGGGAATTTGCGGACGCTGATGCGCTGGTGTTTCGCAATGTTCGTTTGCCGTTGGCGGCGGCGGCGCGCGAATGGGCGTCGTCGGGCGCATGGAACTGCGTGACGCTGCAGGCGCAACCGGTATATGTGGTTGACCTGGGCGCAGTGCGTAGCGCCGGCGGGGATTTTCTCGCGTCCTTAACCGGTTCGTTCAAGGCTAAACTGCGCCGCGCAATGACGGGCTATGAACAACGCGGCGCACTGTCCTGCCGGGTTGCTTCAACCGAGGATGAGCGCCGCACCGCATGGGAGAGGCTGGCGGCGTTGCATCAGGAAAGTTGGCGCGCACGCGGAAAGCCGGGCAGTTTCGCCAACCCAAAGCTGGTTGTGTTTCATGAACATCTGCAACGCCATGCGGGCGAGGCGGTGCATTTGTTCGAAGTGCGCAGCGGCGCGGAGACCATCGGCGTGCTTTATAATTTTGTGCATGAAAGCCGCGTGCTTAATTACCAAAGCGGTTTTAAACTGGAAGACGACAATAAGCTAACGCCGGGTTTTGTCTGCCATGCGCTGGCCTGCCAATATTACATGGACGCCGGGTTTGAGATTTACGACCTTCTTGCCGGCGAGGCGGATTATAAAATGCGCCTCGGCGGACAATCAGAAACGCTCACCAGCCTGTCGCTGGAACGGGCGTCGCCGCGCAATAAACTTCGTTACCTGATGAAAAACTTACGCCGCTGACTTGCGCAAGAACGCGTCAAACATAATAACGCTCCATAGCTCATGCGCACAATTGCCGGCGCCGCTGCGGTGGTTTTTCGCCATCTTCATAACATAGCGCTCATCGAGGAGCCCGCTTTGACGCCATGCGGTAGAGGCCTCCAGCCGGTCCAGCGGATTGGCGCCTTTAGCGCGCAGCCATGCGGCGACGGGAAAGTCAAAGCCCTGTTTTTTCCGTTTTAAAAAGTCCCGCCCAAGGCGCGGCGCCAGCGCCTGTTTCAACACCCGCTTGCCCGCTCCATGATGGAGCTTATACGCCGCCGGCAACCTGCCGGCCCATTCCACCAGCCTGTAGTCGAGCAAGGGCGGGCGCACCTCCAACCCATGGGCCATCGATGCGCGGTCAATTTTCGTCAGCATACGGCCCGGCAGCCAGGTGAGGAAATCCGCATGTTGGGCGGCGGATAAGGCCTCTCTCATCTCCGCATCGGCCATCGCCTCGGCAATAACGCTTTGCGGACGATAACCGCCAAGGCTTTGTTGAAGGTCCGGGTGCAACATCGCCTGCGCGTGTTGCGGCAGGTTGATGGCGACGGACGCCGCATAACCTTCCGCGCTATCGCGCGCCAGCGCCTGAAAGGTTGTTTTAAACCGCAAGGCGCGCGGCGCGGCGTCAAGCTTTGGATAGAGCGCGCCGGCGGAGCCGAACACCGCGCGGCGAAGCCACAAAGGCGCAGCGCGACGGATTTTTTCCTCACGCAAAAAAAACGGATAGCGCCGGTAGCCGGCGAACAACTCGTCGCCGCCGTCGCCGCTCAAGGCTACCGTCACATGCTGGCGCGCCAGCTTGGCGACGATATAGCTCGGCAGCGCCGACGGGTCCGCGAACGGCTCGTCATAAGCTGCTGCAACATCATCGATAAGCGAGAGGCTATGGGCATCGACGGTGTGTTCAAAATGTTTGGCGTTGAACTTTTCAGCGACGCCGCGCGCAGCAGCGCGTTCATCATGAGAGCGCTCGCTAAAGCCGATAGTGCAGGTGACGGGAGTGTCGCCAGTCTCGCGCATCGAGGCGGCAATACCAGCGGAATCAACGCCGCCGGAGAGGAACGCACCGAGAGGTACATCGGACATCATCTGTGCAGAGACGGCATCGTCGAGGCGTGTACGCAACGCTTCTGCTGCATCCTCGAATGAAAGCTGGCTGTCGGCATTGAAGTCCGGCCGCCAATATCGCTGAAGGTCTATCGGGCGCCCCGGCCCGGCGGTTAGTATATGCGCTGGCGGCAGTTTATGGATGCCGCGATAAATCGATTTCGGGTCAGGCACGTAACCATAGAAAAAATAGTCAGCGATCGCTGACGGATTTAGCTCTGTAGAAAGCATGCCCGATGCGATTAGTGCGCTGGCTTCTGATGCAAATAGCAAAAACCCGTCCGCCGTCTCGCCATAGTAAAGTGGTTTCTCGCCGAGCCGGTCGCGTGCGAGCGTCAAGCGGCGCGCAGCCGGGTCCCAGAAGGAAAACGCGAACATGCCGCGCAGGCGATGAACAAATTCCGTATCGTGACGAGCCCAGCCTTCGGCGAGAATTTCCGTATCGCTGCGGGTGCGCGCGGTAAATCCCTCTTGCGCAAGGCTTCGCGCCAGCTCGCGATAGTTATAAATTTCGCCATTCAGCGACACGACGCCGCCGCTCTGGCTATGGAATGGCTGGGCGCCGCCTTCGCGGTCGATAATGGCGAGGCGGCGATGGCCAAAGCCGATACCGGGTGCGATGAAGAAGCCTTCGCCATCGGGGCCGCGATGGCGCAGCGCATCAGTCATGCGTTGGAGCGCGGCGCGATCAACCTCGCGCGCGGCCTTCAAATCGATGATGCCTGCAATCGCGCACATGACTATTGCCGGTCGATGCGCGATAGCCAGGCGCTGAGCGGTTCAAGGTCGCCGGTGAAGTTGCGCAAGGTGGCGACGGCGTCGGCCGGGTCGCGGTTATAAGACGCGGCGATTATTATCAGCCCGCCGGAGGGATTGCGCCCCGCCAATTTTGCTTTTGCTTGCGCCAACTTCATGCGCCAAGGCTCGATAAAGATTTCATCGCCCAACCAGTAAACCGTGACCGCCGCCAGCCGCCGCCGCTCCGGTCCGGCGAGAATATCAATCCGCCGCGTCTTTGAGGTTCCGAACAGATAGATGACCGCGTCGCGCGCGCCGATATGGCGCCAATAGGCGCCCGACCAGGCGCGGTTTTTATAGTTGATAATCTCGCCGCCTTTGCGGTCATGGGTGAAATAGCCGAGCCGGAGATAGACGGTGTTGTCGCCGCTGACATAAGTGGCGCCGGCAGTGCGATCGGCGTGTTGCAGGTCGGCGCGCCAATTTTGCGCCGGCGGAAGGATGCGCCAGCCTGGCGCGTTCAACAATGACAGGCTGACCGGTGCGGGGTTGTGAACCGGGCGCTCGACAATGACATTGGCATAGACGGCGGCAGCGGCAATGATTGCAATCGCTGCAAGCATTACCGGAAAGGCGCTGGCGCCTGCGGTGGTTTGCGTTGCCGCTGGAGCATGCGGCGCGGGCGCATCCGCAAAGCGCCGCCCCGCAGCGATCAACCCAAGGAACAACAGCGCGTAGAATATCCAGCCGATCAACAAATGATCCGGGCCAACCGCCCATTGCCTGTCGGTGAGAGTTGCAATCAACACCAGCAAGAATGCGCGCAGGCCGTTGGCGAAGATGGCCGCCAGGCTTGCGAAGACAAGAAAACCAATGCGTTTGCGCCAGCTTTGAAACGACACATAAGAAAACACCGCTGCAATCATCGTTGCGGAAATCAGAAACCGAAACCCGGCGCAAGCCTCAGCAACTTCAAAGGCGCCGGCGGGGGTTTGAATAAGATAACCATCGATAGAGACCGGCATGGAAAGCGCGCTGAGCAAGGCGACAATAATCTGTGCGGTGATGGTTTGCAGGCCGGGAACAACTGCCTCGCCAAACGGGACCATGAAATAGAGGAAGGCGAGGGGATAGGCCCATGCGCGCAAGGCGCCGCCGCCAAAAGCGACGCCGACGCCGCCGATAACAGCGGTGACGAGGGCAAATTGTTCGACCAGCGCAACGCCGCCAGCGCGGCCGAGAAGCCACAGCGCCGCGCCGAAGGCGATAATAAAAAAACCGGGCAAACGGTGAGCCGGCGCCGGCGGGGGGGCCGATTTTTTGGCGATCATCCATGCCGCAATCGGCGCGACAAAAATCCCGTAATGATAGGACGAAGACATCACCCACAACGTCGCCATATCAAGCGCAGTCGGCGCCCAAAGCGCGACGGCAGCCGCAACGATAGCGCCAAAACACGCCATTGGCGTTACCGTCAGGCGGCTGGCGAAAGGCATATCAGTGGTTATAGCGGCCATGCATCACCGGGCTGCAATTGGCCGGCCAGACTAGCCTTTCCGTGTTTCGGCTTTGTTAACCATGGCCGCAAGCGATACCGCTTAGCTACCTATCGATTCTTCCTGCCCTCAATCAGCGCATCGACAACGCCGGGGTCGGCTAGCGTTGAAATATCGCCCAAGGCGGAGAACTCGTTCTCAGCGATTTTTCGTAAGATGCGGCGCATGATTTTTCCTGAACGGGTTTTCGGCAGCGCCGGCGTGAAGTGGATGAGGTCGGGCTTGGCGAACGGGCCGATATCTTTACGCACGGCGACGACCAATTCCTGTTCGAGCGCGGCATCCGGTTCGATGCCTTCCATCAGCGTCACATAGGCGTAAATCCCCTGGCCTTTAACGTCATGGGGATAGCCGACGACGGCGGCTTCGGCGACATTGGGGTGGGCGACCAGCGCGCTTTCGACTTCCGCCGTGCCCATCCGATGGCCGGACACATTCAAGACGTCATCGACACGGCCGGTGATCCAGTAATAACCGTCGCCATCGCGCCTTGCCCCGTCGCCGGTGAAATACATGCCGGGATAGGTTTTGAAATAGGTATCGACAAAGCGCTGGTGATCGCCATAGACGGAGCGCATCTGTCCGGGCCAGGAATCGGTGATGACGAGATTGCCTTGCGCCTCGCCTTCAAGGATATTGCCGTCTGCATCGACCAGCGCCGGCAGGACGCCGGGCAGCGGGTGCGATGCTGAGCCGGGCTTTAAATCGGTTGCCCCCGGCAGCGGCGATATCAGCACGCCGCCGGTCTCGGTCTGCCACCAGGTATCGACAATCGGCAGCTTACTTTCGCCGACAACGCGGTAATACCACAGCCAGGCTTCGGGGTTGATCGGCTCGCCGACCGTGCCGAGAAGACGCAAAGACGAGCGGTCCGCGACCGTCACATGCGCATCGCCCTCGCGCATCAGCGCTCGGAGCGCCGTCGGTGCGGTGTAGAAAATATTGACATCGTGCTTTTCAATTACTCGCCAGAAGCGCGAGGCGTCAGGATAGGTCGGCACGCCTTCAAACATCAGCGTGGTGGCGCCATTGGCGAGCGGGCCATAGACAATATAGGTGTGGCCGGTGACCCAGCCGACATCAGCCGTACACCAATAAATCTCGCCGGGCCGGTAGTCGAAGACAATTTCGTGGGTGTAGGCGGCGTAAGTGAGGTAGCCGCCGGTGGTGTGGAGGACGCCCTTGGGCGTGCCGGTGGAGCCGGAGGTGTAGAGGATAAACAAAGGGTCTTCCGCGCCCATTGTTTCCGCCGGGCAATCGGGAGAGACATCACCGCGCGCCTCGCCATACCAGAGCAAATCGCGGCCCGGCTTCATATGAACTTGCGCGTTGGTGCGCTCGACGGTTAACACCAGACGCACATCCGGCGTTTGTTCCAGCGCTTTGTCGACATTGGCCTTCAGCGGCACGGGTTTGCCACCGCGCACGCCCTCATCAGCGGTGATTACCGCGACCGCACCACAATCGACGATGCGGCTGGCTAGCGCTTCCGGCGAGAAGCCGCCAAACACCACCGAATGCACCGCGCCAATCCGTGCGCAGGCGAGCATCGCGTATGCCGCCTCGGGGATCATCGGCATATATATCACCACCCGGTCGCCGCGATTGACGCCGCGGGCTTTCAAGAGGTTAGCCATACGGCAGGTTTCTTCAAACGCCTCGCCATAGGTGATTTTATTGTCTGTATTCGGATCATCGCCCTCCCAGATGATGGCGATATCGTTGGCGCGGGCCGGCAGGTGACGGTCGAGGCAGTTGACGCAGGCGTTCAACTCGCCGTCATAGAACCATTTGATGTGGAGATCGTCAGCGTCGAAGGATGTGTCCTTGACCTTGGTGAACGGCTTTACCCAGTCGATGCGCTTGGCGACATCCGACCAGAAGCGCTCCGGGTCTGCGGCGGCGTCGTCGCGCAGGGCCTTGGCTTTGGCCGCGTCGATAAGAGTGTCTTTGGCTGCGCTGTCGCTCACTTTGATGATGGTGTCGGCGGCGGTCATGGATTTCTCCTTCGCTTGTTCGGGGAGAACTTATGCGAAGGAGGCCCGCATGCACAACAGTCTATGGGGTAGCAGCTACTGAGCGGCCGGCTCTGCATCTGCCGCGACGAAGCAGGAAACGCCTTTGTCATCAAGCCCGGCGCAGGCGGCGGCGGCTTCGATTTCCGATAGGTTCATGAACCGTGCGCGGTAAAGCGTTGTTCCATCCTCGCGCGGCGCCGGGATGACGGCGCGGGTGCGATTGGTGAGGCCGCCTTTAATGGCGGCGGCTTCAAGCTCTTCCTGCGCCAGCGCTTTGGTGGAATAGGCGCCGATCTGCACCGCCCAGCTGAACTCGTTGATATATTGGCGGTCGCCTTCACCGACGAAGCCTTCATCGCCGTCAAGCGCGGCGATGCGGCTGCGTTCAAACTCGTTGAAATCATCGGTGTCCGCCGCCGCGATTAAAACGCCAAGGCGGTCATCGACGGGCGCGGCCATCGTTGGCTGGACCAACGCGGCGGTCATAATCTCGCGGCGCAGCTGATGTTTTTTCGCCGCCGCTTCGGTTGCGTCCTGCTCCAGCTTGGCGAGCAGCGTTGGTTTAATCCGCGGCGCCGGTTTTTTACGGTGAAGCGCGGCGACCAGCATTGGCTTGCGTTTGATTGAGGCAAATCCTTTGTTGAGAATATCGCGCATATGCCGGTCGCGGCTGCGCGACGTGCGCCCGCCAAGGACAACGCCGATAAGGCGGTTGTCGCCGTTCACCGCCGTGGTCACCAGGTTAAAGCCGGAGCGGCGGGTATAGCCGGTTTTGATCCCGTCGGCGCCGTTATAGGTGTTGACCAGCCGGTTATGCGAGGCATAGGTGCGCCCGCCCCAGGTGAAACTCTTGGCGCTGAAATAATGATAATATTGCGGGAAATCCTGAACCACGCGCTGACCGAGGATGGCCATGTCGCGCGCGGTGGTGACCTGCTTGGAATTGGGCAGGCCCGAGGCGTTGCGAAACCGCGTCCGGCTCATGCCGAGCGCGCGCGCCGTCGTCGTCATTTTTTTGGCGAACCGCCATTCGGAACCGGAGATGTGTTCGGCGACAACGGCGGCGACGTCATTGGCGGACTTCACCACCAGCGCTTCAATCGCGGTCTCAACATCTATCGTTGAGCCTGCTTTAAGGCCAAGCTTAGACGGCGGCTGTCCGGCGGCCCGGGCGGATACTTTGAGCTTTGATTGCAGCGTTAACGCGCCCGCGTCCAGTTCCTCAAACAACAAATAGAGCGTCATCATCTTGGTTAAGGAGGCGGGATAGCGCCGCGCCGTGGAATAGCGATCAAACAGAACGTCGCCAGTATCGGCGTGCATCACATAGGCGGCGTATTTGGAATTTGCGTGGGCCGGCGCGCTAAAAATCCCCGCGAGCGTGAGCACCGCCCCGAGAATGATTACACAACGAAAAACCCAGCCCATTTAACGACCCTCGCCCATTCCGGCATGTATTTCAATATTTCGAGCAACGCCGCCCCGAAAAATCATGCGCCCGTCAGCCATCCAGCCTGGAACTCAGATTTGAGTCCGGCCAGGGCCCTGACAGAGCAAGGCCCATGCCGCAGGGGCGCATCAGCGATCAGAGCATGCAATTGCGTGGTAAACGCTTCGTTAACGAAGCGTTTATGGTAACCTGTCCAAAAATTATTGTGCGTCGCAACATAATCCTTGACAACCAGAGGATGCATGCATATGTTGCATTGCACAATACGTAGTTGATCGTAAAATAACAACAAAATCAAATCGCTACGTTATTTGACATTCAGGAGATGAAAATGACCACGTCGAAAAAAACTGCAGACACGGCGACCCCGTTTGAAACCATGACAGCGATCAATCCGGACGCATTCAAGGCTGGATATGAAAAATTCGCTGAAAGCGTGGCGGCGATAGCTGATTTCCAAAAGGGATCGCTTGAAGCGGTGATGGCCTCCGCCAACGCCTTTGCCAAAGGCGCTGAAAAAATGGCGGCTGAGCAGTCCGAGTTTTTCAAAGCTGCATATGAAACCAGCGTTGAGACCGCAAAAGCGGCCACCAGCGCCAAGAGCCCTCAGGAATCGATTGAGATCAATAGCGATTACGCCCGCGGCGCGATTGAGAAAAACCTCGGCCAGGCGAGCAAAGTTGCTGATTTGTGGATTGAAACCACCAAGCAAACGGTTGAGCCTTTAACGCTGCGCTACAGCGAAATGGTTGAAAAAATTCAATCTTTCCGCCCGTAAGAGCGACAAAAGTCGCTAATAGTTTGAGTTAGTTGCGTATCTGCGTAACGGAATACCCGGCGGGCGATCGCCGGGTTTTTTGTTGGCTGGGTTTTAGCGCGCGCCGCACTGGCGGAGATAAAAAGATTGTGATTTCGGTTTTCTCAATTGGAAAATGTGAATTTGCGTCTTTTCAACCAAATACGGTTACTTATCTTAATCATGAGTCGCTGGCGCAGATTGCTGCGTTGCAGCGGAAATAAGGTTTAAACGAGAATGATGTCTGACGACCACGACCATGACGATGATCGCGCGCCCGGCCAAGGCGTCGGCGTTGTCTCTAAGACGGCGCCGAAAACCAAGCGTCCCTCACTTTACAAAGTGATGCTCCTCAACGACGATTATACGCCTCAGGAATTCGTCGTCTGGCTGCTTCAGGCGGTTTTCAAGCGGGCGCCGGAGGAGGCGATGCGGATTATGATGCATGTTCACAATAGCGGCGTCGGGATTTGCGGCGTTTATACCTATGAGGTCGCGGAAACCAAAGTGGTGCAGGTGATGGAGCTGTCGCGGCGTAACCAGCATCCGCTACAATGTATGATGGAACGGGAGTAAACAGTGGCGTCTTTCAGCGGAAGTCTTGATGAAGCCCTACACAGAGCGATCGCCCTGGCGACCGAGCGCGACCACGAGCTTGCAACGCTGGAACATTTGCTGCTGGCGCTGACCGAAGACCAGGATGCGGCCGCGGTCATGCGCGCCTGCAATGTTGATATCGAGCTTTTAAGCCGCCAGCTTTACGAATTTATCGAAAACGAGCTTGCCAATCCGCAGCGCGAAAACGATGAGCAGGCAAAACCAACGGCGAGCTTCCAGCGGGTCATTCAGCGCTCGGTCATTCACGTACAATCGTCGGGCCGTGAAGAGGTGACCGGGGCGAATGTGCTGGTGGCGTTATTTGCCGAGCGTGAATCCCACGCCGCGCATTTCCTTCAGGACCAGGACATGACGCGCTTTGATGCGGTCAATTACATCTCGCACGGGCTGGCAAAACGCCCGGGCGAGGCGCAACCGAAAACCCCGCGCGGCGTCAGTGACGATCCTGAACAACAGAGTAAAAACCAGAGCGCGCTGGAAGCTTATTGCGTTGACCTCAACGCCAAGGCGCGCGCCGGCAAAATCGATCCGCTGATCGGCCGCGAAGCCGAGGTTGAACGTTCCATTCAGGTGCTTTGCCGCCGGCGTAAGAACAACCCGCTGCTGGTCGGCGATCCCGGCGTCGGCAAGACCGCCATCGCCGAAGGGCTGGCGCTTAAAATCGTCGATGAAGATGTGCCGGAAGTCCTAGAAAACTCTACGATTTTCGCCCTCGACATGGGCTCGCTCCTGGCCGGCACGCGTTATCGCGGGGACTTTGAAGAGCGCATCAAAGCGGTGCTCAAGGAAATGGAAGACCATGATGATGCGATTTTGTTTATCGACGAAATCCACACCGTGGTCGGCGCGGGCGCGACATCCGGCGGCGCGATGGATGCGTCCAACCTCCTAAAACCGGCGCTGCAATCGGGCTCGCTGCGCTGCATGGGTTCAACCACCTATAAGGAATTTCGCCAGCATTTTGAAAAAGACCGCGCGCTGGCCCGCCGGTTTCAGAAGATTGACGTAGTCGAACCATCGATGGAAGACACGGTTAAAATCCTGGCCGGACTGAAGCCGTATTTTGAAAAACATCATAAAATAACGTATACGGACGAAGCTATCCACGCCGCCGCGGAGTTGTCGTCGAAATATATGTCGGACCGCAAATTGCCAGATAAAGCCATCGACGTTATCGACGAAGCGGGCGCGCGCCAGATGTTGTTCCCGGTTGATGAACGCAAGAGCGTCATCGACACCTCGGAGATTGAAGAAGTGATCGCCAAGATGGCGCGCATTCCGCCGCGCTCGGTGTCGAAATCCGATACTGAACGGTTGCAAAAACTCGGCGAAGAGTTGCGCCGGGTGGTGTTCGGGCAGGACGAGGCGATTGACCAGCTTGCCGCCGCCATCAAACTGTCGCGGGCTGGCTTGCGTGAGCCTGAAAAGCCGATTGGCTCATATCTTTTCGCCGGACCCACGGGCGTCGGCAAAACCGAGGTCGCAAAACAGCTGGCGCTGGCGAACGGAGTTGAGCTTATTCGCTTTGACATGTCGGAATATATGGAGCGTCACACCGTCTCGCGGCTTATAGGCGCGCCGCCGGGCTATGTCGGGTTTGACCAGGGCGGTTTGTTGACCGACGCTGTCAGCCAGCATCCGCATTCGGTGTTGCTGCTTGACGAAATTGAAAAAGCCCATCCGGAGATTTTCAATATTCTCCTGCAAGTGATGGACAATGGCCAGCTCACCGACACCAATGGCCGCAAGGTCGATTTCCGCAATGTCATCCTTATCATGACGACCAATGCGGGCGCGGCGGACGCTGCGAAATTTGCAATCGGTTTTGCCGGCGGCAAGAAGTCCGATGAAACCGATGTTGCGATCACGCGGATGTTCTCACCGGAGTTTCGCAATCGTCTTGATGCGACGATCCACTTTGCCGGTCTCTCAGCGGAAATTATCCACCGCATCGTTGAGAAGTTCGTGTTACAGCTCGAAGTCCAACTCGCCGATCGCGGCGTGACGTTTGAATTGTCTGAAGAGGCGACAGACTGGCTTGCCGAGCGCGGCTTTGACGATGAAATGGGTGCGCGCCCGCTGGCGCGGATCATACAAGAACACATCAAGAAGCCGATTGCCGATGAAATTTTGTTTGGCAGCCTCAAAAATGGCGGCCTTGTCAAGGTGATGCGCGATCCGGCGGATAAATCGAAACTGGCGTTTGAATACATCGCCGATCCCGAAACCGACGCGCCATCGAAAGATGGCGGCGGCGGGACAAGCGTTCCGGCGCTGGTGGAGTAGCGCGCTGAAACTAAACATGCAGCCTGACGGTTCGGGCCAAACATAAAAACCCCGGCGCATTTTTGATAATGCGCCGGGGTTTTGTCATTTGAAGAAGCTTTGCGGCCTGGCCGCTCTGAAATTATTTCCTCTTATGTTTTTTCTTTTTCTTGCCCTTCTTTTTCTTCTTTGGCTTTTTAGCTTTTGGGGCGCCGGCTCCGCTGCCGGAGGCGCCGCTACCCTCGCTGCCGCCATTGTTGCTTCCTGCGCTATCGCCGCCGCCGGAGGTTCCACTACCGTCGCCGGCGCCGCTATCACCACTGCCGCCACCTCCGCCATTGTTGGAGCCATCGCCATTAATGGACGCATTCATCCCCATTAACGCGCTGCTTGTCGCCATGCCAACCTGGCCGACGGAGACGATTGTAGCGCCGGCGATCAATGCGGCCACCAGCGCATATTCAACGGCGCTCAACCCGGATTGGTCGCGCGAGAAATCACCAAGCTTTTTGAACCAACGACATCGTTTCTCGGGTTTTTGGGTCCGCATGACAAAACTCATCCCTTATAATCTGCGCAACGCTGGCCGCACGCATATCAGCCCACAAACCGGCAAATATAAAAAGCCGGAATTACATAAAAATTCTCTTAAATTTGGAACGTTTGTTCAACAGACACAAAAAGGTAATTTCTATAAAGATGATATATGGTGAATTTTATATTTACTATAATTCAAAGACGCCACTCGCCTAGCGGATTAAACGCGTGAAATACGAACGCAAAAATGACGTCATAGGAAATATCTTCCCATTCGCCGGCTGCGGTGAGGCGCTGGACCACAACATCGCCAACATCGCGTCCGTCGCGAATGTGTTCCGTATCGAGCGCAGAGGCCTGTCCGGCGCGCCAGGATAGCCTGATGTCGCCTTCTTCGATGACGCCGGCTTTTGCAAGGCGCGTCAGGCTGTAAGCGACATTATCGACAACAACAACGCGCGCTAAGGGCTCAATACCGCCCGGCATGCCGCCGCGATAGAGAAACGGCCAGCGCTCTGTGTCATAGCGAAAATAGGGATTGCGTCCGTAGCGATCGTCGCGCGGGTCATTTGGGACCAAAACCACGCCGTCGGCGTGCCGCCGTTTAAAACTGGCGAATGATTCAAGGCGGGTGATACGGCGTTTCAGCTTTTGTCCGGTCATCGCGCCGACAATGGCCTCACCATCATATTGCTGCCACCAGCTTTCAGTGCCCCGGTCATACATGACAAGATCGGATTTTCTGAGCTTACCGGAAACGCCGAACTGAGCTGGTTCGCCATGAAGAACGCGGTCAAACACAATGCCGGTGTTGCACAACGGGCAATAGGTGATCACGACTGGTGCGCCGCCGACGGTGTCATTGACGATTTCATGATAGATCATGATCCGTAATGGATAAGCGCGGGCGTCGCCGTTGATATCGACGCTGATGACCGGATCACGCTCACTGAGCGAAAAGCCTCTGCTTCGGCGCTTGTTTTTACGTTGCGAAGGGCGGCCCTCGAGAACGATTTTATCGGCGGATATGAATTGCGGCTCGTCGATGGACTGAATGGCGTCTTTGGGGATGATCGATTCGATTTCATCGAGAGCAACATTGCGCTTTGAAAAATTCGTCAGCGGCCATTCGGTCCGCCACGAGTCGGCTCGGTCATATTGAGCGCCGGCGGGCTGCAAAGCCGCCGCACAAATAGCGAAGGATAACCAAAGGACCAATCTTGTCGAACGCATAAAGCCACTGCATGTTTGCGATGAACCTAGAGTATCGGGCGAATAATAGGAATCGCCCGATGCTCTAGATTCTATATTGCGCGCCGGGTTATGCGAAAAACCGGTTCCCACTTTTTCGCCCGGACTTTAGTCTAACGACACATCATTTTAGCGCGAATGAAACCTTTTCACATCCACGTGTCTACAAGAGCATTTTTTCACCAAGCTGCAGGCCGCCCGCACAAGAATCTACTGCAAAAAAACCGCCGCGGGGGGCGCGCGGCGGCTTCTTCGGTTGGCGCTCAAGGGGGAGGGGCGAGCGCCTTTGTGATTTTGTCATCGAATGTCGGCGGCGCTCCAAAGTTTGGCGTATGCCTGGCAATGGATCAGGATCGATTTAAAGCTCGCAAGATCCACGCTGTCTGGAATTAGAAAAATCTGCTCGCCTTGATTGCTTGTCAGTGGTGCGATCAGGATGGAGCCTTGCGTGGCGTTGCCGCCATTGGCGTCTTGTGCCGCCAGCGGCGACAGAAAGATTTTGAGATCAGGCGCCTTGCGGGTTTTGAACTCTGCGGAAAGCTTAACGAAGGTCTTGTCGCGTTCGGAGAAAATTTTCCATGTGCCGGATGATTTGAAAGATTTCTTCATCCAGACGCCTGAAAAAAGTAACCCGGAGGTTTCAGCTGCAACCGCAGTGTCCGCGGCAAATGCCGGGGCGCTTGCCGCACCAAGAGATAGGGCGGCGGCGGCAATCCCGTTCAAAATGATGGCCCGTTTTCTCATATCCGCCCTCAACAAGTCAGTCTTGTTTATGCGCAATTAAAGATAGGCCGTCCCGTGATCACAGGCAAAACACGAGCCCGAGAGTATGGAAAAATGGCTTGAGGAGGGGGCGTGAGGGCGTGTGATTAAAGTGCGGCGCGGATTTTCGTGGCGGTTTTTTCAAGCTGCTCCGTATCCGCCGGACCGCCGGAGGCGTGAGCGCCAAGGTTGCGCCCCTCATAGACGGGAATGACGTGAAAATGCAGGTGATAGACGGTTTGCCCCGCTGGCGCGCCGTTAAACTGTGCAATGCGAATACCGTCGGGCGCCAAGCCGTCCCTGACGGCTTGCGCTACCTTCTTAACGGCGGCGGTCAGCGCCGCCAGATCATCGTCGTCCACATCAAATAGATTTGTCGCCGTGGCTTGCTTGTGAATGACCAGACAATGCCCCTCGCTTTGCGGGAACACGTCCATGAAAGCGAGAATGCTGTCGCTTTCGTACAGGTTCACGGAAGGAATTTCGCCGCAGATTATCTTGGCGAATATGTTTTCGGGATCGTAACTCTGATCGAGCATCATCTGACATTTCCGCCAATAGTTTTTACGCACGCTTTTTACTCATCAATCGCTTTGTCATTCCAGATCATTTGAGTAAAGCGCCAATTATGGTCCGGCTGTCTGCGAGCGATGGATTGGTAATTTCCGATACGTGCATAGTCCTGACCGTCAAATTCAAAATGTAACTCGTAGCGGCCGTAAACAACGCCAAGATTATTTTCCATATCAACACCGGTGATAAGATGTTTAAATTTTGAGACGTTGGTCGGCGGCGTGTCTTCTGGGAACCAAAATTCTTTTAGTGCATGCTTGCCTTGTCGTGCATCACCGCCGCGGCCAGGCATGATGATGGCGTTTTCTGTAAAAAGAGCAAGGACGGCGCTGGTCTGCATCGCCGTTCCGTTTTGTTTCCATGCTTCAACATAGGCATCGTCAAGGTCGCTCAGCGCCTGCTCAGCATTTCCTGGATACCCTGCGCATGAGGCGGCGAATAGAAAACAGGCCAGAAATACGATCTGATAGTTCCGCATAGCGCTTCTTTATACTTTGTCTTCCGGCGTATCAATGTCGCTGATTGCGGCGCCGCCGCTCTCCGCATTGGCCAGCAATGTCAGCGCCTCTGCTTCCTGCGCAACCGGCACGGCAATGCGGACACCGCCGGTGACAACCGGGAGGACGGAATTAATCGCGCCGTCCATCAGTTCTGCGTCAATGCCGTGGGCGTTGAGGAACCCAACGATGATTTTTGCTTCCTGTAGATTGTGCATGCGTTTGATGGTTTTCATTGGGGCTCGATTTCTGACTTTGAATTGACAAAAGCAGCTTATGGCCTCGCGGCGTTTTGCTCAACCGGCCTTGTGTTCCCGCTGTCTGGCACGGTCGCGAAGGTTTTCGAGCCAGATTTGATGGAACTTATGCATTTGGCGCGGCCGCATCATGTGGCCAATCCACGCCAGGAAGCCGTTTTGCGTTTCTTCAGTGAGGACATGGCAGCCTTGCGGCGTCGCGGTGATCAGCCATGCGTGATAGACGTCAATCCCAAACGCGTTTGCGCTCCAGGCGATGCGCTGGTTAGGGATAAACTCCTCAACTGTCGTGTTGATGGTGACGCCGAAAGTTTTCCAGCGGAACCGCGCGCCGTCGGTCAATCGTCCATCCGGTGCATCCATGACGACAACATTGGCGGCGTTCGGATACCAGTTCGGCCACTCTGAGGCCTGCACCAGGCAATCCCAAACCGCGGCCGGCGAAACATCCATCGCCAGCTCATTTACAACGTGTACAGCGCAATTTTCAGGGCGGTATCGCTCTGGCCAGTTTATCGTCGGCGTCATCTTATGGCGTCCCCATTTTTCTTAAACGGCGTGAACTGTTTCAAGGCTTCAATGCCTTGACCGGTCTGGTCGCGCTCGGCTTGTAAATAGTGTGCAATCGCATCACGAAAGCTGCTATCTTCGATCCAGTGCGCTGAATAGGTGGCGACCGGTTCATAGCCTCTGGCAATTTTGTGCTCGCCCTGGGCGCCCGCCTCAACCCGCGTGAGGCCGCGTTCAATGGCGAAATCGATGGCCTGATAATAACAAATTTCAAAATGCAGGAACGGCGCATCTTCGTTGCACCCCCAATAGCGCCCGTAGAGCGTGTCACCACCAATGAAATTGAGTGCGCCGGCGATGGGCTCGCCATTGCGCTCGGCGATAATGAACAACAGCTGCTCCGACATATGCTCGGCAATCAGATCAAAAAAACTTCGTATCAGATAGGGATGCCCCCATTTGCGCGCGCCGGTGTCCTGATAGAAATGCCAAAACGCGTCCCAGTGAAGTGGCGTTATCTCCGGGCCGAGCAATCGCCGGATGACGAGCCCGTCTGCGAGGGCGCCGCGCCGCTCGCGGCGGATGGTTTTGCGCTTGCGCGATGACAGTTGCTCCAGAAAATCTTCGAAGGATTGATAGCCGCGATTGAACCAATGATATTGCTCACCCATCCGCGCCAGAAAACCGGCCTGAGTGAGGGTATCCTGCTCTTGCTTGGAGATAAAATTGACATGCAGGGAGGACGCGCCCAGCTGCGCCGTCATCTGGCGCAAGGCGCCCGCGAGGTTGCGTTTGGCGGCAGCGTCCCTGGCCAACAGCCGCGGGCCCGGAACCGGCGTGAATGGCGCCGCGCAAACCAGCTTCGGGTAATAGCGTCCGCCGGCGCGGTCGTAAGCATCCGCCCAATGGTGATCGAACACATATTCGCCCTGGCTGTGGCCCTTGGCGTAGAGCGGCGCGGCGGCGATAATCTCGCCGCGCTCTTCCAATAGGAGATGCAACGGCCCCCAGCCGGCCTCATGGGCAACGGATTTCGACGCCTCCAGTGCGGCGAGAAATTCATGAGCGACGAACGGATTGAACGGCGCGCCATGAGGGTTCGCCAACGCGTTCCACACCGCCGGGTCAATCTCGGCGATCGAGGAGACCGTGCGCGCCAGCAATGCGTCAGAACCATCGGGCATTATTTGATCTCGAATACGCCGTCGACCTCAACGGCTGCATCCATGGGCAAGGACGGCGCGCCGACCGCCGCGCGCGCATGGCGGCCACGCTCGCCGAAGACTGCAACCATCAGGTCGGAGGTTCCGTTGATCACCTTGGGTTGGCCGGTGAAATCATCGGTGCAGTTGACGAAGCCGCCAAGTTTAACAACCCGCACGACCCGGTCGAGGTCGCCGCTGCAAGCCGCTTTCAGTTGTGCGATGAGGTTGACGCCGCAAGCATGCGCCGCCATCACGCCTTGCTCAATATCCAGCTCGCGCCCAAGCTTTCCAGTAATCAAACCGTCCGGGCCAATCGATACCTGGCCGGAAATAAACACCAGTTTACCACTGATGACATAAGGAACATAGTTTGCAACCGGCGCCGTTGGCTCAGGCAAGACGATGCCAAGTTCGGCGAGCTGGTTTTCAATTTGCGACATGAGGCATCCTTGCAGGTTGGGCGCTATTCGTTTCACTGTTTATAGCAAAGCTGTCGCCGTTAGTCATTGACAAGTTTGTTATTTTCGCAGTGTCCTTCCAGCCTTCACCGCATCCTTGCCGAACTTTTCCCGGATCGCGTCGATGGCTTTTTCCTGGGCGGCGATGCGTTCGCGATTCTCGCCAAACAGATCAGCTTCGGTAGCCTCGCCCGCGGCGAGCAGGTCGGAAAAGCCAACCCCGATCAGGCGGAAGGCAGTTTGGCCCGCGGCCTCATGTAGCATTTTCCTGGTCGCGGCAAAGGCGATGCGCGCCAGATTGCTCGGCGCCTCGAGCGTGATGCGCCGGGTGATGGTTTTGAAGTTTGCAGATTTCAGCTTCAGCGTGATGACACGGCCTTCGAATTCGCTCGCCTTCATTCGTGCAGAAACTTTCTCGCATAAGTCCCACAATATATCTTCAAGTTTTTGCAGATCGGTGATGTCGTGATTAAAGGTGGTTTCCGATGAGATGCTTTTGGTCTCGCGCCGGGGTTTGATGCGCCGCGCATCCTCGCCTTGCGACAGCCGCGCCAGACGCAAGCCAATTTCGCCATAGCGCTTGGCGAGCGTTGCCGCGTCGAGCTTTTGTAGCTGGCCAATCGTAGCGATGCCGTCGCCCTCGAGCCTGGCGGCCATCGCCGTGCCGACGCCCCAGATTTTGGTCACCGGCTGGCGCGCCAGAAACGCCAGCGTCTCGTCTTTGCCGATCACTGAAAAGCCCTGCGGCTTGTCGAGGTCGGAGGCGATTTTTGCCAGAAACTTGTTGTGCGAAAGGCCGACCGAGGCGGTGACCCCAAGCTCGGTTTTGATTCGCGCCTGCAGCTTAGCCAGGGTAATAGCCGGCGGGCTCCCATGCAGCCGTTCCGTGCCGGTCAGATCCATGAAGGCTTCGTCAATCGACAAGGGTTCGACCATCGGCGTCAGATCGCGCATCATCTCGCGCACCGCCCGCCCGACCGCTACGTATTTCGCCATATTCGGCTTGATGACAACCGCATCAGGGCAGGCTTTGAGCGCCCGGAACATCGGCATGGCCGATTTTATCCCATAGGTGCGCGCCACATAACAGCAGGTCGCCACCACCCCCCGCACGCCGCCGCCGACAATCACCGGCTTGTCGTTCAGCTCCGGATCATCGCGCTTTTCGATCGCCGCATAGAACGCGTCACAGTCCAGGTGAGCGATTGTCAGCTCGAACAACTCTGGATGCGACACAATGCGCTGGTCGCCACAGGCGGCGCATTGGCGCGCCCGGGCGGGCATGCGGGCGTAACAAACCCGGCAAAAAGCGGTATCCGCGAGAGCAAACATTTAACAAAACGTTACCAGAAAAGGGCAGAAAAATATGCCCCATCGGCGCTCAGGATAAACAATCGATTAAGACCTTTGTCGCAATACTTAACACCGGAGCGCTGATTCGGCGCGGCCAGAGGCGTGTATGCGTATGATGTCTGCAATGGAAAAGCTTGATATGCCGGCGCTTCCAAAGACGGTGCTTATCGTTGAGGACAATGAGCTGAACATGAAACTGTTTCATGATCTGCTTGAAGCCCATGGCTATCAGACACTTGAGGCCCGCACTGGCCCCGAGGCGCTTAAACTTGCCATCGACCACCGGCCGGACCTTATCTTGATGGACATTCAGCTTCCGGAGGTTTCTGGCCTGGAAGTGACCAGAAAAATTAAGGATAATGCGGAATTGGCCGATATTCCGATTATCGCCGTCACCGCCTTCGCCATGAAAGGCGACGAAGAACGCATTCGCCAGGGCGGATGCGAAGATTACATCGCAAAACCTATTTCCGTGGTCTCGTTTCTTGAGAAAGTGAAAAGGTATTTGGATTAGTCTTAGTCCAACTTAGCTGATTGTTTTTGACGGGGGCCCCGTATGACGGCGCGCGTATTAGTCGTCGATGATTTAGAACCAAACGTGAAACTGCTCGAGGCCAAGCTTCGCGCAGAGTATTTTGACGTGTTGGGCGCTTACTCTGGCGAGGAGGCGATCACGATCGCCCAGACCGAGCAACCCGACATCATTCTGCTCGACGTTATGATGCCGGGGCTCGACGGTTTTGAAACCTGCCGCCGGCTGAAGGCAGATTCTGAAACGATGCATATCCCGATCGTCATGGTCACCGCGCTTGATCAGCAAGCGGACCGTGTCGCCGGACTTGAAGCCGGCGCGGATGACTTTCTCACCAAGCCGGTCGAAGATATCGCGCTTTTTGCACGAGTACGCAGCCTGACACGCCTGAAGATGATGACCGACGAGTTGCGCGCGCGCTACACGACCGGCAAGGGCCTCGGCGTTGTTGATAGCATTGATGTCGATATTGAGGATGGCGAAAGCTGTATCTTCATTATTGATGACAATGAGGAACAGACAGAGCGCTTAAAAACAGCGCTTGGCGACGGCTATATTATTTCAAACGAGGTTGATCCCGAGGCGGCGTTGGTTCAGGTGCGGTCCGGCGACTTTGATTTGATCATTGTCAATATGTCGCTCGAAGCGATGGACCCGCTGCGATTGTGCTCATCGATCCGGTCGTTTGAAGAGACCAGGCTGACGCCGATCCTGGCGGTTGTGCGTAAAGGCGATACGCGCAAACTGGTGCGGGCGCTGGATATCGGGGTCAATGACTATCTCACTAAACCGATCGACAAGGGTGAGTTGGGCGCGCGGGTTGCAACGCAATTGCGCCGTATGCGCTATGTCGACCAGCTGCGCTCCTCGTTCCAGGCGAGTCTGGAGATGGCGGTGACCGATCAGTTGACCGGACTTTACAATCGTCGATACCTGGCCAGTCATCTGTCGGCAATGTTTGACCGCGCAAAATGGACCGGCCGGCCACTGGCGGTGATGATCCTCGACATTGATCATTTTAAAGAAGTAAACGACACCCACGGCCATGATGTCGGCGACAAAGTAATTCAGGAATTTGCCGAACGTATCTCAAGGTCAGTGCGCGGGATTGATTTGGCTTGTCGCTATGGCGGCGAGGAATTTTTGATCGCCATGCCCGATACCGACATTGCGTTTGCTTCTGTGGTCGCTGAACGTCTGCGTCAGGAAATAGCTGCGGCGAAATTTCTTGTTGGCGCGGGCGGCGAGGAAATCAAGGCGACGGTGAGCATCGGCATCGGCTCGACCGAAGGCGGGCCGGATGAGGACAACGCGCAAAAGCTGATTAAACGCGCCGACGAAGCGCTCTATGAAGCCAAGACATGCGGGCGCAACCGGGTGATCAAAAGCGCGGCGTAACGACAAGCGCATACAACAAAAAAGCCGCCCCACGGGGCGGCTTGGTCATTTCTGGCAAACAGCAAATACGCGCTATTTGATTTTGCCCTCTTTGAATTCGACATGTTTGCGCGCTACCGGGTCGTATTTCCGCAAGACAAGCTTATCGGTCATGGTCCGGGTGTTTTTCTTGGTGACATAGAAAAATCCCGTTCCAGCAGTGGAATTAAGCCGGATTTTGACGGTTGTCGGCTTGGCCATTGGTATCTCCATAAAGCCGCAAACCTCATGCGGCGAGCCGGGAAACTACTAATCAAACCCGTTATGTCAAGGCGGCAGCGGGGATTTTCATGAGCTCCGTGAAAAAGCCGCCGCTGGCGTTTGGGGCGGGTTTTAGCCAACGGTCCCGCAGCTGATTCGCCGAGATTTGATCCGAGCTGCGAGGCATGGAGCAATCGCGCCATAAAATCCTGGCAAAAGCGCTGATTCGGCCAGAAATCAGGCTCATCACGCTGATGTGAGTGGCGCACGGGCTGTTGGGAGTATTGTTTGGCACAGATATGCTGCGGCAAATTTGCGGACGCTGAGGGCTGCGTTGCGCGGCGCTGGAAAAGAAGAGGCGGAACAATGACGATCTTAAAATGGATTTTGGCTTTAGCGATAGGTGGGTTTTTGATCATGATGGGGGTCATGAAGTTCACCGGCGAGGCGCATATCTTTCCCTATATTGAATATAAAGCCGCCGCAGCCGGGCTGCCAATGGCCGGCCTGGCCTATCCGCTTGGCAATTATCTGACCGGCGCTTTGGAGCTTGTCGCCGGGGTTACGGTGATCTTGCCGATGACCCGCAAGATAGGCTCGCTCCTGGCGGTGCTGCCGGTGTTCGGCGCGGTGATCTTTCACCTGTCGCCGGCGCTCGGCATTGTCACGGCGGAAGGCTACGCCGATCCGAAGCCGGTCGAAGCACTGGCGGCGGGCGGGCCATTCACCGCCGCTGGTTTCACCGGCGAGACCAATATGCTGTTCATGATGGCGGCGGGCGGATTGTTGCTGGCGGTTATCAATTTGATGGTCCAGCGCAAATCTTAAAAGCCGGACTGGAGCGTGATCAGCAAAAGTGGGCCCTTCGACAAGCTCAGGATGAGGCCGGTTTTCCGGTTCGATCACGCGACCACTAAGAATCTAGAGCAGGATCTGATTTGCCTAATTGTGATCCTGCTCTAACCAAATACGCGCTTAAAAATCACATCCACATGGCGGGTGTGATGGTCAAGATCGAAAAGCTTATCGAGCTGTGACGGTTCAATATGCGCCGCCACATCTTTGTCGGCTTTGAGGTTATCGATAAACCGTCCTTCACCGCGCCATGCCGGCATCGCGGCTCGTTGCACCCATGAATAAGAATCCTCGCGTGAGACGCCCGCCTGAGTGAGCGCCAGCAGTATGCGCTGCGAGAAAATCAGACCACCGAGCTTGTCGAGGTTTTCTTGCATGCGCTCAGGATAGACGACAAGGTTTTCAATAACCCCGGCCAGCCGGTGCAGGGCGAAGTCGAGATGGATAGTGGCGTCCGGCGCGATGCCGCGCTCAACGGAGGAATGCGAGATATCGCGCTCATGCCAGAGGGCGACATTTTCCATCGCCGGGATGACGCACATCCGCACCAGCCGGGCGAGGCCGGTGAGGTTTTCAGTGAGGATCGGGTTGCGCTTATGCGGCATCGCCGATGAGCCCTTTTGGCCCTTGGAGAAATATTCTTCGGCCTCCAGAACTTCGCTGCGCTGGAGATGCCGGATCTCAACGGCGAGGCGTTCAATCGAGGAGGCGATAATGCCGAGCGCGGCGAAGAATGCGGCATGGCGGTCGCGCGGGATGATTTGTGTTGAGACCGGCTCAACCGCCAGCCCCATTTTTTCCGCGACGTAAGCTTCAACGGAAGGGTCAACATTGGCGAATGTGCCGACCGCGCCGGAGATGGCGCAGACTGCGATTTCCGCACGTGCAGCTTCGAGGCGGCGTTTGCCGCGTTCAAATTCGGCGTAAAATGTCGCCAGCTTCAGACCGAAGGTCGTCGGCTCGGCATGGATGGCGTGGCTGCGGCCGACGCAGATGGTGTTTTTATGCTCCATGGCGCGGGCCTTTAAACTGACGAGCACCCGGTCCATGCCCACCAGCAAAAGCTCGCTCGCCCGCGCCAGTTGCACCGACAGACACGTGTCGAGGATGTCCGACGAGGTCATGCCCTGATGGACATAGCGCGCCTCGGGGCCGACAATTTCCGACAGGTGGGTCAAAAAGGCGATGACGTCATGTTTGACCTCACGCTCAATCTCATCAATCCGGTCGCTGTCAAAGGCGGCGACGGCGCCCTTTTCCCAGACGGTTTTAGCGGCTTGATGGGGAATGACCCCAAGCTCGGCCATGCGCATGGCGGCATGGGCCTCAATTTCAAACCAGATCCGGTATTTGGTTTGCGCCGACCAAATGTCGGCCATCTCCGGGCGCGCATAGCGTGGGATCATGTCTTTCTCCTGATGCGCAGGCCCTAAGGTTCAGGCTCAACAATGTCAAAGGACGTTAGCCGGTTTTCTGAGGCGGGTCGGGCGGCGCGCCGTCGCTTTCCAGCGTGCCCATGGTGGTTTCATCATCGCGAACGACAACCGGCGCGCTGTGGGCGCCCCATATCCACCAGCCGACGCCGAGGCCGGTCATGAAGGCCAGGACCAGAAGAAACCACATATGAAAGGCGAGCCAGAGCATTGGTGTAACCGCGCTAATCCTGATTGCCGGGTGTGAACTGAAATTCTATACGGCGATTCCTCGCCCGGCCCTCAGCCGTTGTGTTGCTGACCAGCGGCTCGCTTTCGCCGGCGCCACCTGTGGTAATGTGCGCGGCGTCAACGCCCGCGTCGCGCAGATAGTCGCCAACCGCGCCGGCTCTGGCAAGGCTGAGCCGGTGGTTTGCCGCCGCGCTGCCAGCGGCGTCAGTGTGGCCGGTAATGGCGATCTTAAGGCCCGGGCAGGCGCCTAGCGCCGTCGCCAGCGCGTCCAATAGCACCTGGCTGGGGCCGTTGAGGCTGGCGCGGTCTCTGGCGAAGGATATCTGCGCGTTGCCGAGGATAGACCGAGACTGTTCGGCGCAACGGTCGGGCTCTGCAACTTCGGTGGGCGCGGCGTCGGCGGCTTGTTCAGCTGTGATTTCTGGTGGTGCAAGGGTCAGCTTCGCGGCGCCGGAAAACCCGTCATCGATCAGGCCCATCAGCTGGCTGACCGCTGCTGCGCGGGCGCTGTTTGCGACAACACCGCTGACTTCAAACGCCGGACCGTCCGCTTCGACCGCGCCATTATCAAGCCGCGCCAGCGCTTGCAGGCTAATTGACGCCGCCGCCAGCCAGCCCTCTTCCGGCGGTGCGCCGCTTGCGATCTCAAGCACGCCGGAAATATCAGCGTCGGGAAAGCGCATGGCGGCAAGAAGAAAGACCGCATCGCGCGCGCTTTGGCTTGGCGCATAGCCGGAAAGCACAAGCTGACGGCCTTGCAATTCGGCAATCCAGACAAACGGGTCGGCCAGCGGCGGGCCGGAAAACACCGTCATGTTCGAGGCGTCGAGGATGGTTATGCCGCCAAGCGCAAGCCCGCCCGGCCATTGCGCGCGCGCGACAGCGGTTTTGAGTTTGTCCAATCCCTCGCGCGACGGCGCCTTGCCAAACAAAACCGCCTTCTGTCCGTCAATCTCGACCCCGGCCCAATCGCCGTCCGCCGCATCGATGGCGCTGAGCGCTTTGTCAAGCAAATGCCGTTCAGCCGATTGCGCCGAACCCGGCAATAAATCCATATGTATGCTGACTAGGCCAATCACCCCAATGACAACGCAGCCGGCAAGAAATTTTAACAGCGCTTTCATAATTCAACAGTGATGCGCGCTACCATTCGAGAATGACTTTTCCCGATTGACCGGAGCGCATGACATCGAACCCCTTTTGATAGTCGTCGATTTTAAAGCGGTGGGTAAGGATTGGCGACAGGTCGAGCCCGGCTTGCAACATCGCCCCCATCTTGTACCAGGTTTCAAACATACGCCGGCCATAGATGCCTTTGATTTCCAGCCCCTTAAAGATGACTTTGTCCCAGTCGATCCCGGCGCCGTTGGGCATGAGGCCGAGCATGGCGATCTTGCCGCCATGGTTCATCGTCTCCAGCATCGCCTGAAACGCTGATGGCGCGCCGGACATTTCAAGGCCAATGTCAAAGCCTTCGGTCATTTTTAATTCGCTCATCGTGTCCTGGAGCGATCCGTTTTGCACATTAACGGTGCGGGTCGCGCCCATTTTGGCGGCGAGATCGAGCCGGTAGTCGTTAACGTCGGTCACCACCACATGGCGCGCGCCGGCAAACTGCGCGATGGCGCAGGCCATGATGCCGATCGGCCCGGCGCCGGTAATCAGAACATCCTCGCCGACCAGGTCAAAGGCGAGGGCGGTATGGGTGGCGTTGCCGTAAGGATCGAAGATCGCGCCCATATCGTCGCAGACATCGTCGGGGAGCTTATAAACATTGAACGCCGGGACTGCGACATATTCCGCAAACGAGCCCGGCCGGTTAACGCCGACGCCGACAGTGTTGCGGCACAGATGGCGTTTGCCGGCGCGGCAATTGCGGCAATAACCGCAAGTAACGTGGCCTTCGGCTGAAACCCGGTCGCCGATCTTGAAGGTGGCGTGTTCGGGATGGACCTCCGAGCCGATTTCGAGCACCTCGCCGGCGAATTCATGGCCAACCGTCATCGGCACCGGAATGGTCGCGCGCGCCCACGCGTCCCAATTATAAATATGGATATCGGTACCGCAGATCGCCGTGCGCTTGACCTTAATCAAAACATCATTGAGCCCGATCTTGGGGCGCGCAGTATCGGCAAGCCAAATGCCTTCCTCGCGCTTTGCCTTGATCAGAGCTTTCACGGGCTCGTCTCCATCGATTGAGCTGCTTTAGGCTTATTAGGTGAGCGATGCATGGTCTATAGAAATTCTCAGGAAAATGAGTGCGCTAACTATGGTATAGGGCGAATATGCCGCTGTTCCTGCCACCACTGAATGCCGTGCGCGCCTATGAGGCCGCCGCCCGCCACCTCAATTTTTCCCGCGCCGCCGAGGAGTTGGGTGTCACGCAGGGTGCGATCAGCAAGCAGGTCATTTTGCTTGAGGATTATATTGGGGCGAAGCTTTTTGAACGCTTGCCTGGCGGACTGGCGCTGACGGCAGAGGGAAACGCCCTACGCAATACCATCGCGCCTGCGTTTGAGCTTCTGGGTGAGGCGTTCGACCGCTTTCATCGCCGGCCGCCGCGGTCAAATGTTTGCCGTATCTCGACGCTGGCGTCATTTGCATCGCAATTTCTCGTTCCGCATTTGAGCTATTTTGAGGACCAGCATCCAGATATTAAGCTGGAGATATTAACGTCCGACCGGCTTGTTGATCTCGCCAGGGAAGAAGTTGATTTGAGCGTGCGTTACGGGCCCGGCGGCAAGGGCGACCTGATCGAGGCGCCGCTGGTAACAGGCATGTTGGCGGCAGTGTCGTCGCCGCAACTTTTGCAGCGCGCAGCGGACGCAAACGATCTGGCGGCGTTCCTGTCTTCTGTTCGGCGCATTCAGGTTTTTTCAAATAATGAATGGCGCAAGTGGATGGAAGTAACGGGTGTTGATCTCTCCGAAGCGCGGCGCCCGTTTATTATCGAAGACTTTATTGTCGCCATAGAAGCGGTGCTTGCCGGTCAAGGCGTTGCACTGCTGCCGGAAATTCTTGTTCGCAAACATCTTGCCAACGGCGACATGAAGCTGTTTTGTACGACACTGATCGAGTGGAACCAGACTTACTATACCGCGCATGTTCCAGGCGCTGAACGCCGGCCGGTTGTTCGCGATGTACTCGCCTGGCTGCGCAATGAAGTTTCTGCAAGCGCCAAAACGAACGAATAGTTTCCGGTTGATGAGCCGCGAATATTTCTCATGAGGCCGTCGCCAAATTCTCGATTCCGTAAAACAGCGTAGCGCGCCATCTTCTCCTTGCGCATCGGCAAAAAGATGCGCTCCGGAAAAGGAGAACGGACCCATGACAACAACAGTGAAATTAATGATGATGCTTGCCGGCGCGGCAACCTTGAGTTCTTTGCCCATAGAGCCCGCTAATGCGGAAAATAATGAAGTTCGATATGAAGCGAGCGAACTGTCTACGATCAGTGGAGCTGAACACATTTATAGCGAAATTCATGCAACGGCGGTTGAAGTTTGCGGTGAAGAATATGGCGGCCATCGCCTGGTCAAATACCGCGCCGAACGCGAGCGTTGCATCGTCGAAGTTGTTGACGATCTTGTGAGCGAGGTGAACCATCCGCAACTCAGCACAGTTCACGCGCAAGCAACGAGCTAAACGATTGCGACCTTTCGGGCGCGTCTTCGTCAGCGATGAAGGCGCGCCGGGATGGTAAAACATCACTAAGAAGATTCAGATGATTGCAAGTAGCCGCCCGACTTTGATGAAAGCCGCCACCGCGCGATCGACCTGTTCGTCGCTATGAGCCGCGCACATTTGCGTGCGGATACGCGCCAGGCCCTTCGGCACCACCGGGAACGAGAAGGCGGTGACATAAACCCCTTCATCCATCAGCGCCGCCGCCATTTCGCCAGCCAGTTTCGCATCGCCGATCATCACCGGGATGATCGGGTGCTCGCCGGGCAGGAGGTCAAACCCGGCCTCTGTCATTTGCGCGCGAAAGCGCTGCGCATTGCGAAACAATTGCTTGCGTAAATCGCCGCCATCGCGGACGAGTTCAAACGTCTTCATCGCCGCGCCAAGCAGCGCCGGCGTCAGCGCATTGGAGAACAGGTATGGCCGTGCGCGGTTGCGCAACAGATGCACCACATTCTTCGATGCGCAGATATAACCGCCCATGCCGCCGCCCAGCGCCTTGCCGAGCGTACCGGTGAGAATGTCGATGCGGTCAGCAACGCCGCAATGTTCCGGCGCGCCCTTGCCATTGGCCCCCATAAATCCCGTGGCATGACAATCATCGACCATCACCAGCGCGTCATACTTGTCCGCAAGCTGACAAATCTGATCGAGCTTGGCGATATAGCCGTCCATCGAGAAGACACCGTCGGTGACGATCAGCTTGGTGCGCGCGCCGTCGGCATCGGCCTGTTTCAACTGCTCTTCGAGCGCGCTCATATCCGAATTGGCGAAGCGATAGCGCTTGGCCTTGCACAGGCGGACCCCGTCAATGATTGAGGCGTGGTTCAGCGCATCGGAGATGATTGCGTCTTCCGCGCCTAGCAGCGGTTCAAAGACGCCGCCATTGGCGTCAAAACAGGCGGCGAAAAGGATTGAATCCTCATAACCGAGAAAATCGGCAATCTCCTTTTCGACCCGGCGGTGGAGATCGCTGGTGCCGCAGATAAACCGCACCGACGCCATGCCGAAACCATAGGCGTCCATCGTCTCCTTCGCCGCCGCGATCAGCGCCGGATTATCGGCAAGGCCAAGATAATTATTGGCGCAAAAATTTAACACCCGGACGGTCTTGCCATTATGGATGACGTCAATCTCCGGGCCCTGGGGCGAGGTGATCTGCCGCTCGTTTTTTTCAAGGCCTTGCTCGCGAATATCGGCCAGTGTTGCGTCTATCCGGGCGTAGAATGCATCGCGCATGAGCGTCTCCGTCATTAAGCCATTTGTGGACGGTTGTCGGGACGGTTTGACAGCGCCGGGCGCCAACGTCAATTGGCGCCTGGCGGCAAGGTTTTCAAATAGATATGCCGTCAAGCTTGCCTTGTTTACAGTCGCCCGGCAGTGTTCACAGCGAATAGTAACAAGTGATTGTTTCGGGCAAACAAAAGGCGAGCCATCATGAAAACCAATCGGCGGGATATTTTGCGCGGCGCGGCGCTGACGGGGGTGGTTGCGGGGGCGGGCGCGCTTTCCGCCTGCGGCGAGGGCGTCAAGGCGCCATCGCCTGCGAATGCGGTTGGCGATGAAATTACCACCCGCACCCTTGCCGAGGCGGAAAAGCTTCAGGGCATTTCCCTCACCCCGGCTGAGCGCGAGCAGATGTTGGGCGATCTTGAAGCCAAACTTGAGGCGCTAGCGCGGTTGCGCGCGGTGGATATGCCCAACACTGATGCGCCGGCGCTATTGTTTGACCCCAAGCTGCCCGGAAAATCAGTTCGCTCACAGAAGAATATTCTGGCTCTGTCAGAGGCTAAAAAACCGCTGCCGGACAAAGACGCAGATATCGCGTTCGCCAGCGTCGTGGAACAGGGCCAATGGCTGCGCGCCGGCGCTATCAGCGCTACAAGGCTGACGGAAATTTACTTAAAGCGCATCGAGCAATATGACGCGGACTTGCGCGCCTTTATCACCGTGACGCCGGCGATCGCGCGTTTGCAGGCGGCCAAGGCTGATAAGGATTTCGCCGCCGGGCGCGTGCGCAGCGCGTTGCAGGGTATTGCCTATGGGTTGAAAGATCTGGTTGACACCAAAGAGATAAAAACCACCTGGGGCGCGACGCCCTATAAAACCCGGACGCCGGACCATGACGCGCAAATCGTCCGCAAGCTGCAACGCGCCGGCGCGGTGATGCTCGGCAAGACCTCTTGCGGCGCGCTCGCCTATGGCGATCAGTGGTTTGATGCGCGCACCAAAAACCCCTGGAACATAAAAGAAGGCTCATCAGGCTCGTCCGCCGGATCAGCTTCGGCGACAGCAGCGGGGCTGTGCAGCTTTGGCGTCGGAACGGAAACGCTTGGCTCGATCATCTCGCCGTCGGAGCGTTGCGGCGCTGCGGGATTGCGGCCAACTTTCGGGCGTGTCTCACGCCATGGGGTGATGGCGCTGTGCTGGTCGCTCGACAAAATCGGCGCTATCTGCCGCAGCGTAGAAGACACCGCCGCTGTATTGTCGGCTATGAATGGTTATGATGCGGACGATCCTTCCACTGCGCGGATTGGTTTTACCTATGACAGCGCCGTCGATGTCGCGGGGATGACGGTCGGCTATGTACCGGCGTGGTTTGAAGAGGGCGATGCCGCTGACCGCGCCGGGCTGGAGGCATTGCGCGGGCTCGGCGTGACGGTGAAGGAATTTGCCTGGCCGGAGCTGAGCTTTGATGCGTTGATTGAAATTGTGCTGGTGGAATCGGCGGCGGCTTTTGCCGAGCTTACCCTGTCCGGGGGTGATGACGAACTGGTGTGGCAGGAGCCGCAAGCCTGGCCAAATACATGGCGCGCGGCGCGGTTTATTTCCGCGGTGGACTATGTGCAGATGGACCGGCTGCGGCGCAAGCTGATGCAGGATATGCGTATGGCGTTCGAAGGCTTCGATGCATTGATCGGCCCGCATTTTGCCGGCGGCGCGCTTCTCGCCACCAACATGACCGGCCATCCGCAACTGGCGTTGCGCACCGGGTTCGCGCAAAAACCAAACCGCACCCTGGCAACCAGTGAAACGCCGGAAGGTGCGGAGACATTTCGCGTGCCGCGCGGGGTTAGTCTGTGGGGAGACTTGTTTCAGGAAGGCAAAATCATTGCGCTCGGCGCAGCGATGGAAAAAGCGCTTGGTGTTTCAAGTGAGCGGCCTCCGGGTTTTTAAGTTTTATAGCGCGCTCCCTTGACGGGCGGGCTTTCTGGCGCGCCGGCGAAACACTGAGCGATCTCCATCCAGCGTGAAGCGTTGTCGCCAATGGTCTCAAGAGATGTGTCCGCAATATTGCGCGTCTGCGTGACGACTTGGGCAAAGTGAACCGCCTCGCCAATCACTGCATTGCCCTCTTGCGCCTCGTTCCATTCCCAAACCCCGCCCGATGGCGCCGTCAGCCGCACATAGGGCTTGGGCAAGGGGACATCTTGCCCGCGATTTTTAAACGTCCAGCTATAGGTAGTAACACCCAAGTGACAAATATTCCGGATACGGTCTTTTTCCGCGCGCGCAAGCCCCAGTACGTCAAACACCCCCTGTCCATGAGCCCAGCTCTCCATTTGCCGGGCGGTCATTTTTGATCGTGCTGTCATGTCCGGCCCTACCCAGGCGATACGGGCGTGCGGGTCGGCGCAGGCGTAACTGTTGGCAAGCTCGGGATAATAGTTGCGCCAGGCATCCAATAACGCGCGCCCGTGCAGCCCGTTTAGCGTCTCATCAAGCCATATCCGCTGCACTTGGCGGTGGGTTTTCCCGGCAATCAAGTGCTCAGCTATAGCGGTAATAAAGACCTGAAACTGTTCGCGCCCCGCAAGCGTCAGTCCGGCGGCGATGTTCCACATATGCAGATGGGCGATGACATCTTCGATAGTCCAGTCTTTGAAAAGCGTGAGCCTGCCAAGCGTTTTCTCATCGGCGCCATCAAGTATGTTCTCCAGCGCGCGGCTTTCATCGGCAAAGTCTTGGGCTTCATTCATCATAGCGCGGACGGGCCATTATTCTGCGGCGGAGATTTCCATAATTAATGCATTGACCGGGATTTGCACGCCGGCGCTAAAGTGAATATCAGCGACGACGCCGTCAATCTCGGCGTATAGCTCATGCTGCATTTTCATCGCCTCAAGAACCGCCAGACGCGTCCCCCGCGCAACTTTCTGTCCGGGCGCCACGCAGACATCAACCAGCATGCCATGCATCGGTGCGGTAACAGCCCCGGCGCCGGCGCTGTCGGTCGTTGTGGCGATGATTGCGTTCAAGTTTTGCAAGTCGAAGTCGCGGCCGTCGATGGAGATTTGTATTCTGGCATGGGCCGCGTCGTCGGGCAGGTTGAATGAAATCATATGCCGGGCGCCTTCGATAGAAAACACGGCTTCATAGCGCTCAATCTTGACGGCCTCCACAGCTATCGTCCGGCCTTCATGCTCGACATGATACTGCTTCGGTCCGACAGGCGTTACGGTAAGGTTTAATGTTTGGTCGCCATCGACAAAACTATACGGCGTGATGATTTTTGTCGCACTCGTCCAGTTTGCGAGCGCCGGTGATACGCACACCGTCTGCGCCAGCATTCGTGCGTGCGCGGCTTCATATAACAGTACGACGGCGCAGGCGGCGTCCTCGGCGTCGAGCTTCGGGGCGGCGAGATCTTCGCTCGAAAACGCCTCCTCTATGAACGCGGTTGTTGCCTCGCCCTTGGCAAAAGCGGGGCGTTCCAGCGCGTCGATGAGAAAATTTTTATTGGTCGCGACGCCGAACAGGGTTGTGCGTTTCAACACTTCAATCAACTTGCGTCGCGCCTCGTTGCGGCTGGATCCATGGGCGATGATTTTCGCAATCATCGGATCGTAATAGGAGGATATGTCGCCGCCAGTAGTGATGCCGGCGTCAATCCGAATCCCGGGCGCGATCGCCGGGCGCCACAGATCAACCGGCCCGGCGGCGGGTAGAAATCCCTGAGAAACATCTTCTGCATAAAGACGAGCCTCGATAGCATGGCCGGTCAGCTCGACATCGTCTTGTGAAAAGCCAAGCGCTTCGCCTTGCGCGACGCGGATTTGCAGCGCGACGAGATCGCGGCCCGTCACCATTTCCGTTACCGGATGCTCCACCTGCAGGCGCGTGTTCATTTCCAGAAAATAAAACGCGTCCTCGCTATCCAGCAAAAACTCAACCGTGCCGGCGCCAAGATAGTTGATATCGTGCGCGGCTTTAACGGCGGCGGCGCCGATTTTCTTGCGCAGCGCCGGCGTCATCACCGGGCAGGGCGCTTCTTCCAGCACCTTTTGATGCCGGCGCTGCACCGAACAGTCGCGCTCGCCAAGATGAACGACATTGCCATGCCGGTCGGCGAAAATCTGGATTTCAACATGGCGCGGGCTTATGATTGCGCGCTCAAGGATTAACTCACCGGACCCAAACGCATTTTCCGCCTCGCTGCGGGCGGCTTTAAGCGCGTCGGCGAGGTCGCACTCGCTTTCGACTAAACGCATACCGCGCCCGCCGCCGCCGCTTGCGGCCTTGACCATCAGCGGAAATCCAACTTCGCTCGCCGCATTGATCAGCGCGTCGTCTGACTGGTCCGCACCATGATAACCTGGCACGCATGCGACCCCGGCGTCGATCATCCGGCGTTTGGCCTTCGCCTTGTCGCCCATCAGCGCGATGGCGTCGGGCGCGGGGCCAATAAAAATAATCCCGGCTTCACCGCAAGCCTCGGCGAAGGCTGCATTCTCCGACAGAAATCCGTAGCCGGGGTGAATGGCCTCTGCACCGCTGTTGCGGGCAGCGTCGATAATTCGTGTCGCGTCGAGATAGGACTGTGCCGCCGGCGCCGGGCCGAGCCGGCAGGCGGCATCGGCCATTTTGACATGCGGCGCATCGGCGTCGGCATCTGAATAGACCGCGATGGTGCGCAATCCCATTTCGTGCGCACTGCGCATGATGCGACAGGCGATCTCACCGCGATTGGCGATCAGGATGCTTGAGAAAGGTGCTGGCGTCATGCTTATACCTTCACATCCGCGCAATGCCGAAGCTGTTGGGCTTGACTTCGCGATGGCGCGCTTCCCAAACAGTCGCCAGTAAAAAGCCAAGCGTCTGGCGGGTCTCACGCGGGTCGATCATGCCGTCGTCGAGACAGTGACCAGAGGTGTAGAACGCGCCCGACTGCCGGTCGAACATATGCGCCAGCATTTTTTCCTGCATCGCCAGCTGGTCGCGGTTGACCTCCGCGCCGGCTTTTGCAGCCGTGCCCTCGGCGACAATGCTCATCACTTGCGCGGCCTGCGCGCCGCCCATAACACCGGTTGCGGCATTGGGCCAGGTGACGCAAAAATCGGGATCGTAACCCCGCCCGCACATGCCATAATTACCGGCGCCGAAACTGGCGCCAATCATAAAGGTAATACGCGGCACACTGACATTAGTTACGGCCTGGATCATTTTCGATCCGTGTTTAATCATGCCGCCTTGTTCATAGTCTTTGCCGACGAGATAGCCGGTTGTGTTTTGCAGAAACACCAGCGGAATATCGGTCTGATCACATAGCTGCATGAATTGCGCAGCTTTCGTAGCGCCATCGGTGTCAATCGGGCCATTATTGCCGATCAAGCCGCAAGCGAGCCCATGGACTTCCGCCTGGAGGCACACCGTGGAAACGCCATAGCCTGGTTTGAAGTCGCTAAAGTCCGAACCGTCAACAATGCGCGCGGCGAGCTCGCGCATGTCATAGGGTTTTTTATAGTCGCTCGGAACAATGCCGAGAATTTCGTCCGGATCATATTCCGGTTCACGAACGGTTTGTTGCGGCAGCGTTGGGCAGCGCGTGTTCCACTGCAATCGCGAGACAACTTCGCGCGCCATCAGCGCCGCCTCGCCGTCATTTTCTGCAAGATACTCAACCAGTCCGGTGACAGACGCATGCATCTGCGCACCGCCAAGTTCTTCTTCGGAGGCGATCTCTCCGGTTGCGGCTTTCAAGAGAGGCGGGCCGGCGAGAAACGCCTTGCCGCCGCCTTTGACGGCGATCACATAGTCCGATAGGCCCGGCATGTAAGCGCCGCCGGCGGTTGATGAGCCGTGGAGGATGGAAATCACCGGCAGGCCTTGCTTGGAGAGGCGGGCAAGATTGGCGAATAATGTGCCGCCTTCCAAAAATCCGCCCACGGTGTAATTCATCAAATCACCGCCAGCGCTTTCAACCAGGTGAATGAAGGGCAGTTTCTGCGCCAGCGCGATTTCCTGCGCGCGTTTTAGCCGGTAGCCGCCAGCGACGGTCATCGCCCCAGCCTTGATGGCGCTGTCATCATTAACGATCGCGCAGCGCACGCCATTGATAAAACCGATCCCTGACATGATGGTTGAGCCGGGAATGGATTTTTCTTCATTATCAGTATCAAGCAGATAGCCGGCAATATTGCCGATTTCAAAATACGGCATGCCAGGATCGAGGAGACGCGCGAGACGTTCGCGCGGCAACAACTGGCCGCGCTTTTCAAACCGCTCCTTGCGGCTGGCGGAGCGCGCCGGTGCACGTGCGTTTAGCGCGCGCAATTTATCGACCAGCGCGGTCATGTCGGCGTGGTTTTGTCTGAAGCTATCAGACTGCGTATTTATCTTCGAGCGAAAAGCCGTCATGAGAACGCCTTGGTCATGGGTTAGGGGCGAGAGATCGCGCTATCGGGATCGGATGGTCAAGCAGGATTTGCGCGAAGGCCTTGCCTTGCGGATCGTTACGAAGCGATGCAACGCCGCCGCCGCCCAGCACGGCGTCAATGAGGAAGTTGATTGCGTTTGAGCCGGGCAGAAAAAAGCGCTGCACTTTTGATGCGTCGTCGCCGCCCTCGATGAAATGCGCAAAGCGTTTGGCGACCGCCTGTTCGGTTAGCGCCGCCCAGATATAAGGCAGATAAGCGCCGTCGCGCGCGATGACGCCGATATTGGCCTTGTCGCCTTTGTCACCGGACCGGCCCCAGGCAAGGTTGATAAGCGCAGTTTCGATGAGGTCGTCCTGATTTGGCGCCGCCGGTGGCTTGGGCCGGACAATCTGGCCGGAATTAAAAGCGATACCTGGTTTGTCATCGAAACTTGTCGCCTCACCCTCGAGATCGACCGTGACTGTGATAGTGTCCTTCGCAGTCAGATAGGAAAACAATCGCACCACCGGCATCGGTTTGGGCCGCCCAAACGAAAACCCGCTCAATCCAGGCGGCGTCGCCAGTCCCATCCCGGCAATTTCCTTCAGCAACAAGCCGGCGCCCATGGCGTCATCATGTTTGGCTGCAATTTTTAAAACTACTTCGCGGGCGCTGTCGATATTAGAAAAATCTCCATACTGAGATTCTACGCCGATAACTTCAATGCTGGTTTCGCTAAAGTCAGCGGCGTTATATTGGCGAAGGATGTTGCGGCTGCGCCCAAAGACCGCATCGGCGAATGCGCACGCTTTGCGGCTCGCATCGACACCGGTGAAGCCGAGCAGCATGCCGGCGCGATAGCCGTCGTGATAGGTGAGGGAGGTTTTGTAAGTATCTGGCGCCGGCGCGCCTTTCGCGGGCGAGACGTGAACGCGATTGTCGCCATCTTGGGTGATGGTCACATCTGAAAAGTCGCAAACCACATCCGGCAGCATATAGGCTTGCGGATCACCGATTTCGTAGACCAGTTGCTCTGAGACTGTGCCGACATTGACGATCCCGCCGGTGTTCACCGGCTTGGTGATAGTGAAACCGCCGTCGCTTGAGATTTCAGCGATGGGATAACCGATATTGGCGATGTCGCCCGCTGCTTCCCAATCGGTAAAGTTCCCCCCGGTCGCTTGCGGGCCGCATTCAAGGATGTGTCCCGCGAGGCAGCCGCTGGCGAGCATATCCCAATCATCGGCGCGCCAGCCGAATTCGTGTATGCAGGCGCCAAGGGTCACGGCGCTGTCGACGGAGCGTCCGGTGATGACAATATCGGCGCCGCGATCCAGCGCATTGGCGATAGGGAAGGCGCCAAGATAGGTATTGATGCTGGCGATACTCTCTTTGTCAGGAAACTCGCCATCGCTATAGAGTTCGCGCGGCGGCGTTGTTGCGATTGCATCTTTGCGGTCGATTAAATCATCACCGGTGATGATAGCGACTTTCAAATTGAGGCCTTGCTCTTTAATCAAGGCGCGGACCGCCGCGCCGCAGCTTGTCGGGTTGACGCCGCCGGCGTTGGAAATGATCTTGACGCCTTGGCGGGTAATGTCACGTAGATTTGGTTTGAGTACAGAATATACAAAGTCCGTCGCATAGCCCGCTTGCGGGTCTTTATCGCGCGCCCGCGCCATGATCGACATGGTGATTTCCGCAAGATAGTCGAAAACAATGTAATCGAGACCGCCGGCGGCCAATAGCTGCGGCGTCGCCGTTGCGCTCTCGCCCCAATAGCCGCTGGCGCCGCCGATGCGGATGGTGTTTTTGCCCGTCATAAGGCGTCTTCCGCGAAAATCCTAAAGGCTTGTAAAATCTGATAATTAAGAGTAATACTCATCTATCATGAATATCACTCAGTCGTAAAAAGTCAATGCGCATAAGCGCGCTAAGTTCCGTTGAATGCGATGAAAAGGGCAGTGAAACTACCGATGCCGGTGCGGAAAAAATCACGGATCGCCAAATCGAACGGGCGCAAACCTTCTCTCGCTCCGACCCGGCGCGAGCGCGTTCAATCCAAGGAAGATGCGATTATCGCCGCAGCGCATAAGAGCCTGACGGCGCGCGGGTTTACGAAAACCACAATGTCGGAGATTGCCCGCAAAGCCGGCGTGGCGGAGGGAACGCTGTATCTTTATTTCAACAACAAGAACGCGCTGGCGCGCGCGGTTTTGGCGGCGTTTTATAAGCGCCTCACCGAGACGGCGAAGACGGGCGTCGCCAAATGCGCGACGACCAGAGAAAAGCTTGAGTTTTTGGCGCGCCACCACCTTGAAAACATCATCGGCGAGCGCCGCCTGCTTGAGCTGATCGCCAGCGATGTGCGCAACACCGAAGCCTATGAGGGCAGCGATATCTATAAGATGAACCGGGATTATGTCGCGGTGTTTGACGATGTGATGCGTGATGGCGCCTGGCGGGGCGAGATTGAAAACGGTAACGCACAGTGGATCAAGCGCGATATTTTTTTCGGCAGTCTGGAATATGCGATGCGGACGCTGCTAATGAAAAAGCGGTCCAGCAAGAAAGATATCGCCGCCGTTGTCGTTGAATTGGTGACGCTACTGATGGGCGGTGTGGATGCGCAGGCAAAACCCATGTCAGATCGCGACCTGGTAAAAGCAGTGGAACGGGTTGACGCTGCGGCATTGCGGCTTGAACGTCTTTCAACGGTGAAAATGTGAGCGAATGATATGACGATTGTAGACGGAAAACAGCTGCGGGAATTTAGCCAAGGTGCGGACGCCTGGTTCCGGGGCAACGTTCCCGCCGATCCCGGTTTTATGTTGCCGCTGACCTTTATGGAGGTCGGCACCGACCAGCAGTTTAATTTTCTGCGCGACTGGCAGTACAAAGTCTGGGAGGCGGGATATCTTGGCGCCGCCTGGCCAAAAGAATATGGCGGCGGCGGCCTAGATCAGTCGTTTCAAAAGGCGGCGACGGAGGCGATGCGGCGCCACAACGCGCCGATCATGCTGAACGCCATCGGGCTCAACTGGACCGGGCCATTATTGCTCGATATGGGCAGCGAAGAACAGAAACAAAATTATATTAAGAGAATTCTGTCTGCGGAGGATGTCTGGTGTCAGGGGTTTTCAGAACCTGAAAACGGCTCCGACCTTGGCAATGCGCAATTGCGCGCGGTGCGTGATGGCGACGACTATGTGTTGAACGGCTCGAAAATCTGGACCACCCATGGCAGTTACGCAAAGCATATGATATTGCTGGCGCGCACGAACTTTGACGCGCCAAACAAATATGCCGGGCTTAGCTTCTTTCTGGCGCCGATGGATGCGGCGGGGATTGAAACGGCGCCGATCCGCAAGCTCACAGGCGAGTTCGGGTTTACGCAAACCTTCTTCACTGATGCGCGCATTCCGGCGGACTGTTTGATGGGCGAGGAGGGCCAGGGTTGGCTGATCGCCATGCGCACGCTTGAATATGAGCGCGGCGCCAGGGGCGGTCAGGCGGGCGGATATGTGATCACGCCGCTTGATGCGTTCTCAATCTTGGAACTTGCCCAAAAAGCTCAGCGCGATGGTGCGCCGGTCATGGATGACCCGGTGATGCGTGACAGGCTGGTCGAGTTTCTGATTGAAGCGCAGGGGCTCAAGCTCTGTCAGGAGCGCGGCCGCATTGCCCCGCTCACTACCGATCGGCCGATGGCGTTATCGCTCACGGGCAAGCTGATGTGGACAGAGTTTGCCCGCCGACTCAATGAATTTGCGATCAAGCTTCTGGGCGTCAAGGGCGGGTATTATGTTGGCGATGAAAGCGCGGTTGATGATGGATTGTGGACGCGCGGCTATTTGAATGCGTTTTCGGCAACCATCGGCGGCGGCACCTCGGAAATCCAACGCAATATTATTGGCCAGCATGTGCTTGGGCTTCCCAAAAAATAAACAATTGTTCGGAACGACACAATGGAAAATCTTGGCCGCTTAGGCTTTAGCGAAGAACAGGCAGACCTCTTGGAAGTCGCGACCAATTTTTGTCGCGACAAGTCGCCGATCGATAAAGTTCGTAAACTGATTGAGAGCGATAGCGGATTTGACCCGGAGGTCTGGAAAGATATTGTCGAGCTGGGTTGGCTGGGGATTGCCATCCCGGAGGAATATGGCGGCGTCGGCCTCAGCCTCGGCGAGGCGGCGCCGGTGATGGAACAACTCGGCCGCTTCATGCTGGCGAGCCCGTTTTTGTCAACGACACTAGCCGCACAGGCGGTGTTGGCAGGCGGCACGGAAGAGCAAAAGCAGCGCCTGTTGCCGAAGATTATTGAGGGCGCGATAGCAACGCTTGCGCTCACCGAGGACAGTGGCGATTGGGACCTTTCGCAGATCAGCGCTCGTGCAGAAAAGGACGGCGATGAAATTGTCCTTTCAGGCAAGAAGCTGTTTGTCTGCGATGCCGCATCGGCGCAGTGGATCATTGTCTCGATCCGCCTCGATAACAAACCGACGCTGGTTCTCGTTGATTGCACGCAGCTGCCGGAAGGCGCATTGTACCGCGAGACGATTATTGATGAAACCAAACGCTCCTACGCACTGACATTGGATGGTATTCGGGTAGATGCGAGCGCTTTATTCGATCCGCACAAGGCGCGCTCGGCGCTCAGCCATATCCACCTTGCCGCCAATCTTCTCGCCGCCGCAGAAATGGTTGGCGCTACGCAAGCAGTGATCGATTACACCATCGACTATCTCACAACGCGCAAGCAATTTGGCAGATTGATCGGCTCCTACCAGGCGCTGAAACATCCGACGGTCGACGCCTTTATGGGATATGAGCAAGCCCGATCGCATCTTTATAGCGCCGCACATTGCTTCAATGAGCAGGGAACCGGCGAGATTGCAACGCGAATGGCGAAAGCGGAAGCTGACAAGGCGCTGTCTTATGCCGCCGATCGGTCGATACAATTCCATGGCGGTTTCGGTTTTACTTATGATTGTGACGCACAGCTCTATCGCCGCCGCGCGATCTGGCACGCTTCGCAATTTGGCGACGCGGCGTATCATCGCAAAAAACTGGCCGAGCTTTTGTTATAAACGCCATTACCTGAATTTCGCCTTTTCGCGAATTCTGTCGGCAAAATGGATCGCCGCGGCGACGGCGGCATAGTGCTCACGTTGGATTTCCTCTCCGACATCGACGCTTGCGAAAATCGCTCTGGCGGAAGGCGGATCGGACTGGATTGGAACCCCGGCGACGGCGGCGATTTCGCGAATTCGCGCGGCCAATTCATCGGCGCCTTTGGCGATGCAAATCGGCGCCGCTCCAGCCTCCCGATCCCATGCCAGCGCCACGGCATAATGCGTCGGATTGACGATCACTACATTGGCGTTCGGCACGTCATGCAGCATTTTATTCTGGCTGATGGCTTGCGCGCGTTCGCGGCGGTTTTGCTTCATAGTCGGGTCGCCGTCGTTTTCCTTGCTTTCTTTTTTCGCATCTTCATGGGTCATGCGCAGGCGCTTTGCGTGCTGATGCCGGCTCCAGGGAATGTCGATCGCCGCAAGGCCAACGGAAAATAAAACAACGATGCCGGCAAACAGCGTCACCTCCTCCAGCAAACGTCCCGGCAGCGCCGTCGCTGGCGACAATACATCCGCCGGCAAGGTTGAGAACCGTTGCATGAAGAAGGCGCCAAATAGCGTAAAGATCACCAGCAGTTTCGTGCTGCTCTTTGCAAACTCGGAGAGCCCCTGGGGTCCATATTTTTTCTTGGCGTTCGACGTCAATGAAAGCCTAGAAAATTTTGGATTTATTTTTGACGGTGCAAAGGTGATAGCGCGCTGCGCGACTAACGACAACAAAGAGGCGAGTGCGGGCAGCAAGAAAAACAACGATACGCTGTTTATGGTTTCGAACCACAAGGACTGGATGAATACGCCGTCGGTTGCGGTGAGAGCTTGCTCAGTGATCGTTTCCGGATGTTCCAGCAATGTCGACAACACGCTCGCCAGTCCGGTGATCGCGCCGCCGGCGAGGATGATGGCGAGATAAAGGCCGATATAGCTGGCGGCGGAGTTTAACTCTTTTGACTGAGAGACATCACCGTCGCGGCGCGCCTTTTCCAAGCGCGCAGGGCTGGCGTCTTGTGACTTTTCCTGGCCGTCGTCTTTGTCGCCGTCGCTCATAAGGCCCCCGCGAGGAAGTCCAGCAACACCCGCTCAAAGCCGGCAAGCCAGTCATATAAAATGACCGGAGCGGCAACTGCAAAAAGCGCAAAGCCAGCAAGCGTAATCGCCGGCGCGCCGATAAACGCGGCCATCAATTGCGGCATCGCGCGGTTCGCGGCGGCGAGCGCCATGGTGTAGACAAAGCCGAGCACGATAAACGGCGAGGCGAGGGTGATCGATTTTGTCAGCGCCGCGGCAACGCGATGCGTCGTCCACTCGGCGGTGTCGCTGGCGCCCGGAAAAACCCCGAACGGAAAGACCTCATAAGCCTCGCCAAGCGCGCGGGCGAGGTGGAAATGGATGCCGGCGTTAACCGCGAGAGTGACGCCGGCCATCACCAGGATGGCGGTGAAGGGCGATTCTGAATCGAAACCGATATTCGGGCCAAAAAGTTGGGAAAGCGATAAATGCTGAGCGATCATCGCGCCGGAGATTTGCAGCACAAAAATCATGATCCGCAACGCAAAGCCGATCAGTAGGCCGACCAGCGCCTCGGTCGCGTATATCTCCACTATATCGGCGAGCGTTGATATCTCTGCGGCGCGCGCATCGTCATAGACCATCGGCGCCAGGACGATGGTAAAAGCAATCGCGACAGTGAGGCGCACGCGCACCGGTATGGCGCGCTCGCCAATGCCGGGTGCAAAAAATGCAATTGCCGATATGCGCATGAAGATGGCGCCAAGGGCGAATATCGCCGGCGCCGCGTCCTCGACCACGGGCGCAAAATATTCAAGCTCCATCATAGCGGTTATGCAACGCCGATAAGCGTTGGCTTAACGGTCGGGTCAATTTCCTCATAGGAGATGACGGGATTGCGAATTTTCTTGGCATGCAGGACCGTACGGATGAACCTGCGCCGTTTGGCGGAGGTGACCACGGCAGGGAACAAACCCTGCTGGGCGGCTTTATTTACCTGTGCAAGGACAGATTGAGCAAAACGGTTAAACTCCTCTGGCGGCAGCGAAATATCGATATGGTTTGTCTCGCTGACCGTTTCATGCTCGGTGAATATCTCTTCCCAGCCGGCGCCAATCTGGACCAGGGGCAGATTTCCCTCACCGTCCTGGATTTTCGACACAAATTGCCGGGCAATGCGTTGGCGGACATATTCGTTGACGTCTTCCGGGCTTGCAAACATCGCGCGCCCGTCGGCAATTGCCTCCAAAACGACCGGCAGGTTTTTCACCGGAACCATTTCGTCGAGCAGGAGACGGATTACCGATTGCACGAACTCAACCGGGATTTTGTCAGGCACGAATTCGTCGATCAGCTGGCGGTTGGCGGCGGCGCGGTCAGCATCGGTGGTTTTTGAAAATTCATCAAACATCCGGCGGATCGACCGGCGGGTCGCCAGCCGCGAGAAATTTTGTTTGATGGTTTCCAGAAGGTGCGTTGAGATAACCTCGGCCGGATCGACTACCGCGAGCCCCATCGCCTGCGCATTGTCGCGTTCGGATTTTTCAATCCAGCGCGCCGGTGCATGATAGACCGGCTCTTGCGTATCTTTGCCAGGGAAGGGCAGCGCATCGATGTCATCGGCGATCACCAGGACACGGTCGGAATATAACATCCCCTTTGCCGCGGTGACGCCTTGAACTTTTATTAGATATTCGTTAGGCGCCAGATTGAGATTGTCGGTCAGCCGGATTGGCGAGATAATGAAGCCAAATTCGCTGGCGATATAGTGGCGGATTTTGACGATCCGCGGTTCCAGCCCATGGACATTGTCAAGCGCCAGCGGGATGAGATCACCGGCAAACTCCAAATGGATCTCGTCGACATCAAGCAGGTCGCCAAGCGGTTTTTGTTTATCAACCGGTTTTGTCTCCGGCGCCTGTTGCGCTTCTGCCCTGGCTTTTTCCTGCCCCAGATAGACCCGGTATGCGCCGGCGAGAAATACTGATGCACCAAGGAAAAAAGGGATAAACGGCAGCCCCGGCAGAAACGCAAACGCCGCGAGAATAACGCCGACGGTGCCCAATGCGAGCGGGTTGGTGCCGAGTTGGATTAGCATCGCCTTATCGGCGGAACCAATCACCCCGCCCTTGGATAGCAGCAACGCAGAGGCGATCGAAATGATCACCGCCGGAATCTGTGTGACCAGCCCGTCGCCAACGGTGAGGATTGAATAGGTCGCGATTGCTTCCTGCATCGATAGCCCGTGCACGCTAAGGCCCATGCCGAGACCGACAACCAGGTTGAGAAGCGTGATCATCAGCCCGGCAATAGCATCGCCCTTAACAAACTTTGACGCGCCGTCGAGAGAGCCGAAAAACGTTGTTTCATCCTGTTCGATCCGGCGGCGTTCTTTCGCCTCGTCATGGCTGATGGCGCCGGCCGCAACATCGCTGTCAATCGCCAACTGTTTGCCGGGCATGCCGTCAAGGGCAAACCGCGCGCCGACCTCGGCCATGCGTCCGGCGCCTTTGGTGATGACCAGAAAGTTGACAATCAGGAGAACGCCGAACACCACCATGCCAAGCAGAATGTTCCCGCCCATAACGAACATCGCAAAGCCGTGAATGACGCTGCCCGCCGCATCCGGTCCGGTATGGCCCTGGCTGATAATCAGTTTCGTCGAGGAGACGTTGAGCGACAGGCGTAAAATCAACGATGCGAGAAGCACCGTCGGGAAGGCTGAGAAGTCGAGCGGGCGTTCGGAAAACAATGTGATGGTGAAAATCAGGATCGCCAGCGCGAACGACATCGTTAGCCCGATATCGACCATCACCGCCGGCACCGGGACGACCATCATCACAATGATCGACATCAGACCGAGCGCAAGCAAGACAGTCGCTTGTCCCGGGATGTTAAAATTTATGATGCGATCCATATACTGTGCTTTCCGGGCGCAGCTAGACGCCGGCGATCACGGACAAAACCGTATCGTTAAAAAGCCGAACCAGAATACGCGCCATATATCCGGCGCACATCCAGAAAACCAACACCATGACGAACAGTTTGGGCGCAAACGTCAGGGTTAATTCCTGTATCGAGGTGAGCGCCTGAAACAGGCCGACAACGATGCCGACAACGAGCGCAGCGCCGATCATCGGCGCGCCCATCCACAGCCCGGCCCATAAAAATTCCTGTAAGAGGGCGACAATATCGCTTTCGTTCATGTCAGTCCTGCGGGGTTAAACCGGCATACGGATTAATTCTTGATAGGCTTCAACAACTTTATTGCGCACAGTGACGGCGGTCTCGACCGCCAGCTCTGCTGCCGCCATGGCCTGCACGACGGAGTGCGGGTCGGCATTGCCAGTCAGCAAAGCTTGCCCGGCTTGCTCGCCCTGGGCGACAGTTTTGGCGAGGTTATGAACGGCTTCAAAGGCGGGGTTTTGTTTTACCTCGCCAGCTTTTGGCATAGCTGTCGCCAAGGGGCCGGGGCCCGCGCCGGTTAAGGCCGACTTTGCGAGATTATAGTTTTGCGTCGCCTGAAATGCGGCAAGTTTCATGGGCCGCCTCCTATCGTTTCAAAATATCGAGCAGCGAGGTGTACATTTCCCGCGCCTGTTTGAGCACTTGTAGGCCGGCGTCATAGGATCTTGTCGCCTCGCGCGCATCGGCAAATTCAGTCATTATACTGACATTAGACATCGTCACATAACCCATCTCATCAGCGAACGGATGGGAGGGGTCAAAGATGGTCTCGCGCGCCGCCGGGTCGAGATATTGCCGGCTGATCTCAAGCCGGTTTTCACCGCTCGCCCGGTCATACACGGTGTTGAATGTGACCAGCTTGCGCTGATAGCCGTGGGTGTCGACATTGGCGATATTTTCGCTGACGACTTGCATGCGTTGGGCTTGCGCCTGCATTCCGGAAACGGCGAGGGTTGAAATCTTTTCAAATGGGTTCATGGGCCGCCGCCTATCGCCGACCGATGCTGGTGCGCAGCATGGTCATTGCTTTTGAGTAAATCGCCATGGCGGTTTCATGATCGCGCAGCGCACCAGCGCTGCGCGCCATCTGATCTTCCAGCGATACCGTGTTGCCGTTCGGCGAGAGATCGCCCGTGGTGATAGGCTCTACCCGGAACTCGACCGCGCCGGTCCGCTGCGCGCGCGAAAACGCGTCGCTGAAGGGTTCGAGATCTTTGGCTTTGAATCCTGGCGTATCGGAATTGGCGATATTTTCCGCAATCACTGAGTGACGCTGGACGGAGTGGTGCGCCATCGCCGATGCGATTTCAAGAATGTTGAGGTTTTGAAGCATGAGCCGCGCCTCGCATTAATCATCTGCTAAGCATAACTACACGCATAAGTTGAATTAAGTATTAATTACCCGCATTAGTAAAAGTGTTTGGAAAATCTAACCGCGCGAAAGCGCGTTGGAGAGGATCAAATTGATGGTCTGCGCGCCGCCGGTCGGCGGGGCTGACAATACGCTAAGCGCGGCCATGCCCGGGGTTGATGCGCTCGGCCCGTTGTCAATTTCCTTGCGCAGGAAGAACCGCTGCAGGGCGTTCTCAACTGCCTCAGGGTCGGAAAAAACCGATGGCGCGTTCGACCCGAAAATCGCTTCGGCTTTACGCATAAAAACATCGCGTTGCTGATCGAGATCGACAGAGCCGATCGATGCGGGCAATCCAAGCGCCGCCTCCATGACAGTGCGCACCGGTCGCTGTCCCATAATCTGCAACCATTTCACTCCGTCGGGCGATGAATTGTCTGCGATGCGCGCAATTTCTCGCCGGAAGTTCATGGCCAGGCGAATGTTGGTGTCGACTTCGCCGACGCGTTCTTCGAAGCTGCGATCTATATACTGAGTTGCGATCTCATCACGGAAGGTTGAGAGCAAAACCCGCGGTCCGGCGAAATTGCCATAGCCGAAACGGTCGGAAAAATCGCGCCAGCGCTGGTCGTTGATGCGGTTGGCGAATGCGTCGCTATCTTCTGTGCCTTCCTCAAGGATACGCCGGATCAGGGCCTTTTTATCGATCTCATCGGACAGGCCAAAGGCGCCGAGCGCCACCGTTAGCAACCGGCGGTCGCTAACGAGGTCCGCCGCGGTCGCGGCGCCGGAAATATTTTCCTTGAAATAGTCGACATTGCGCAATGTTAAGGCGTCATTGGTAAAAACTTCTCTCTGACGCGCCTCCGTCTGGTTGAAAACGCGCCATCCGAGAAAACCGCTGAGCGGAATTGCGGGTGAAAAGCTCATAGCGCGCCACCGCGCCGGGCAAGCATCGCCTTTTCTATGGGAAAGAGTTTTTTAACGGCGCGCATGACAAGAAAAAATTTTTCCTCACCAGCAGCATTTCGCGCACGCGCCAGCTCTTGTGCGGAATGACCGGTGAAAATTTCAGACAGCTGGTCAATTGCGTCTGTCACCTGCCGCACCGCCTCATCCGGCTCGGCCTGTCCGGCCATCGCCAATTGCGCAATATAATATATCCGCGTCAGCGGCGTGTTTGCGTCTTGCGGTGAGATGGCGTCGCGGCTGCGCAAAATAGACACATTGCTGCTGCGCACGCGTATGCGCGCCGCACGATCACCGTTCTGCAACAAGACGCCGTTGACCAGCACTTTTTCGTTGGGTTTGAGTTTTAGCACAAGCCCGGTCATGGCCTTTATTCACTCACACAGACGTTAAGGCCAGTCATTATGTTACGGTTGATTTCAATCAACGGTTCGGCGGATAGGCTGGTGTCGCCGCTTATCAATCTTTTGGTGTGATGCTGGGTGAACTCAAACAGGTAGAAAATCTGCCCCCGTAAGGGTATGGGCAGGGCGTTTTCATGGCTGGACACATCAGCGCCGATAGTTGTCCAAAGCTCAAGGTTTCGGCTGAGCGCATCAATATAGGACGAGTGGTTGTTTGTTCTGTTTTCTTCAGCGGTTGCGAGCGCGCTGGTGAGCCGTAAAAACAAATTATATTCAACGCTGCGCGGCGTGCCGGTCGATTTTGCTGACATTTCATAAGCGCGGCGCGCTAAATTCGTATTTCTTACCATTATAGCCCCATAATTCCTATACAGATAAAGAACCCGCGAAGACCGAAGCCTTCGCGGGCGTTAATCTTACCGGAACAGTCCAAGAATGGCGTTCGGCGCTTGGTTGGCGATGGACAGCGCCTGAATGCCAAGCTGCTGCTGCACCTGCAGGGATTGTAACCGGGCGGAAGCTTCCTCAAGATCGGCGTCGGTCAAGGCGCCGATACCGGTTTTGAGAGCGTCCGTCAGGTTGGAGATGAACGTGGTTTGAATGTCGATGCGTTTTTGGCCAGAACCAAATTCCGCAGCGGCGTCAACCGCAGTTTGGATCAGACCTTCAATCGACACCAGTGCAGCGGATGCGCCGGCATTGGTGCTGACATCTAGAGCATTCAAGGCGCCAAGACCGCCGCCAGAACCGTCAGTGACAGTAGTCTCAATTGCGACGGTAGAGCCACTTGCATTAGTAATATCAACCTGCGCGTCAGTTGTTGAAGTTACGCCGGGCGTGAAGGCGACCGTTATGCCAGTTAGGCCGGCATTATTGACCAGGTTGGTGATGCCTTGGCCGACATCGTTCAAATCATCGCCGGTCTGGACTTCATAGTTGAAGCGGCGGCCGTCAATTTTTACTTCATAGATGTCGCCAGCGGTGAATGTCGCGCCATTGTCGATGTCGAGGGCGAAGACATTTGTATCGGCAACCAGCTGAGCGGCTGAATCGCCGCCGCCATTAACGCCGGTAGTAGACGCAGCAAGACCCGCAACCGCAACGCCAGCCACTGTTTCCAGGCTAACGCGTGCAATTGAAATCGGCGCCGCCGTCACAGTGCCGCTGGAATCCCGGTTCAATGAAGCCAGGATATCAACGTTAGCGCCAGTTTTCAGAAGATTAAGGCCGTTAAATTGCGCCGCGTCGACAATCGATGTGATTTGCGCTCTGAGTTGGCCGACATCCGTTTGAATCTTCGTCCGGTCAACATTTTCTTCCTGAGCGGCAACAATTAGCCCTTTCATCTCCGTCAGGAGTTCGGTGATTTGTTCCGCTGCGCCGCGCGCAACAGCAACGGTCGATGAACCGAGATTGAGCGAGCTGGCTATAGCCTTAAACCCTTGAACGTCGGATTGCATAACGGTTGAAATGGCGAAGATCGCAGCATTGTCTCTGGCGCTGCCAACCTTTTTACCGGTTGAAATTTGCTCCTGCACAGTTGCAAGTCCTGTATTGACTGTACGAAGATTTTGTAGCGCGATCATGGCGCTGGTGTTTGTCAGTAGGCTCATTTTGATACTCCGTGTGGGATCGGTCAGTTAATAAACTGGTGATTGTGCGCCCGACCTCGCAAGGGAGTTGCCGGTTACAAGTCTTTGCTTGTAAGAAAAAGCCGTTCTGACGGCACGGTGCGCCGTTTAAGCGCGTCCGCGAAAACCATTCAGGTTGTGTATTAGGGTTACTACAACCAATTGCATAATAAGCTGTTAAAGCCTACGCCTTTGAAGAGAATGTCGCCGCATCTGGGTTTATCAAAGTCGCCCCGCCAGGCAGATAGACGCCCGTCGCCAACTCCTTTTCGTTGATTGATTTCAGCCTTTGCAAGGCGTTTTTAGCGCCTTCAGCCATAGCTTGCAGCGTTGCGGCGTTTTCCTGCGCTGCAGCGCGCACGGCGCCCAGTTCATCAATTAACGCCGCCGGTAGATTGTCTTCTTCCATGGCCGCGACAATGGCGTCAAATTCACCCAGTAAGCTCGTTTTATGTTCTGTTAGCCCGGCGATGCCGTCAACAGAACGCCCGGCAATTGCGGTTCGCTCCAGCCCAATGACGCGCGCAAGATCGCTGATGATGGAAATCAGCTTAGCAGCGGTATTTTTCATTCTACATTATCCTTAAGCTGATTATAGATTTTATCGGCGAGGCCAAACCCGCCGGCGTCAGCAATGCTTTGAGCGTAGCTATCGACTAGCATGCGGGAAAAAGTCTCGCCGCCGAACCCAGAATCGCCCGAAAGTGCTTTTTCAAACCCGGCATAGGCCAGCATTTCCCCGATAAAGGCGGCCTCGAATTCACGAGCAGTTTTGCGCAGCGCTTCGGTCCGGGTTTGTTCCGCCTGTGGGCCAGAAGGCGCCTGCAGTTTTGTCAGCTGGGCGGGCGACGGCATGGTGTTTTCGATCACGGGCATGGCGGTTTCCTGAAAATTCAACCACAACTATAGGTAGCGTAACTAAATAATAAGTTATCATAGGTAGTGTCCGGGATATGGAGAATTTTGCTCAGGGCCTGGCCGTGAATTTGTTCGCCGCCCCAATGGCGCCGGCAGGTTCCGCACCTACAGGTTCCGCGTTGGCGGGGCCCGCGCCGGTGGGCGCCGGGTTGGCCGGCCTGATTGGCAGGGCGTTCTCGTCTGGCGGAACCAAGAGTACGAATATCGACGAATTTCTGGGGGTCCTTGACGCAAGCGCGCCGCCGGTCGATCCGCAGTTGACCGATCCTACGCCGCCGCCGGATGGTCTTGCGGAGATTGCGGACCGCGCCAAGGCGCAGCCTGCTGACGGGCCGAGCGCGACATTGCTCCTTGCCAATACGGAACGCTTAATCCTTGGCGCCGCCGGCGACGATGGCGAGAGGATAATTTCGTTCGCGACCGAAGAGCGTATAGGCCCGGTTCAGCGTTTTGTCCGTTCCGATAAAAGCCTGCTAGCTGACATCGTTAGCGGCGTTAACGCGCGAGCAGCTGCACTGCCTACGGAGAACTCAAAACTTCTCGATTTTGCCGGACGCGTGGCGCCGAGCGATGATGGATTTGAGCTGCTGCCGCGATTTGAAACGCTACGAAGCCAATCTCTGACGCCGGCATTATCCGCAAACAAATTTAAAATCGCCGCGCCGCTAATGACGTTGGCATTGGCGGACAAGCCGGCGATTGAGCCGGGGCTGGCTGCCCGCGATGATAGTTTACCGCTGATACAGACGCTAAGCGTCGCCAATGAGCGCGCATCTGCTGCGCTAACGATGTCGCCCTTGTCCGAGGCGGCGACAAAACCAACAGCGCAAATCGTTGCGGCGATCACCAATCGCGGCACGGATGCGAGTATCGAAATCCGGCTCGACCCGCCCGAGCTTGGCCGGGTGAGCATCGACTTTGAGGGCAGGGGCGGCGATATCATCCGCGCAACGGTGGCTGCCGAAGCGCCCGATACGCTGGAGCTGATGCGCCGGAATATCGATATTTTACAGCGTGAACTTGAAAAGAGCGGATTGGCGAATATCGATCTGCAATTTCGTGAACGAGGGCCGCAGTCCGACACGAATTTTAGGGATGAGCGGTTCGGCGCCGGACGCCAACATGACGATGTTCTCGGCATAGAGATGAGTGACATACCGCACTCTATTGCTGCGTTGAGTCTGGACGGACGTCTGGACCGTTTATTGTAGAAAAATCTGAGGAGTTAGGCAATGGAAACACAAGCCATCGCATCGCAACAATCATCCGGTAACGCAACGCCGGCGCTTGGCGCATCGAAGGGAACCGCCGACGCGCCAAGCGCCGGCGTCGATTTTCAAAACTTTTTGACCTTGTTGACCGCGCAGTTGCGCAACCAGGACCCGTTAAGCCCGGCGGACTCAACTGAATTTGTCGCCCAGCTCGCAAGCTTTTCGTCTGTGGAACAACTTGTGCGCGCCAACGGCCAGCTGGAAACGATTGCCTCGGCGATCACTGGCGACAGTATTGATCAATTTGCGGACTGGATCGGCCGGAGCGCTGAAGCGCCGGGCGGCTCGGTTTATTTCAGCGGCGAGCCGGTGCGCTTTCGTCTTTCGGGGGAGCCGGGCGCAACCCGCGCCGAAACGATAATATTCGATCCATCCGGGAGTGAAGTCGCCCGGTTTGATGCTTCCATAGGCCGGCAGGTGCAGACTTGGGACGGTCAGGCGGGCGGCAACGCCGTAGAGAACGGCGTCTATAAAATCACCGCAGCCTATTATAATGACGAAGGTCTGATCCGCACCGACACAGCTAACACGTTCGGCGTAGTCAATGAAATCAGGCTCGATGGCGGCGCGGCTGCATTGAGGCTGGAGGGTGACATTGAAGTTGATCCGTCCGATGTGGTTGCGCTGTTGGCGGCGCTATAGATCGCCGACAAATTACCCGTCATCCCGGACGTTATACGAGCCCAAAAACCACAGGGTTTTGGCATGCGAGTGTTCGATCCGGGATGACACGTTAGTGAGTCGGTAAGCTAATCAGTACTCCTGAATACCGATACCGAGAATTAAAACATCCTTGGCGCCGTCGCCCAATATCGTGCGCGCGGTGTTCAGCAAGGATGATTTCGTGTTTGTCATCGCCTCCGGTTTTTCAATGATATTCGTCAAAATATCAGCGCTGCCCAGCCGCATCAATTCTGCGAGAAACGCATCGCGTAGCTTAGGCTCGAAGGTGTAAACGTCACCAGCAGTAGATGGGTCAACCTCGATGCTGATCTCTAATATCATCATCACTTGCGGCGCGCCGCTTTTGACCACCGGGACAACAAACTGGCGCCCGAACTTCAAATAAGCAGCGTCAGCGGCGGCGGGGGCGCCATGATCGTTATTTTTGTCTTTCTTCTTCTTTTTCTTCTTCTTGTCTTTCTTACCGTGATCTTCATCGAGCGCTTCGCCGGCGGTCTCTTCACTCGCGCCGGCCGATGTCGTCTGTTTCAAGAAAAATCCACCGCCGCTGCCAAGGACGCCGGCGATCACGACGATGATGATGGGAAGGAGTTTTTTCATGGTTTAAAATGGCGAGACCATATCGACAATCTGTTGACCGTATCGCGCCCGTTGCAAATCGCTGATCTGTCCGCGCCCGCCATAAGAAACCCGCGCATCGGCGATTTTGTCATAGGTAATGACATTGCTGCGCGAGATATCTTCCGGGCGGATGATGCCGGCGACCAACAATTCGCGCAGCTCATAGTTGACGCGGATTTCCTGACTGCCGGCAATGGCGAGATGGCCATTGGGGAGGACTTGCGTCACGGTGGCGGCGACCCGCAAGGTGATGCGCTCTTCGCGTTTGATGAGACCGTCGCCGGAAGATGTTGAGGTAGAGGAGGTGTCAATCGCCGGATTGAGCGCGGCGCCGCCGGGAAGGACTTTGGCGGCAAGCGAGTTGACGCCGAGAAGCGCTGGTACGGATAAGTTCTCCGCGCCGCTGCGTTTGCGATCGGTGCGGTTACGGATTTCCGCTTCTTCATCAATTTCAATCATTACCGTGAGGATATCGCCCTGGCGGCGTGCGCGCCGGTCGCCGAACAAAGATTGCGGTCCCGACCGCCATAGCGAGGCTGCCGTTTCGGGCGGCTCGCTATGAGATAAGGGGAGCGGCGGCACGCTCATTCGCGCTTGCGACGGCGTTGGCGCGGCTGCTTTTACGTCGCCGGGCGCGGTCATGCTGGGCGGGCGCAGCATATGATCAAGACGGTTTGAGCAACCGGCAATCATTGGCGCAAGAAAGCAAAGGGCGAGTTTGAGTGTTCGGTTCATCTTGTTCTGACCTTGCTGCTGCTGACGACGATGGCGGTAAGAATGACTTTTGAAGACAGGTTCATCACCCGCACAGTCTCGCCGACCGAACCGGGTTCGAGCACGCGTGCTTCGGTGGTGATGAGGAGCGGGCCTTTTTTAAACTCAATCGTCACAATCGCGTTGCGTTTAATCGCCGTCGGGGGGGAAATATCTTCCGGCATAATGGTTTTATCTGCATAGATGGTGCGCTTGACTTCCATGCCGATGATGTCTCGCGCCGCTGCTTGCGCAGTCTCGCTATCGCCGATGATGATGTCGATACGGCGCAGGATGGTTCCGGCGCGCAAATGGCGTCGCGCTTTGATGATGACGGGTGCGTCGTTGGACGTCGTCAAGTTTTCGTTGAGCGCATTGGCTTCGGGCGCTATTGGCGCCTCGGCATATGCGCTGGACGGCGTCAGCATCATCGCGAGTAATAGAACTATCGTCGTTGACGGTTTCATGGCGCTACCGGATCTGTGTCGCCGCGCCGAGCATTTGGTCGGCGGCGGAAATCACTTTGGAGTTTAACTCGTAGCCGCGTTGCGCCTCGATGAGATCGGCGATTTGCGCGACGACATCGACAGAGCTGTCTTCAAGAAAGCCCTGACGAATGGCCCCGCGACCATCAAGCCCGGCCTCGCCAGGTATAGGCGCGCCGGAAGCTTCCGTCTGGCGGAACAGGTTGCCGCCAAGCGCTTCCAGGCCTTTTTCATTGACAAACAGCGTCAATGGAATGGCGCCGATGAGCTGGCCGTTTGGTTGGCCGTCAAAAAATGCAAACACCTCGCCATTGGCGTTGATGGTGACGCTGCGGGCGTCTGCAGGAATAGTGACGTCGCCGCCCAGTGGGTAGCCGTCGGAGTTAACGATGAGGCCTTCGCCGGTGCGCTTGAAACTGCCGTCGCGGGTAAACGCAAGCGCGCCGGAGGGCAGCGTCACCTCAAAAAAGCCGCGCCCTTCAACAGCAAGGTCAAGGTCGCTGCTGGTCTGACGCAATGCGCCCTGTTCAATATTGACGCTGATCGACGACATTCTAACGCCAAGGCCAAGCTCAATGCCGCCGGGGGCAATGAGGCCGGTTGAAGAAGAAATCGCACCGGGCGCGCGGATTTGCTGGTAATGAAGATCGACAAATTCCGCTCGCCGCGCTGAAAAGGCGGTCGTGCTCATATTAGCGATATTATTCGATATGACGGCGACGCGGGTTTGCTGCGCGTCCATACCGGTGGCGGCAATTCTTAATGCGTCCATTTCATCCTCCAGATGTTAGGCCTAGCGCGGCCCCATGGTTTCAACGGTCTTCGTGATCCGGTCGTGTTCTTGTTGCAGGAGCTGCTGCCCGAGTTCATAGGCGCGTTGCACTTCAATCAGTCTACTGAGTTCCACGACCGAGTTGACGTTAGAATTCTCGACAAATCCCTGGCGTAGTTGCGCGCTTTGCGCCGCCTGCGTCGGTTCGTTCGCCTTAAACAAACTGCCGCCCTCGCGCTGCAAAGCTGTTGCGGGGGCGGTCACCAGCGTCAGGCGTCCAAGCGGGACGCCGCCGCCAGCGATTGCGCCATCCGCGGCGATGGTTACCTCGCCGGCGCCGGGAGGGATGGTTATAGGGCTTCCGCCTTCGCCGAGAACACTATAGCCCTCTGGCGTGGTGAGTTGGCCTTCACTGTTCAACATGAAAGACCCAGCGCGGGTGAGGCGGTCGCCGCGTGGTGTTTCAACGGCGAAAAACCCTTCGCCATCAATGGCGACGTCAAAGGCGCCGCCGGTTTTTGTCAGGACGCCGCCGCTGCGATCATAAAAATGTCCGCCGACCCGCGTTTGCGACAGGCTGCGCTCAGCGGAACCGAGCGATTTGACGTACTCGGAAAACAAAACCCCCTCACGCTGAAAGCCTGTGGTGTCAGCATTGGCGATGTTGTTGGCGACGCTGGTGAGTTCCTTAGACAGCCCCGCCTGGCGCGACATGATTACATAAGATGTGTTATTCATCATTCATCCCCTGACGGAAGAATTCGGTTTCCCATGATACGCCGGTGATGAACGCATCGACTTTTGCGGCGTTGCGAAAGTTAAACGCCGGTGCGTTGGTGAACATGTGCTCCAGCGCGCGGGCATAAGTTTTATTGGCGCTGAGCGCCTGTTTGGCAGAAGCGGGTAATGCTTTACCGCCGGTCTTCAAGACCGTGAGCACGTAAGCGCTCGCCGTTTCTATATCCAGTTGCTCCGGCGGGAGCGAGGCGAAACTATCGGCGGCGCTGCGCCATTCTTCAGTTCGCCATAGGAGCGTGGTTTTGTGAACATCCATTTTGTGACGTTGCAAAAATTGACGCGTCGTCTTACGCAGTAGCGCCTTATCATCAAGCTTGGCGCCGGCGCGCAAGATGACTTCGCCAAAGCCGTCATGGTCGGAATTCTTCGTTGCCAGCGCCAGCGCCGCTTCTGCATCGTCGGCGAAAAGATGGGCGTTGGCGATAATCATATCGGCGTCGGCGCGCTGTTCGGAGGGGATTTGCGAGGTCGCGCGCGCCGCTAATTTCGGGGCGCCCATGAACGCCAACATATCGGCGATGGCGAGGCGCATTTCGTTATCGTCGGCCTCAGCGCCAAATAAATCCGTATATTGGAAATAATAATCAATCGCCGCCAAGCGTTGCGCCGGTTCATCGCTAGCCAGCGCGGTTGCGATCATCGAGCGGGCGATAAAACCGGTCGCGGGCGCTGATTGCGGAGCGATTTCCTTAACGCTGCGTAATTGCGCAAAGGCGGCGCCAATGCGTCCGGCGGCGGCTAGCGCTTTGGCGCCTGAAATTGCTGCATCGATTTCACCGCGACTGGCCTCGCTCATGAGCGCTTGTTCTGCGAGATCGTCGAAAAAACCATCATAGGCGATGGTCGCCTTGCGCTCGAATTCTTCCGCGAGGACGCCAAGCGCACGTGAGCGATAGGGGCCAGGCGTTTGCGCGACGACGGCGAGCTTTTCCTGCGCGCGATCATCGTGAGGCGGATGGCCATCAGCATTATCATCGGGCAACACTGCGCGGAGAATGACCAGGCCTGGCGTTTCCTCGCCCTCATAGGCGGCCGCAGCGATATCATAAAGCCGCTTTGCCGCTGTCGCGTTTTCCTGCTCAAGCGCCTTTAGCGCCAGCAATTCCGCCACCGGTCCGCGCATGCTTTTCGCGAGCGTATTTAGGGTGCGGTATTGCGCGTTGGAATAGGATTTATCGCGTGACGACAGGGGCGAGGCCGCTCTTAAAAGCAGGTCGTAAATTCCGCCACAAGCGCTGAACGGTTCAAGCTTGTCTTTCGCACCCGCGGCGTCGCTGCGGCCAAGCGCGGCCAGTCCGCCCAGCAACATAAATTCCGGATGGGCGGCTTTTTCCGGGGCGAAGGCCAGGGCTGCGGCCTCGGAGAAAAATCCGAGCCGTAAAAATCCATGACCAAGTGCAATCTCAAGCGCTGTGTGATCTTCGTCTTCGGCGTTTTCGAGGCGTTGGCGCAGTTTAACTATGTCAGCATAGGTAATGTCGCCGGCGCCCGGCGCCGTATCTGTAAAACCCGCCGGGTCGATGCAAAGAGCGCTTCCATCAACGTCGTCCAAGTCCGGCGCGGCGCTGGTCTCATGGGATGCGATGGCGACCGGCGTCACGCTGGCGCCCTCATTAGCGTAATCGGGAACCAGATTAATGGGTTGCCCGGCTGTACGCCTGAGCGCGACGACGCCTTGGTCGTTGGCGGCGGCAAGAAGAGCGATCATGCGATCGCGCGCGGCGCGCATTTCATCTGAGGATGGATTGCGCCGTGACGGCGTCGGCGGCGCGGCGACTGTTTTTTTACTGGGACGCACTGCCGGCTTTTGTTTTACGAGAGGCCCGGCCTGTTTGTCGACTATGTCGATAATCAAAGACTTATGTTCGCTGCGTTCAGCGCGCGCCTCGCAATCGCAGTTCAGCGTCAAGATCAGCTCATCGCCATCGGCCGTAGTCTTGCTGCTGGTATTGAGAACGCGGTGGGCTTTGCGGTTCTTGTCGACGCCTGATACATCAAGGCGCTGCGCTGCGTTTGGAAAAACCACGCGCACAATTCGGTCTTCGGTTTTTATCTCCCATGTCTCCGGCGCATTCGGAACAACAATCCGGGAGTAGCCGCCATGCTCGCCGGCACGCACCGCTAAGGGTTCGCCAGCGTCAGCCGGGGTAGGTTCTGCGGCGTTCGCCATCGCGGCGAGGGTGATAAGGGGGAGCATGATCATGCGGCTTGCTTCTTTAATTCTTTCAAGGCTTGTTCGATGTCTGAAAAACTCGGGCGTTCCGCACGGGGAACATTGCGCCGCGCAACCTCGATGCACATTTGCGGTGTATGGAGTTGTAGATGGGCGACAATCGCTTCACGAATGAGCGTGTAAAAGCGTTGTTCATGTTCGCGTACGCCTTTGACTTTTTCGGCGATAGGCCCGACCAGCCCATAGGCCAGAAAAACGCCGAGAAATGTGCCAACAAGCGCGCCGCCGATCATCTGCCCAAGAACTTCAGGCGGCTTGTCGATGGAGGCCATGGTTTTGATAACGCCGAGTACGGCTGCAACAATACCGAGCGCTGGCAAACCGTCGGCCATGACCTGCAAAGCATGCGCGCCATGCATGCTGTCTTCGTGGACGGCTTCCAGTTGTTTTTCGAGCAGTTCTTCGACCTGATGGGGGTTGTCGAAATTCATCAGTATCGAGCGGATGGTGTCGCAAATGATTTCAGTGGCGACGCTGTCCTCGGCGATTTTTTTATAACGCGCAAAGATTGTCGACTCTTCCGGGTTTTCAATATGCGCCTCGGCTTGAACGGGGCTGTCCTTGGCAAGGCGCAAAAGCTCAAACATTAAACACAGCAGATCTTGAAAATCCGCGCGTTTCCATTTCGATCCGGCGACCGCCTTCATGATGTCGCCGCCAACATGTTTAATGACGGAAAAACTGTTGCCAAGAACAAACGCGCCGATCGCCGAGCCGCCAATAATCATCATCTCATAGGGCAACGAATGCATGATGATCGCCATCTTGCCGCCGGCGATGGTATATCCGCCAAAGACCATCACGACGGTGATTATGATGCCGAGAAGACTTCCCATGGAAAACAACCAATAATAGCGCCAACAAAAAATTACCCGTATAACGGGTATTTCATGAATAAGTTAAAGAGGGCTGAAATACTGACGCTAAAGCGCTTGCGAGCGATTGGCGAGAATGATGCTGATTAAATAGGCTTTCTTGGAATCGAGTGTGGCGACCACTTGCGCGGCTTGTTCGGCGTTCATCGCCGCCAACAGTCCGGCGGCAAATTTCGGGTCCATCTCATTGATAATGTCGCCGGCCTGCTTTGGTTTCATGCCTTCATAGATGGCGGCGAGCTTTGCGATATCGGCGTTTTGCGTCGCGCGGTGCTCGTCCATCGTCGCGCGCAAATTATCATTGACGCCTTCCAGCTCGCTGAGGCGTTTTTCAATTTGCGCGTCATAGACGGCAAGCTTGGCTTTGCGTTTTGCGAGCGCGGTTTCTTCTGCATCAAGCGCAAAGTTACGCGCACGCACTGCCTCGGCGAGGTCGCCGTCAACGCAACGCTGTGGCTCGACTGCATCCGCCGTCTCTATAGGGGCGGCTTCGGTTGCAGCATCAGCGATTTCAGACGCCAAGACGGCTAAACGGCCAAGAAAAGAGCCCGCAAAAATAATCGCGAGAACAATGAGGGCGCGGTTTTTCATGACTTATCCCGCGCTCTGCCTGGCGGCGTTCCATGCGCCTGCCGCGCCTGCGGCGCTTCGTGCTGGGCTCGGCCTGGGCGTTGCTGTTGAAGCGGGCGCTTTTGCTGGATCGATGAATTCAACCCGGTCAGCCTCGGTGGAAGGGTCTGCATTCGGCGCCGATGCTGCTTTGTCGTCTTCTGCCGCAGCAACGGCGTTGTTATTATCTGTTTCTGGCGTAGCTTGGATACGCCCGACACTGTCGAGGCAAGCCGCGATCTCTTTGGTCGCCGCCAGCGCCGCCTCGTTGATATTGCTAATGGTGGTGTCGGCAGTATCGCCGATGGACTCCGCCAGCGCTGCGAGCTTGGGCAAAAATTCCCGCGTTTCCGCCACCAGCGGGGCCAGCTCGTTGACGCTCTCGGCGCTGCTTTGTTTGGCTTGCGCAACAGCGGCTTGCGCCTGCTCCACCGCCGCCGCCATTGAGGCGATAGTTGCGCCCAATCCCTTTTCGGTATCTTTAAGCCGTTGCAGTTTGCGGTTGAGAACAAAGCAATAAACGGTCGCTGAACCGGATGCGGATAGCAACATAAAATCAAAGATCATTTCCATGACGGCGCCTCAGGTTAAAACGAATTCGGTGATTAAAATCTGGTCAATGATGACGCCGGGGGCGACGGCGCCGATACGCCGGCGGATTTGCGCACGCAGGCGCGACATCGCCGCCGGGTCTTCAAACTCATCGCTGTTGACGGAACGAAGATAGGTGTTGAGCACATCCTTGATATGATAGGTGCGCGATAACAGCGCGTCGGCCTGCTCGCTTGGCGTTTCGATGATGAGGGCGAGCTTGAGATGGCGCCGCGCGCCCATGGGCCGTATGGAAATAACCATCGGGTCGAGCACTAAAAACGCCGCCTCGCCATGAAATTCTATTTTACCGCCCTGCATTGCAGAACTATCCGCGGTCTGTTTTTTGCCATGCTTGGTTTCTTTTTTAGGCTTGTGGCCTGACGGTCTGGCTTCGGCGTGTTTCTTCTCGTTGCTATCATGGCTTGCATCTTCCTCAGTAATTTCAGCGCCGGGTTTAGCGCCCGGCGCCAGAAAAAATACCGCCGCCGCCGCGCCGCCCGCAACGATCAGCGCCACAAAGGCAATCAGAATAATACCAACGCCCTTTTTCTTTTTGCCCTCGCCGTCTTGTTCGGTTTCTTCACAAGCGGGGTCGTTTTCAGCTTCAGCCATGATTACACCTAAAAGTTGTGCTAATGAATATAGACAACTATTCGTAAACTCAAAATTAATATTGAAAGCGGAAATTAACCAAGAAATCTGAAGCCGCGCACTGAGGCGCGTCTTCGTTTGGTGGGAATGTGTAATGTCAAACCTGGCGGCGAACTGGAACCAGTTGTCGATGCAGAAAAAGCTGGTTCTTACCGGTGTTATGCTGGCGACGTTGGCGGCGTTCTGGATGCTGATGAATGTCGCGTCCAGGCCGCATATGGCTTTTCTCTATGGCGGGCTGGACCCGTCGGCTGCGGGCGAAATTTTAAGTGTACTGGAATCGATGGATGTTGCATCTGACGTGCGCGGCGATGCGATTTATGTACCGCAGCCCAAACGCGATGAAGTGCGTATGGCGCTTGCACGCCAGGGCTTGCCGCAACAGGGCCAGGCGGGTTTTGAACTGCTCGACGAGATGAACGGTTTTGCGGTGACGTCGGATATGTTTGACGCTACCTATTGGCGCGCCAAGGAGGGCGAGCTGGCGCGGACAATTTTGGCGACGCCGGGCGTAAAAGCGGCGCGGGTGCATATCGCTGCACCCAAGATATCGTCGTTTTCGCGCCACCGCCGTGAGCCCAGCGCATCGGTGACGATCACTATGAGCCGCGGGCGGATGGACCGTCAGCACGCCGTCGCCATTCGTTATCTGGTAGCGCTGGGCGTTCCTGATCTCGACCCGGAAAAGGTCGCGATTATCGATTCCCTTAATGGCGTCATTTTAAAGCCCGGAAGCCAGAACGCGCTGGAGGAAATGGAGACCAGCGATAATGATCGCGCGCGCAAGATGGAGCGGGCGCTTGTCAACATGCTCGAAGCTCATGTCGGCCCCGACAATGTGCGGGTGAACATATCGCTGAAGGTTGACCGCGAGCGCGAGACCGTCTCGGAGCGAATACTGGACCCGGCAAGCCGGGTGATGATGGCGCGCGAGACCACCGAGGTCCAACAATCCGATAGCGGCTCTGGCAATGCGGTGACAGTCGCCAGTAATTTGCCCGATGGCGACGCAGCCGCTGAACCATCGGGTTCAAAGTCTGAACGCAGCGAGGCGAACCAGACCACCCGGTTTGATATTTCCGAAGTTAACCGCAAGCGCGAAAAAATGCCCGGCGCCATTGCGCAAGTTCATGTCGCGGTTTTAATCAACGAAACTGACCCAACGCCGCGCAGCGACGAAGAGCTGAGTGCGCTGGGCGCTCTCGTTGCTACAGCCATCGGGTTTGATGACGCGCGCGGCGATAAGGTCACCGTGAAAGCGATGTCATTTCACCAGGAGGAGGTGATTGTGGAGGATCCGGTCACCGGCGGCGTTATGGCGTTTCTTCAGGATAATCTGATCTCGATGTTGCAGATTTTTATTCCGGCGGTTGTCGTCCTGGCGCTGGCGATGTTTGTGTTGAAGCCAATCCTCACCCAAGGCCCGGCGGCGCAGAGCGCTGGCCAAGTCGCGGCGCCAGATATCGCCGGCGCTATTGAGCCGCCGGCGGCCAACGCGGAAGCAAAAACTCCAGTGGATGCTTTGCAAGACCTCGCCAGCGCAGACACCGGCGCCACCGCCACGGTTCTGACATCGTGGCTCGATGAAACCGAGGCGGCGTGATGGCGGGATTTGGTTCGGTGATTTCCAACATTCATTCGGGAGCTAAAAAATGAGCGAAGAAACCCAAGACGCGGCGCCAGAACTCAGCGCGGACAAAGAAGATGTCGCCCCGACGGAGAAAGTGATGGGTCCAAGCGATATGCGCAATCCGAAAGTCATGTCCCTGCCGGTGCGCATTATGGTGTCGGTCGGCAAGGCGGAGATGACAGTTGAGCAATTGCTGAACCTGACATCTGAGGCGGTGATTGATCTCGACGCGCAAATTGACGACCCGGCGGAAATTTTCGTTGGCGACAGATTGGTGGCGCGCGGCGAGCTTGTTGAATCCGGCAGCAAGGACGGCGCCATCGCCATTCGCCTGGTGGAAGTTTGCGACGCTGCGGCTTGAATGGGATGACGCCCTTGCGCAAGATATGCAGAATTTTATGGATTGCCGCCGCTTTGGTGATGATCACCGGCGCTAGCGCTGCCGCACAGGAAACCGCCGCGCCGCTTTTCGATACGTTTCAGAGCGGGCCGGAGGGCGGCGGCCTGACGGCGCGCATCATTCAGATATTCATCCTCGTCACCGTGCTCAGCCTGGCGCCGGGCATTGCGATGATGGTCACCTGCCTGCCATTTATGATCATTGTTCTGTCGATCCTGCGCCAGGGGGTCGGGCTACAGCAGGCGCCGCCGAACATGCTGATTGTCAGTGTGGCAATGTTTTTAACGTATTTTGTCATGGAGCCGGTATTTAAAGATGCCTGGAGCGCCGGCGTCCAGCCGCTTTTAAACGGTGAGATTTCACAAAGCCTGGCGTTTGAAAACACCATGACGCCATTTCGGAATTTTATGGAATCGCGGGTCGATGATGAGGCTTTGTTTATCCTCAGTGACGCCAAGGGCGATGTGGCGTTAAAGCCTGGCGAGGCGCCGCCTCTGTCGCTTCTGGCGCCGGCGTTTGTGCTTTCGGAAATTCAACGCGCTTTTGAAATCGGATTTGCAGTGTTATTGCCGTTTTTGATCATCGATCTTCTCGTGGCGTCCATATTAATGGCGATGGGGATGATGATGGTGCCGCCGGCGATTGTCTCGTTACCTTTTAAAGTGGCGTTTTTTGTTCTCACCAATGGATGGGTCGCCGTTTCTGGCGCGCTGGTGAGAGGATATTCCTGATGGCGGACCGTAAAGTCGAAAACCTGCCGGTGCTGGCCAATGAAGTGTGGGTCACCAAGGCGCACAAGGCGGCGGTAATTCTTGCATCGCTCAGTGCGGAGACGGCCAAAGCGATTGTCAACGACATCAGCGACGCGCATTTACGCGCCTTCGCCAAAGCGTTCAGTGAGTTGAAGTCAGTGCCGCCGCACTTGCTTGAGGCGATCGCCAATGAGTTTGTCGAAGAGGTGCAAGATAGCGGCGCGTCTTTTGCTGGCGGCATAGAAGAGGCGCGCCGGGTTCTCGGCGCCTTAACCGAAGAAGACCGCATCAACCGGGTTTTATCGGAGCTTGCCGGTGGCGGTACGGGTTCGGTGTGGACGCGCATCAACGATATCGACGACAAGATGCTGGCCGACTATGTGCAAACCCAGCGCCTTTCGGTTGCAGCAGCCATCGTCACTAAACTTTCGTTTCAGAAAACCGCCGATGTTCTGGCCTATGCCGAGCCGGCGTTCTCGCAGAAAGTGTTGCTTGAACTGGCGCGGCGCTCGCCGCCGGGTAATGCAGTGTTAAACGCGATTGCCGATGCGATTAATGAGGAGTTGCTGGCGCCGCTTGCCGCCAAGCCGTCAACGTCAAACGCCGGGGCGACGGTTGGCGAGATTATCAACTGCCTACCGGCGGCCAAGCGCGATGCGTTTATGGGCCATCTCTGCGATGTTGATCCGGAAATTGGCGAGGCTGTGAAAAAAGCCATATTGCTGTTCGAGGATTTGCATCAGCGCCTGCCAGAATCAGGCGTGCCAATAATCATGCGCGAGCTGGACCGCGATGTGTTGCTGGCGGCGTTGAAATATGGCGCGAGCAATGCGGTCGAAACGGTAGAATTTCTGTTCGCCAATATCTCCAAACGCATGGCCAGTCAGTATCGTGAAGATATTGAAGAGCTGGAAGAGCTAACCGATACAGACGGTGAGAAGGCGCAGCGCGCCTTTACCTCCGCGGTGCGACGACTGGTCTCGGCTGGAGAGATTAAGCTGAACGCGGTTGTCGAGGAGGCTGACGAGGCGGAGGTTGAGTAGCCGCCCAAGCTTGTACGAACATGGATTGATTCTGACTCATAGGGCGTCAATGGCTATCTACCTCTCCCCACCGGGCTGTCGCCGCACACATTTATGGATGCCGGATACTCTGTGCTCTGAGGTTTCGACCTGCTTTCGGCGCCGCTAACCCCCTCTGTCCGCTTCGCAGACACCTCCCCCGCAAGCGGAGGAGGAATTAGGCTGCGCATGCGGCGAGGTTATCCTTCCCCCGTTTACGGGGGAAGTGGCCCGAAGGGCCGATGGGGGCCTTGCAGTAACTTTGTATCTGCTTTTATATAACCACCAGCTCAGCATGCAGCGCGCCGGCGGCTTTTACGGATTTTAAGATGTCGATCAACTCGCGCGGGCCGACGCCCAGCGCGTTCAGCCCCTCTATGAGGTCGGAGAGGGAAACGCTTTCATCGACAATGGCAATCCGGCGTTCGTCATTTTGATCGATGGTGATGGTTGTGTCGGGCAGGGTGATGGTCTCGCCATTGCGTGAGAACGGATTGGGCTGTGAGACTACCGGTGTTTCGCGCACGGTGATGGTGAGATTGCCCTGTGTGACGGCAAAGCGTGAGATTTGCACATCCGCGCCGAGGACGACGGTGCCGGATTTCTGGTCGATGACAATACGCGCCTTTTGTTCCGGCGCGATGCGGATATTTTCCACCTTGCCGAGTAGATACACCGCCCGCATCGGCGCATCAGCGATGTTTAGCTCCACTGTGCCGGGATCGAGCATGTGGGCTATCGGTTTTTCAAAGGATTTGTTGATCGCGGTTTCAATCCGCGCCGCTGTGGTGAAGTCCGGCGCACGTAGGGCAAGGCGCACGGTTTTCATGCTCGCAAAGTCAAATGCGATTTCGCGTTCGACCCGCGCGCCTTGAGGAACTGTGCCGGAGGTTGGCGAGCCGAAAGTGACCTCGGCTCCGGCGCCATCGGCGCTGAAGCCGCTGGCCAGAACCGGGCCTTGCGCGACTGCATAAATCTGGCCGTCGCCGGCATTGAGCGGCGTCATGATAAGTGTGCCGCCAAGCAGGTTGGTTGCATCACCAATCGCGGACACGGTAACGTCAATTTGCGAGCCGGCGCGGGCATAGGGCGGCAAGGTTGCGGTGACGATCACGGCGGCGACATTGCGTGGACGAAATCTTTCACCCTGAACATTAATGCCGAGGCGCTCAAGGAGGCTTGACAGAGCCTCTTCCGTATAGGGTGAATTGCGCACGCTGTCACCGGCGCCATCAAGGCCGACAATCAAGCCATAGCCAACTAAGTCGTTGCCGCGCACGCCTTCGATATTGACCACGTCTTTGATACGCACATCGGCTGCGGCAAATGGTGTTGCGCAAAATGACAGGACGAGTGAGGCGGCGAGCAGTCGGTGAAATTTTTTCATAAACCTAACGCAGGAAATTAACCAGAGAGAGCCGGCCGATGCGGGCGGTGAGGGTGAAAGACGATTGCAGCTGTGACTCAAGCTGTTGCAATTCGAGCGCGGCTTCAAACGGATCGCGCGTGGTGCGTTCGTTGAATACGGACGCAAGCGCTGCGGATTCTGCATCAAGGCTGGCGAGGGCGGTTTGCATGCGTTCCTCAACGACGCCGATACGCGCACCAATTTGCGTCAAGCGCCCCTCCGCCTCAATCAGGCCAATCGCGCCTGTATTTAGTGTGGCAGCACGGTCGAGCGATGGGCCGGCGGCGGCTGCGACGACAATGGTTGCAAGGCCGCGCAGTATATCCTTGACTGGCTGCTCGTCGGCTTTGGCGCTGTAGTCGATCAGCTCACCGTCGGAAATTTCAACGCGTGCGGCATTGCCGGCGCCGCCTAAATAGATGTTGGTGGCAAAGCCGCCGGTCGGGTCGTTGAAATAGGTATCGAGATCGTTTTGAAACTGCGCAGGAGTTGCCGCGCCTGAATATAACGCGCTGATATCGGCAATCAGCGTTTGCGCATCGGCCAGCGATGCGCTGTCAACGGCGTCGCCGGAGAACAGTGCGCGGCCTTCAAAGCGTTGGTTAAAGCTCGACATAACCGCACTAAGTTCAGCCTTGGCCGCTGTGGCGGTTGTCTCGATGCTCGCTTGATCGGCGCGCCCGACCGCGTCGAGGAGTGTGGCGCCTATGCCATTGGCGCCTTCGGCGGCGCGCTGCAACACTGTCTGTGCGGCGCCGGCGCGGCCAAGCGCGCGCGCGGTGGCGCCCCGGAAGAAGCTGACATCGTCAAACGCTTTACGCAAAAGGTGTAAGTCGCCCGATGTTGCGTCGCCGGCGGATTTTAGCGCCGGGTCGCGCCCGGTAACCAGCTCTACGCGGAGCACTTCACTGCGTTCTTTGATGTCGGTGATGGCGGTGCTGAGCCGTGTGAATTGAAGAATGGAGGGAAACCCGGAGACGTTCATGGCTAGATCTCCATCAACCGTTGCAGCATCCGGTCAATCGTTTGAATGACCCGGGCATTGGCTGCATAGGCCTGCTCAATAGTGATGAGGTTTTGCAATTCGCGGTCGGTATCGACGCCGGTTTCGAGTTTTTCAGATTCCACCAGACTAACCGCCAGGGTTTGCGCGCCTGTGGCGCGTGCGACGGCGGCGGCGCGGCCGGCGCCGGCGAGGGATGTGAGTTGGGCTGCCGCCTCTGAGGCGTTGACATCGCGGGAGGTCTGGAGCGCGGGATCGACGGGGCGGTCGGTATTCATAACGTCAATCAGAGCACGGACAAAAACATCGGAGCCCGCAGCAGCAGACGCCGCAGCGCCAAGACCATCGCGCAGGCGTGACGCCAGGCCGCCATTGGCGGGGTCAACAGCGGCGTTGATATCAATGCGCCCGGCAAGACCGGTGAGCGTCGCCGGGTTCACTAGCGCGCCGGCGTCGGTAAACAATCCGGGCGCGCCGGGCACCAGCGTCGGGTCAAGACCGGGCCCGGAAAACCGTTCCGCCAAATCGAGCGCCACGGCGTCAAGCGCTAACGAGGCCTCAGGAACCAGCCTGTCGCGGACGTCAAACAGACCCGCCATTGCGCCTTCGCGCACCGCCAGTGTCGCCGTGCCGCCGGGGGTGATGTCGTCGCCATCCACCGACAATCCGGACAAGGCGCCGGCGCCATTATTATACGCGCTTTGCGGCGTCATTACCGGCGCCGGCGTGAACTCGACCGTGCGCGCCGTTCCGACAAGCAGAAAAACGCCTTCCTGGGTCATCAAATCAATCTTGCCATTGTCACGCTGTAATTCGCGCACCGGAATGCTTTCATTGATACGGTCGATCACCAGCTGGCGCTGGTCCAGCAGTGCAGAAACATCACCGCCCGTGGCGCCGCTGCGGCTGATGGCGGTGTTGAGGCGTTCGACCTCCTGCAAGTCGGTGTTGACTGCATCGACCCGGCGTGAAATTTCAGCGTCGGCATTGGCGCGGATATTCTGGAATTCATTGGCTATCCGATTAAGGCCGGATGCGAGGTCTTTGGCCGCATTCACCGTCGTTAGCTGCGCCGCGCCGCTGTCGGGCGTATCGGCGAGCGTCCTGAGCGTGGTTTCAAGTTTTGCAAAGCGCTGAAACAACGCGTTGGGATCATCGGGACCGCCGAGCAAATCGCCGATCCTGGTAAAGGCGTTGGCGCGCGCATCACTGGCGGCAAATTCTGCATCCGCGCCGCGCCGCTCGAAGGTGACCGCCGGGTTGGTCGACCGGGCAATGCCAGCCACCGCAACGCCGGCGCCGGCGCCGCCAGCGGCGCGTTCAACGATCGTAACATCACGGCGGTTGAACCCGTCGGTGAGCGCATTGGCGATATTGTTGGACGTAACCCCGGCGCGCCGCGAAGATACGGCGAGCGCAGAGGTTGCGTTTGCAAGCGCTTGCGAAAGGGACATAGGCGCGCCTCCGTATTGTTATGCGCTTAGCGCGATCGCGTCAGGCTCGAAAACTCTCTAGCGGATGATGTCGGTGGTCTCCTGCAAGATTTCGTCGACCGTCTGAATGATTTTCGCGTTTGAGGAATATGCCCGCTGGGTCTGAATGAGGTCAGTAAGCTCATTGGCGATGTCGGTGGTCGATTCTGTCAGTGAAAAGCCGATGGTCGTGCCGACCGGCCCGTCGCCGGCATCCCAAAGAAAGAAGTCGCCGCTTTCCTGCGATACGGAAAAGGCCTGATTGCCCTCGGCGTTAAGGCCTTTAAAGTTCGGCACGTTGGCGATCGGGATCTGATAAATCGTGCGGCGGAAACCGGTATCGAAAATCGCTTGTAAAAAACCGCTTTCGTCGATTTCCAAACTATTGAGATTGCCAATCGGCGCGCCATCTTTGGAAATGGCGAGTGGTGCAAAGCTTGCTGACAGTTGCGTCAATGGCGAGGTTTGCCCGGCTGTACCGACCACAATATCGATCGCACCGCTGGCCGCTGCAATGGAAACCGCGCCGGTGCCGGCATTATAGGTCGCCCCGCCGGCGGCTGTGACGGTGGCGACCGAGCCGCCGCCGGTTGCGCTGGCGTCAAAGGTGACGTTGAACGTGCCGACCGGAACCGCCGGATTGCCGGCATTGTCGAATATCTCGACGTTCCATTCGTTGCTTGAACCGGTTGCGGGAACCACTGGCGTGAACACCATATTGAGCGTTTGCGAGCGGCCAAGAGAGTCGAAATATTCAATCGGCAGGTTGAGCGGGGCGCCGCTGGCGCCATTCTGGGTTTCAGACGCCGGCAAATTCAAGCCAAGCTGGATGTTGCTGGTCGGCGAGGCGGCAAACTGGTTGAGATTAACCCGTACAGGCTCAAGCCCGGCGACGCTGTCGCGCGGTTGTGCGCCGACATTGCCGGCGGTGTCGGCCGGCCAGCCGAGCAAATGCAGACCGCTCAGCGTGCGCAAGAAGCCGTTATCATCGGTTGAAAATGACCCCGTCGTGGTCAGCATCATTGGCCGGTCGCTGGCCGCCGTTGATAATCCGCTTACGTCGGTTACCGGCAACATGCCGCGTCCGCTGATTGAAATATCTGTTGCATTTGAAGTTGTAATCAGCGCGCCCTGCGCGCCAGCCTCGCGAAAGGTGATCGCCCGCACGCCACCGGCGGCGAAATTGCCACGGGTTTGCGCCAGCACCATATCGGCAAACTCCGTATCGGCGCGCTTATAGCCAAAGGTCTGAGAATTGGCGATATTATTTGAAATAGTACCGAGTTTGGTGGCGTTGACAGACAACCCCATAACCCCGGCGTTCAATGATGACGATAGACCCATGCGACAATCTCCACGCGAATAAAACTATGAACACTACCATAGGTAGTACTCGGTTTTAGCTTAATGAAGGCCTAACAACGCGCGGAATCTTTGCCCTATTGCGTCAGTAAGGTGATCGCGATGCGCCGGTTTTGAGGCGCATAAGCGTCCGTCGATATAGGTTCTTTGTCGGCTTTGCCGGTGACTTCAGCGATTTGGGTTTTGGGAATACCGCTCTTGATCAACAGTCGGCGCGCGGCAAGGGCGCGGTCGGCCGAAAGCTCCCAGTTGGAATAATTTTCAGTATTGGCAAAATTATGCGCGTCGGTATGGCCGACAATCGCCATATTGTTGCTGACGGTTGCCAGCACCGGCGCGATGACCGAAAGCAGATCGTGGAGAAGGGATGATGGCGTCGATGAGCCGGCATTATATAACGGCGCGCCATCACCATCGACCAGTTCAATGACCAGCCCGTCCGGCGTCATCCGGGTTTGAATGTGTTTGGCGAGGGCTTCATTCATCGCCTCGATTTTTTGATTGTTTATCGCGTCTTCTATGGCGCGTAGTTTATTGGCTTGCGCGTCTTTCGATTTGTCGGCGTCAAATTTCTGGGTTTTGGGATATTGCGTCGTGGCGCCGGCGCCGTCATTGATGAGCGTATCTTCGGACAATACTGATGAGCCATTCAATGCGCCCTGACCGCCGCCAGAGACATTGGCGATCGGGATGGAGGGGTTGAAATAGTCGGCCAGGCCCTTGCGCTGGTCTTCTGTGGTGGCGTTCAACAGCCACATCAACAGGAAGAACGCCATCATTGCAGTGACAAAATCCGCATAAGCGACTTTCCAGGCGCCGCCATGATGGCCGCCCCCTGCCGCTTTGCGCTTCTTCTTGACAATAATGATCGGCGCGCCGGATTTTGGATCGGCCATAGATGACTTCGCTGCTGGCTTAGCCCTTGCTGGTAGCAAAATAATCTTTCCGCAACTTTTACGCGCTTATAACACTTGCGACAATTATAAGTAGAGTTTGTGATCATCTGATCTATGGCCAAAGTTGACGGAACAATTTTGCGGCGCAAAACCAAACGCCGCAGCGCGGGCGATGGCGACGCCGCCCATCTTGAACAGGTTGCCGAAGCCCTGGCTAAAGAAGTCGCGGCGGTTTTCTCTGTTGCGTTGGACGCAAAAATTGAGGCTCGCTGCCGGGCGCCACAGACCGACATGTTCGGTGAAATATTGCAGGTGCTAGATAAGGTGCTGACACCTTATCAATATAGTTTTCCCTCTGGCGATGAAGTGATCATCTATCTCGATCCGGAAGCGGTGGCTTTGGCGGTGCGGTGGTCGCTTGACGGCGTTGTCGTTGAGACGGGGGAGGGCGCCGGTGAAAATGAATCTGACGACGCCTCGCCAGAAGTTGTGTTGGAGACGTCAGATGAAACCGATGCGCCTGCGGACAAAAAAATCTCCATCACCGACCGGCGCCTGGCGAAGCTGCTTGCGGAAAAATTAGCGACAGGCGCCTTTGGCGCTAATGAGCGTCATGGGTTGTTCGCCAATATCGCGGCGCTGGCGTTTGAGACACTGGCTGAGAATGGCGAGCAGCTGGATATTGGAGAGCCGGATAACATTGCGCATAATTTTATGTTCGATTTGAACTTGCGCAAGGGCGGCCCGCTGGGTTCTATCGGTTTTGTCGCTGCGGCGAGCCTTCTTCGCCCGCCGCAGCAAGAAGACGCCAGCGCTAAGGCGGCAGCGCAAGAGGCCTGGGCGTTAAACTTGCGTGAGCAAGTGTTGCGCTTGCCGATTGCGATGAATGTCTGTCTTGCTGGCGAGACGCTGGATGTAGAGACTATTGGCGGCTTTGCGGTTGGTCAGACCGTTCCGCTGAAAGGCGCATCGTTGTCGGTCTCAGCGCTGGTTCCCGCTGCGCGGCGGATGGGTGCGCCGTTCACAACCGGCGCGGTTGGCGCATGCAATGGCGCCCGGACATTTGAGGCGGCGCCCACAGGCAGTTGAGGCGAGCTTACGGGGATTCTGATATCAATTCCTGCACTAGCGCTCGAAAGAACCGCGGATTTTTTGTTGCGGCGCGAGCGAAATCACTTTCCTGCGCATGGCCCTTCTTACGCATCATAGCAACGACAGATTGTCGTTCCGCACGGTTCCAGTTGGCGAGGTCCGGGACAATTGAAACGGCGGGCGCCAGCATTGCGAAGGCGCGGCGTTCGGCGGCCGGCCAGTTTTTCATCGAGCGCACCCCAAGTGCGGCGGCAAGCTTTTCGGCCAGGCGCTGCTCCGCTGCTGCTCGCGACGCAAGGGGCTCCGCCGCCAGCATGGCAGCGGCACGAGCGCCCAGTTGCGGCAGTAAGGTTTCGTCAAAATGGCCCTCTTCGCTGAACCCCGGCAAGTCGAGCACAAGATCGCCCAATGCCAACGCTTTCAGCGTCGCGACAGAGCTTCGTTGCGCGCCAGGTTTTGCGAGGCGGCTCGCTTCTCGCGCCGCTTGCTTGTTTAGCGTCGGCGAGACCGGCCGAAACCCCAGGCGATAATAAAACCAGTAAGCGCCGCTTCTGATCGCTTCGGCGTTGCCCTCGCCGAATTGATATCCGTTGATGATGAAACGCCGCACGCCGAACAGTGTTTGAAATGCGCGCAGCATCTCGACCCAAAGGAACGCCGCCTCGCTGCCGCGGAACGGATCGAAGATGTTGATGCCGGTATTGGCCTGGCGAAACAGCGCCGTCACGCCGCCATAACCGATCGGCACGCCATTTGAGAGCAGCAGGTATCCGTAATTGGCTTCAATGCTCATCCGATATCGCGGCGCGGCGCCAATGACAGCGAGCGCGGCGCCTTGTCCGAGATCGCACCAGTGGACTTCATTTGGGTTGGCGTAGCTTATGGAAACAACTTCGCGGCAGCGCGCCGTAAGGGCCGCGCGGGTAACGTCAATGACTTTGCGCGCCTGGCGCGGCGCAAGCGTTCGGATGTGCTTCAGAGGCGTTGCGATGTGGCGGGCCGGATCACGCGCCGGCCGGCGCATGGTGCGTCGCATCACATAAGGCTTGGCGGGCAAAGCGTTATGCGTGACCGACCAGCGCGAGCCTTTCAGGTCCCAGACGATGGGCGGTTCAGCGGCGGTCCAGAGCTGATCGGCGTCAAATCCCGTGGCGGTATTCAGCGCTTCGATCATCCATTGCAGATCTGTCTGCACATCCCGTCGGCGCGCGATGTCGACCCATTCGCGTGTCGTATATTCGCCACTGTCAAAACCGTCGCGCTCCGTGATGCGTGCAAACGCCCGCAAAGGCAGATCGAGCCGTGAGCAATTATCATAATTACGCCAGTCGATTTCGACCTCGCCTGCGGCGCGGCGCACCAGCCATTGCGCAATCGGAAAGGGGAACACATAGCGCGATGTTGACCCGACGGCGCCTGAATCTTCAAGCTCTGTGCGATCTGTCCTTGGTGTTTTGCTGAACCAGGTTTCCATCTGCTCCAGCGCATGCAACGCCAATTGCAGCGTTTGCGCTTCGCCGGGAAAGGCGCGCAGAAACAGAAGGTCTTCATGCAACCGTATAAGCGTTTGCATTGAGCGTGGCGGTTGCGCCGTCACGGCTGCAATGAGTTCACGTTTGCGCCGCTCTATATCCGCCCCGTAGATATTGCGGATTGATCGAAGTTCGTTGGGTTCCTTGGTTATCGATTTTAAACGGTCAGGCATGCGGTTCAGCCATTTATGCGCCTCCATGATGTGAGGCGGTAATCATGAGGATTACTTTGCAGCTTTACGCATCAATGTGAGCATGGAGAAATGTGTAGTTCAAGGCCTTGGGAGGCTCGCGATTGACGCATGCCATTTTGTCGCTGACATGGCTCGGGCGGTGTCAGGTGCAGCGCAAACCCAATGCGGTTTTCTTTTGCATCAGAAATTGTCTCGCCGCTTCATCCTGGGCAAGGCCAATCGCGCGTTCATAAGCGCCAAGGGCGTCTCCTGTGCGGCCGCGTTGCTCCAGAATATGCGCGCGCACCGCCCAATAGGCCTGATAGTTTTCAACTCGCGCCGTCTCAAGCGTATCAAGAATATGAAGCGCTTCTTCTGCGCGCGCAGCGACAGCGAGGGCGCCGGCGTAACCGACATAAGCGCCAATAGTTGGCGCGATTTCAACCAGCTGCTGGTAGAGGATGACAATTTCATCTGTGACGTCGCGGTCATGCATCCGGGCGGCGGCGTGTGCGGACTGAATGGCGGCTTCGATCTGATAGGGGCCAGGCTGGCCCAACCGCCAGGCGCGGGCCAGCGCAGCCTCGCCATGGGCGATCATTTGTTTATCCCATCGTGCGGTATTATGATTACTGAGCGGAATATAGACGCCGTTGTCGCGGCGTGCGTCTTTGCGCGCTTCCGCATGCAGCATCAATGAGAACAGGCCCCAGCATTCGGCTTCGTTCGGCAACAGTTGCGTCAATAGACTGGCGAGATAAAGCGCTTCACTGGTGAGGTCGTGCTGGCTCGCCTCGGCGCCGGCCTCATGGTCCCATCCGGCGCCAAAGGCGGCATAGATGGCTTCAAGCACCGCCGGCAAGCGCGCGGCGAGGTCTTGTCCGCCGGGTGCGTCAAACGGAATGGCGGCGACTTTTATTTTACGCTTGGCGCGCACCAGTCTTGCGCTCATCGCGCGCGGCGACACCAAAAAAGCCGAAGCGATGCGCGCGGCGTCCAGACCGAGCACGGTTTGCAGCATCAACGGCGTACGGATGGCCGCGTCGATGGCCGGGTGTGCGCAAATGAACAGGAGCTTGAGACGCTCATCAGGAAACGGCTTGTCGGCGCGTGTCGCCGCTTCGGCTTCTTCAGCGGCGAGGCTAAGCGCCGGTGCGCTGAGGATGCGTGTATTTTGACGGCGCGCGCCATCAATCAGTTTTCGCCGCGCCGCGGTTAACAGCCAGGCTTCCGGCGAGGTCGGGGCGCCGGCTTCAGGCCAGGTCTCCAGCGCCGCCCGAAACGCTTCGCCAAGCGCATCTTCAGCCGCAGCGACATCGCGCGCGCGCGATGACAGCCAGGCCAGAAGCCGCCCATAAGACGCGCGGGCGGTCTGTTCCGCTATCGCCCGCGCATCGCTCATCGCCCAGAGCGCATTCGAAAAAGTGGGAACCGGTTTTTCGATAAAATGCGCGTAAAAATAAAAACTAGACCATGTTCATGGATTTTATGTTTCTCGAACATGGGCTACTCCCCGATATCCCAAATCGGGCGCACCTCAACATGGCCCATGGAAGCGTTGGGGCACCGCGCCGCCCATTCCAGCGCCTCGTCAAGGTTTTTCACCTCAACCATGTAAAACCCGCCAAGCTGTTCCTTGCCGTCGGCGAATGGCCCATCCTGGACGCCGCCCGCGCGGATGCGCTTGCCGTCGCGAGAATGCGCCAACGGCGCGCCGGAAATATGGATACCGGTTTTTTTCAAAGCGTCCGTATAGGCCATATAGGCGCCGTAGATGTCATTTTTTTTGGCGTCCTCCATATTTTCCCACTCATTTTCATCATTATAAAGAAGAAATAAATATTTCATGGCGCTTCTCCATCATCAAGATAGGGGACCGCCCGCACATCGACAAAACCATTTTTCACCGCCGGGCACTTAGCGGCCCATTCTTGAGCCGCCGCCATGTCCGGCACATCAATGATGCAAAACCCGCCAAGCTGTTCCTTGGCGTCGGGGTAGGGGCCGTCTTCAACTGTGCGCACGCCGTCGCGAACGCTCACCACGGTGGCGGTCGCGGGCGGCTCTAGCGCGTTGCCGGCGTCATAAATTGCGTTCTCGCGCATGGCGGCGCCAAAGGCGTACCATTCGCCCATAAAGGCGTCGAATTTCGCGGGGTTGTCGCGCAGCGCAAAATCTTCGGGCGCCTCATAGGGCAGCAGCATGAATTTCATTTTTATCTCCCTTGTATAAAAGCAAGCCCATTGGCCTCGCCATCACTATGACGCCTATCGGCCTGGCGGATCGACATCGGCGCGCCTTATTCCACCCTGGCGGCAAAAATTGGAATTGGCGTTCAATGGCTTAACAGTGCGGCTCATCTGCAATCATACCGGAATATCACAATTTGGCGTATTATGGGTGCGTCGGCCAATCGGTCGTTGGCAAATCTTGCAACGCCGAATACTATAGGCTGGACGGGTACTGAGGGGAGCATGGCGCAAATGCTAAGGCTGCGGATGAGTTGGCGAGCGGGCTTGTGGCTCAGCGTTATCGCGCTTGTGCTATCCGGCTGCGGCGAGAAGGCAGGCTCGCAGGCGGTGCGCGAGAATGACCCGTTGCCGTCGGCGGTGTCCGACAGTGAAAATGTCGCCGAGGCGCCTGAACCGATGGCCGAAGAAATAGCTGAAATCCGCAGCGGCGATCCGGTTGACGATGATGTTGAATTTATCTACCGGCTCGGTCTTATTCGCGGTCATCTGTTGTCGTTTATCGAACTTTACCGCGCCGAAGCCTTTGAGATGGCGTCGGCACATGTGCAACATCCCGGCAACGAACTTTACGATGCGCTTATTCCGGCGTTTGAAGCGCGCGCATCGGCAAGCTTCGCCGATGGGCTGACGGCGCTTGCGGACGCATCAGCCGAGCGCGGCGATGTCAACGCGGTTTACGCCGACCTCGTAGTCTCTATCCGCGCGACCGCGCCGAAAACCAGCGTTGCGGTCAAACTGCTGGCGATATCGAAGATGGTGGCGACGGCGGCGGAAGAGTTTGACGCCGGTGTCGCCGATGACGGCGCGATTGTCGATGCGCATGAATATCAGGACGCGTTCGGGTTCTTGTCCGTCGCGCGCGAGATGCTGGCCTCGGAAAACTCAAGCGACATCAACGAGACAGAAGCCATCGCCGTCGCCCACGAACAGCTCGACCTTTCGATGAACGCATTTGCCGGGCTTTTGGCGGAGGAGACCGAGGGCGAGGCCGAGACGATTTACACCGCAGCGGCGCAAATTGAGCGGGCGGTGCTGCGGCTGCAATAGGGCGCGGGTGCGGCAAGGGTTGGCCCTATGTGGATGGTTGCAGAATGCTGAGGAAAGGCATGCCCCCCTTGTTATGCGACACTCAAAACAATTTTGGCGATTTACCCGATGTTCTTCGTGACCCGGCAACCATTGATCTTGATCATGTTGGCGTCATTTTTCCGGGTTACACTGTTAAGTTGAGTAGAAACGTCGAGAGAACTGATAGGGAGGCAACTGACACAAGTGCAACGTGTTCGTTTGGTGATTTTGATACATCAAGGCAGGGTTTAAAATGAATGGTGCAATTTTTTTCTCGGGTCAGTACGGCAGCACGGCTCAATATGCCGATTGGATAGGCGAAGCGACCAGTTTGCCGGTGTTTGATGTGAACGCCGCCAATGCTGATCCATCGAAGTACGACTTTTTGATCCTTGGCAGCTCGGTGATCATTTACAAGCTGACAATCCGCAAATGGGTGAAAAGAAATTTGGCCAGCATCGAGAACAAGCCGGTAATTCTGTTCACCGTTTCTGGCGCCCCGGCCGGGTCGAAACTTGATGGGTGGATTGCTGATTGCCTACCCGCAACCTTGGTTTCACAAATGAAGCATGTTGCGCTGCGCGGCAGGATGAACCCAGAGGATCTCAGCTGGTGGGTCAGGATGATTTTGAAAATCGGCGCCTGGAAAAATGATGACCCCGAAGCTAAGCAACAAGAGCTGGAGGGGTTTGACTTCATGGACAAGTCCGACATTGAACCGATTCCAAAACTGGTTCAGCAATTCCAGTCAAGCGAGGCATCGCCTTCTCAATAAGTCGACCCTGCCCAGCGCCAGCGTCATGTCCGCTTCTAATGTTCGCCTGCCGCATATGCCAACATTGGTATCATCGAAACAATGGAAGTTGTTTTCAATGTCTTCTTTGATACGTGAGCCCGCCAAATTCGAAAGCTGACACAAAGTCGGTAATTGGCGATTTTTGAACTTTCGGCTTTTCTGTCACGGATGGCAGATTTTGTGGAAACGGTCACTGGGATTTCAAACTGAGAGACTATTGGCGGCGGCGCGGCTAGACAGGGCACGGCAAATGTTCTATGTTTGTTCTCGTGCGCTCTAAACCAGAAACACCCCCGGACATCTACCATCCCGCAGATGGGCTCGCCTATCTGTTTCTTGATTTCAACGCCTATTTCGCCAGCGTTGAGCAGCATGACCATCCTGAATTGCGCGGCCGGCCGGTGATCGTCACGCCGTTAATGTCGGAATATACCGGCGCGATCGCCGCCAGCTATGAAGCCAAAGCCTTTGGGATCAAACGCGGAACCAAAGTCCGCGATGCGCGCATTTTGTGCCCGGACATCGCGGTGATGCCGGCGCGCCACGACCGCTATGTTGAGTTGCATAAAGTCCTGATGCAGGAAATCGAGCGGCATTTGCCGCTGGTGAAGGTCTATTCAATTGACGAGGCCGCCTATCGCCTGTCGCGGTCGGAACGCAAGCGCGCGCTGGCGATGGAAATCGCGCGGCGGATCAAACGCGGCCTCGCCGACAATGTCGGGCCGGCCTTACGCGCCTCTATCGGGCTTGCGCCAACGACGCTCCTCGCCAAGCTTGCCGCCGAGCGGGTAAAGCCGGACGGGCTGACGGTTTTGGAATTGAGCGACTTGCCCGGCAGGCTCGCCGATATGCCGCTTACGGACATTCCGGGCGTCGGCGCTGGGGTCACGGCGCGGTTGGCGCGGGTGGGCGTGACCGACTTTACCGCGCTGTGGAACCTGCAGCCGAAACATGCGCGCGCGATCTGGGGCTCGGTGATGGGCGAGCGCTTCTGGTATGGGCTGCACGGATATGACACAGAAGACGCGCCGACCAAGAAATCGATGATCGGCCATAGCCGGGTTCTGACCAAAGACCATGAACCGCCGGATCGCGCGAGAATTGTCGCGCGCGCGCTGCTCCTCAAAGCCGCAAGCCGGCTTCGCCATTATGAAATGCATGCGGGCGGACTTAGCGTGTCGTTACGGCTGCGGCCCGAAGGACGGTGGGAGGCGCGCCGGCGGTTTGCCCATTCGCAGGATTCCTTCCGGTTTTTAAACGCGCTCGATGAGATATGGGCGGACTATCTTGACCATCGGCAGGCGGATAACGCCGCGGTGCGGATTGGCGGCGTGACGGTTTATCTCCATGGGCTGGCCAAGCCGGAGGATATGGTGATGCAGCAGGGGGATCTTTTTGCCAGCGCCGCCAGCGAGCAAGGCAATGATAAGCGCGCCCGGCTGTGGCGGGCTGTTGACCGGATGAACGCCGACCGGGACGCAAAATTTCGCAAGCTCAGCGGCGCGGAAAAATCAGCGCCGCATCGCCGACAGGTCGGCCTGGCGAGCCAGTCCGGCCTGGACCTCAACTATCTTGGCGCCAAGATTGCGTTTGCGCGCGTGCCGGATGAGGCGGAGTTTTTGTATTGATAAGGCCGCCCTGAGCGCTGGCCTTGTTCAAAGCAGTTTGCGCCATAGCGGCCGGTCATCATTCTCAGAACGGCGCGGCTGCTTTAGCTCTTTTGGATTCCACGGCCCGTAGCTGAAACTGCGCGCGCCCTGTCGCGGCGCATAGCCGGTCATGGTGACGCGCTGCCCATTATCGCTAATCGCGGCGGCTTCCTCTTCGATATATTTAACGCCGGAGTTGCGCCGGACAGTGTCGGGAAATAACGCCATCAGCTGCATGATTTCCTTCGGCATATCTATGGAAGCATTAAGCCCAAGCTCGAGCGCTTCGGCGTGGCGTATCGGATAATCATGCGTCCAGCGCCCGGAAGACAATTGTTCGGCAATCGAGATCGCCGCGTTTTCCGACACCGTTCCCGACAATAATTCGCGCGCCGCGCTTTGTAGCTGGTTAATCGCCATAGCGCCCACATCAGCGAGAATAAGCGTATAATCATCCGTTGTCTGAATAGGTTTATCCTGCGCGACGCGCACCAGCGAGGCTGCGGGCAGTCCATCAATTTGCGGATCGATAGGCCCGAGGACAGCGTGCTCGCTAAGCACGATATTGTCGGCGGCCAGGGCGATCAGCGTGCCGCCGGACATCGCATAATGCGGAACAAAGACGGTTGTCCGACCGGGATGGGCTTTGATTGCGCGGGCGATTTGCAAGGCTGGCAACACCAGACCGCCCGGCGTGTGCATGACAAATTCAAGCGGTTTATTGGGCGGCGTTTTGCGGATCGCTTCGAGAATGTCCTCAGCATCGTTCAGATCAATATAGCTCAGCATCGGAATACCGAGCAGGCCCATCGGTTCGGTGCGATGCACCACGGCGATGATGCGGCTTTTGCGTTTCTTCTGAATTTTCGAAAACGTGTTGACGAGTTCGCTATGGCGCTGGCGGTTGGCCAGCCCGCGCGACAGGAAGAACAGCACAATCAGTATTATGGGCAGCGCGCCCCAGAAACCTTCCATCCCCGAATACCCCTTTACACACAACAGCGCGAGCATTTCCGGATAAGTGTGACGCGGTTATCCGATAGAAATGCGACAACAAACAATCTAGAGCAAATCCGTGATTCAAATTAACTCGGATTTGCTCTAGGAGAGCTTAGGGGTTTTTAGGGCGGGTGAAAAGGGCGGGTTTTATGCGTTGCAGCGCCAATGTTCAATCAACGCTTCGGCGCATTCACTCGGCTTGTCGCTGGATATCCAGTGGCTGGCGCCGGTAATGCGTTGATAGCGCCACGGCGCCTCGACAAAGTTTCTGGATAATTTCATCTGCCTTTCGGTGAGATATTTCTCGCCGTCGCTCCACAGGCCAAGGGTTGGAATGCGCACGGTTTCCTCACCGAAAGCGCCCCATTTTGGCGGGCGGACCATCCGCACGAGCGAAAGATTGGCGCGATACCAGTTGAGCCCCGCCGTCAGCCGGCCCGGTCGTGTGAGATTTGCGATGACGGTTTCAATATCGTTATGCGCGGTCCAGTGACGCCGCAAGAACATCCAATCGTTGAAACGGTAAGCCGCTTCGCAGAGGCCGCGCAGTTGATGAAACAAAATGTACCAGCTCAATTTCAATTGCTGCGGGCCGGCCCGTAAGTAAGCCCGCGGATGGCCAACCGAGAGCGCGGCCAGCGTTGTGAACCGCTCGGGATAGTGCGCAGCCAGGCTCCATGCGACCGGGGCGCCGAAATCATGGCCGACAATATGCGCGCGTTGTATATTCAGTATATCCATGATCTTCAAAATATCAGGGATTGCGCCGGCGTTGATTTCATAATCAGCCTTGCGCGCGGCCATATCGCTCTCGCCAAAGCCGCGCAGATCCGGCGCGATTACGCGAAACCCCGCCGCAACCAGCATGGGCGTCATCGCCGCCCAGATCTCGGACGTGTCGGGAAAGCCGTGCAAGAAGATTGCAGCCGGCGCCGCCTCATCGCCGCTATCGCGGACGAAGTGGGCGAGGCTGTTGGCTTGGATGCGGTGAGTTGTGTTGCGCAAAGGAAGCCTAACCGCCCTCACGGTAAATTATGATTAGCCGCCTTCGCGGCGGGATAAGTTAGCCGCCTTCGCGGCGGGTTAAAAACGCTAGCCGCTCAAACAGATGTACGTCCTGCTCGTTCTTTAACAAAGCCCCGTGCAGCGGCGGGATCGCCTTGCGCGGGTCGCGCTCGGAAAGGATTTCGTTCGGCACGTCTTCGGACAATAACAGCTTCAGCCAGTCGAGCAGCTCCGATGTCGAGGGCTTTTTCTTCAACCCCGGAACTTCGCGCACTTCATAGAAAATTTTCAAGGCGTCGGCGACCAGGCGCTTCTTTATGCCAGGATAATGCACCTCGACGATCTCTTCCATGGTCCGGGCGTCAGGAAATTTGATGTAATGAAAAAAGCACCGCCGCAGAAAAGCATCCGGGAGTTCTTTTTCGTTATTCGAGGTGATGATAATGATCGGGCGTTGCTTGGCGCGGACCGTCTCTTTGGTCTCATAAACAAAGAACTCCATTCGGTCGAGTTCCTGCAACAAATCATTGGGAAACTCGATATCGGCCTTGTCGATTTCATCGATCAATAACACCGGGCGCTCGTCAGAGGTGAACGCATCCCATAATTTGCCGCGCTTGATATAGTTGCGCACATCGCGTGCGCGCTCCTCGCCAAGTTGTCCGTCGCGCAACCGCGCAACCGCGTCATACTCATAAAGCCCCTGATGGGCTTTGGTGGTCGACTTGATATGCCACTCCAACAGTGGCGCGCCGAGCGCTTTTGCAACCTCGATGGCGAGCACGGTCTTGCCGGTGCCGGGCTCGCCCTTGACCAGCAGCGGACGCTCCAGCGTCACCGCTGCATTGACCGCGACTTTGAGATCTTCGGTTGCGATATAGTCACTGGTGCCGACAAATTTCACGGGGCGTTTTCTCCTTGGCGATGTTGGAAAAACTTATCGGCGCGCGTCGCCTCCCGCAAGCGTTTAACTCAGCGGGTGCGCCAAAGCCTTTGATCTTATAAGGAAAATCCGGCAGATTGGCGCGCCGGTTTTGGGATGGAGATTTTTGATGCGGTATTTCGCAGCTATTTTAGCCCTCGCTTTGGTGATGGCGGGCTGTTCTGAACGTACGACGACCAACGATGCGCCGGCGCCAGCGGCTGAGGAACCAACATCACCGGAGTCGAGTGAGACCTGGTCTGAGGCCGTCAAAGGCATGGACCGCCGCGACGGCTTCATTAAACTCTATGTCGATGCGCCGGCTGGAAAGTTATATGCGGCGTTCCCAGCCGCCGATGAAAACGCAATTTCACTGCGCACGATCTATTCGGCGGGGTTGTCCGCGGGTCTTGGCTCCAATCCGATCGGGCTGGACCGCGGGTTGTTTGACGAAGGCGCGATCGTCGCGTTTCGTCGCTATGGCAACAAGATCATCGCTGAGCAGGAAAACTGGAACTATCGCGCCAGCGCCGAAAACCCGTTGGAGAAAAAAGCCGTAGAGCAATCCTTTGCCCGCTCGTTCATCTGGTCGGGTGAGATCATCGCCGAAGGACCAGACGGGGAGATGCTGGTCGACTTTCAAAGTTTTGTATTGCGCGATGCGCTGGATGTGATCGGGAGCTTACAACGCCATGAGCAAGGCGGCGCCTTTTCGATCGCTGCCGATCGCACCATGGCCGACTTCAATGAAGTTTTAACGTTCCCGGACAATATCGAGATCGATGCGTTTTTGACCCTGACCAGCGCCGAGCCCAAGCGCGAAGTCGTCGCCACCGCCGCCTATCCGCGCGCCATAACCCTGACCCAGCATCACTCTCTGGCGCGCCTTCCGGCGGATGGTTACCATCCTCGCAAGTTTGACCCGCGCGCAGCCGCGATAGACGTGCCCTATTATGATTTCTCGGCGCCGCTGATGGGCGAGGTGCGCCAGGCCTTTGCTCGCCGCTTCCGGTTGGAAAAACAAAACCCGGGAGCAGAGCGCAGCCCGGCGAAAAAACCGATTGTGTTTTATGTCGACAGCGGCGCGCCGGACCAGATCCGCGAGGCGTTGATCGAAGGCGCTTCGTGGTGGGCGGACGCCTTTGAGGCGGCAGGCTTTGTCGGTGCGTTCCGCGTCGAGCCGCTGCCGCAAGGCGCGCATCCGCGTGACATTCGCTACAACACCATTTCATGGACCCATCGCCAGACCCGCGGCTGGTCCTATGGCGGCGGCGTTCACGATCCGCGTACTGGCGAGATGATCAAGGCGAGCGTCATTCTTGGCAGCCAGCGGGTGCGTCAGGACCGGATGATTATTGAAGGCCTCGCCGGGACCGCCAAATCTGGAACCGGCGCCGATGACGACCCGGTGGAAGTAGCGCTGGACCGCATCCGACAATTGTCTGCACACGAAGTTGGCCATACGCTCGGCTTTGCGCATAACTTTGCCGCCTCGACAAATGACCGCGCCTCGGTGATGGACTATCCGGCGCCGCAGGTGACGGTGACGGAAGGCGGCGCGCTTGATTTTTCCACCGCCTATGGCGTCGGCGTCGGCGCCTGGGACAAGCTCGCTGCGACCTGGCTTTATGCTGAGTTTCCGCAAGGCGCAGACGAGGCGGCGGGGTTAGAGAAAATTCTCCGCGATGGCTATGCGACCGGCTTGCGGTTTGTCGGTGACCGTGATGGCCGACCGCTTGGCGCGGCACACCCATACGCCAGCGTCTGGGACAATGGCGAGGACCCGGTCGCCGCGCTGGAACAAGCGCTTGCCGTGCGGGCGCTTGCGCTCGGCGAGTTTGGCGAGCGTTCGCTGCAAAATGGCGAGCCGCGCGGGGCGCTGCGAAAAGTCATTGTACCGATCTATCTTTATCACCGCTATCAGGTTGCGGCCGCCGCAAAGCTGCTTGGCGGATTTGAGTTCAACTATGGCGTCAAAGGCGACGCTCTGGCGCCGGGGCGGGTCGTCTCAGCCGATGACCAGCGACGTGCATTGGCGGCGCTGGCGGCAACGCTGGACCCGGCAATGCTCGATCTGCCCGACGCCTTGCTGGACCAGCTGACGCCGACGGTCGGCGGCTTCGGCCCGCTGGCCGGCGACGGCGAACAGCTGGACGGCGATACGGGACCGGTGTTTGACGTCATCGCTGCGGCTGACACCGCCGGCGCGATTACCATGCAAGCGCTGCTGCATCCCGCGCGCGCCGCGCGTCTGGTTGAACAGTCTCGGCGCAGCCGGGGTGCGCTTTCATTAAACGATGTGTTCACAGCGCTCGAGGCGAAAGTGTTCGCGGCGCCCGCCGCGCAACGCCAGCGGCGCATAGCTGAGGTGTTGCAAAGCCGGTTTGCATCGACGCTGATTGATCTGGCGACGGATGAGACCGCAAGCCCCGCGGTGCGGGCGGAAACCGATGCGTTCTTGCGCACCTTGCGCGCGCGGCTGGCGCCCGGTTTCCGGCTCGGCCAGGCGGCGAACCGGGCGCATCGCGACTGGTTGCTGGCGCGCATTGATGCGCATCTCGCCCGCCCGGCGCTGAGCGCCGAGGCGCGGGTCGCCGCGCCCGAGACACCACCGGGAAGCCCGATTGGAAGCGTTATGGGCGCCGGCTTTTTAGAAACCTGCTGGCACTGCGACAGCGCAATCAAATAGGGACCGAAATGGCGGAAATTTATGACTTCGATGTCAACCAGCTGAACGGCGAGCGCCAGGACCTCGCCAACTATAAAGGCAAGGTGCTGCTGGTGGTGAACGTCGCCAGCAAATGCGGGTTCACGCCGCAATATGAAGGGCTTGAAGCTTTATATGTTAAGTACAAGGATCAAGGCTTTGAAATCCTCGGCTTTCCCTGCAACCAGTTCGGCGCGCAAGAACCGGGCGACGCGGCGGAGATTGCGAACTTCTGTTCCACCAGCTTCGATGTCAGTTTCAAAATGCATCAAAAAATCGCCGTCAACGGCGCCGACGCCCACCCGCTCTACAAATGGATAAAAGCAAAAAAACCAGGACTGGCGGGCACCCGCGCCATCAAATGGAACTTCACCAAATTCCTGGTCGACCGCCAAGGCAAAGTTATTGCCCGCTTCGGCCCACAAGACACGCCAGCGATGATTGATAAGCATGTGGCTCGGCTGGTTTAGGGGTGAGTATTAAGGGCAGAGCCCCCTCCGTCCCTTCGGGACACCTCCCCCGTAAACGGGGGAGGAATTTAGATTAGGCTAGGTCACATACCCATAAACGGGATTCCCATTTCAGTCGAACTGTGATTCATTTTCTCCAGCGATGGAGGAGTTTATGGCGCGGTTTGATTTGAGTGATTTCGAGTGGTCGGTGATCCAGCCGTTACTGCCGAACAAGC